>JAEWGL010000024.1 GCA_023388335.1 Pseudomonadota bacterium | reverse complement strand
CACCGTGACCGTCGCGCCGGAAAACGCCTTCGGTCAGCCCAACCCGCAGAACGTGCAAATCATGCCACGCTCGCAGTTCACCGACATGACGCTCTCCGAAGGCCTGCTGGTGATCTTCAACGATGCCGCCAATACCGAGCTGCCCGGGGTGGTCAAGGCGTTCGATGACGCCCAGGTGACCATCGACTTCAATCACCCACTGGCTGGCAAGACCCTGAGCTTCGAGGTGGAAATCCTCGACGTGAAGGCGTTGTAAGCCTGGAGCCGAGCATGCAAATCAAACTCGCCAATCCCCGCGGCTTCTGCGCGGGCGTGGATCGGGCGATCGAAATCGTCAACCGCGCGCTGGAAGTCTTCGGCCCACCGATCTACGTGCGCCATGAAGTGGTGCACAACAAGTTCGTGGTCGAAGACCTGCGCGCCCGTGGCGCCATCTTTGTCGAGGAGCTGGACCAGGTACCGGACGACGTCATCGTCATCTTCAGTGCCCACGGGGTTTCCCAGGCCGTGCGCCAGGAAGCGGCCAGCCGCGGCCTGAAGGTCTTCGATGCGACCTGTCCGCTGGTGACCAAGGTGCATATCGAGGTCGCCAAGTACAGCCGCGATGGCAAGGAGTGCATCCTCATCGGCCACGCCGGTCATCCGGAGGTCGAAGGCACCATGGGGCAATATGACGCCAGCAACGGCGGCTCCATCTACCTGGTCGAGGACGAGAAGGATGTCGCCACCCTGCAAGTGCGCGATCCGGACCGGCTGGCTTTCGTGACCCAGACCACCTTGTCGATGGATGACACCAGCCGGGTCATCGATGCCCTGCGTACTCGCTTCCCGAACATCGGCGGCCCGCGCAAGGACGATATCTGCTACGCCACCCAGAACCGCCAGGACGCCGTCAAGCAATTGGCCGACGAGTGCGACGTGGTACTGGTGGTCGGCAGCCCCAACAGCTCCAACTCCAATCGCCTGCGGGAGCTGGCCGAGCGCATGGCCACCCCGGCTTACCTCATTGACGGTGCCGAGGACCTGCAGCGTGACTGGTTCGACGGTGTCGGGCGGATCGGTATCACGGCGGGTGCTTCGGCGCCCGAGGTGCTGGTGCGCGGGGTGATCACGCAGCTTCGCGAGTGGGGCGCTACCGGCGCTGAAGAGCTCGATGGGCGTGAAGAGAACATCACCTTCTCGATGCCCAAGGAACTGCGGGTTCGCTCGCTGACCTGACAGGATGCCTGCGCAGTGCGGGGAGGTGTGCACCTCCTCGCGCAGGCTGACCCTGCCGCTTGACGATAGCACCACCTGATAACGGCTCATGCCCTCGTCACGCTGGCACAGGTGCAATCTGCCGCCCAGTTGCAGCGGCACCCCCAAGCTGCTGAACCTGACCTGTTGCGCCAACGGCTGGTTGCCAACGATGGTCAACCGCCGTGCAAGACGCTTTTCCCGCAGCAACTCCCCATCCCGCGCCAGAAAGATACGCCAGCCTGTCCCCCAGTCGCCCTGCAAGGGTTCGACCACCACCACCTGATGGCGCAGCACTGCCTCGTTGCGCGCGACCCGTAACGCCTGCACGAGGTCCCCGGCCGCGGTCTGCAGCTGCAGCTCACTGTTCATATGGCTGTAGGACGGAATCCCTATCTGCGTAAGCAGCCCCAGCAGTGCCAGGCCTGCCAAGAGTTGTATCAGTGTTACGCCTCGTTGCCGCACCGTGCATTCCTCCCAGGAAGTGCTTGGCTATAGCTTCGAAGCTGACGGGCAGGGAGGTCCAGTCGGCAGGGCCGGTAAAGTTCGGTGGAAAAGTCGCAGGAGGCGCAACGATGTCGGTACGGCAACAAGGGATGACGCTGTTGGAAGTGCTGGTGGCCCTGGTGGTGCTCGCACTGAGCCTGTTCTCCGGAGCAGCGCTGCAGGTACGGGCGCTGCAGGCTACCGAGGGAGCACTTCACAGCACCCAGGCGGCCTATCTGACCCACAACCAGTTCGAACGCGGGCAGGCGGGCGATGCGGCGGCACCGGGTGTGGCGCCATGAGGCATCAACGGGGGTTTGGCCTGCTGGAGGGGAACCTGGCGTTGGCGCTGGGGCTTGTGTTGCTGGCGGCGGCGAGCCAGGTGACGATTTCGGTCCACCAGTCCTGGCAGCTGCAGCAGGCGTCGGCGCGCTTGCAGGATGATGCGCGCCTGGCCCTGCAGCGCTTGGCGCTGGACCTGCGCATGACCGGTATGTTCGGTTGTCTGCATCTGGGGGCCGATGCCTTCGCCGATCCTGCCGCCGCCCAAGCGTTTGCCCGGCCACTGGAGCTGCTCAAGGCCGGTGATGGCCGCCTGCTCAGCCTGAGCCTGATCAGCGCGGGATTGCCGGCTGCCGCCAGGCGGCCCGACTGGACCGTGGCCACGGACTGCCGCACTTGGGCCCGCGTCCATGACAAGCATCACACTGCGCGCGAAGGAGAGCTCGCATTGCCGATTCGTCGGCAGGTCTACCGCCTGGTGGGTGACAGGCTGTTGCTTTCCAGCGGTGGCAATACCTCGGCGTTGATCGATCAGGTACGCGACTTGCGGATAACGCGGCAGGCCCACGGCGAGCGTCAATGGATCGACGTGCAACTGACCCTGTTCGACGCACACCGTGGCATCGAGCAGCGCTATGACCTGAGCGTCACCCTGCGCAACCGGTTGCCTGGCGCATGAGCGGGCAGCGCGGGGTAGTTCTGCTGATCGGCCTGGCCCTGACGCTGATGCTAGGCCTGCTCAGCGGGTCGGCATTGCAGTCGGCGCTGTTACAGGAGCGTATGGCAGGCAACCTGCAAGCCAGTGTCCAGGCCTTGGAGCAGGCCGAAGCGACCTTGGCCGAGGGCGAGCGGCGCCTGTTGCAAACACTCCCGCCGCCTTGCCAGTACTGCCTGCCCGCGCCCGAAGCCCACGAGATCGAGGGAGCCGGTCGGCAGGGCGCATCAGGGCTGTCCTGGCAGACAACAGAGCAGGGGTTCTATGTGTTGCAGAACCTGGGCGAAAGCGAGCAGGTGGCGCACATGCCGCAGGGTCAGCCGATGACCTTGCTGCGGGTGACCTCGGTCAGCCGAGAGCGAAGGGCGCGGCATGTACTGGAAACGGTGCTGGCGCTCGACGAGAACGGCGCACTGCAGCGCATCATGTGGCGCCAGCGGCTGCAGGAGCACTGACATGCACACCGGACAACGAGGCTTGAGCCTGATCGAATTGTTGCTTGTCGTGGCTGTGGTCGGCATGCTGGCGGGCATTGCCTACCCCAGTTACAGTGACCAGGTCCGGCGTGCCGCGCGCAGCGAAGCCGTGAGCATGCTGCATGACAGCGCCTTGCGCCTCGAACGCCACTATGCCCGTGTCGGCCAGTACACCGACAGCGAAGCCCTGGTGACACCGTTGCCGCTGGGCAGCCGTTACTACAGCCTGCAGGCGCAGCGTGAGGGCAAGACCTTTCGCCTGGTCGCCCGGCGTTTGCCTCGAGGGCTGATGGACGATGATCGATGTGGCGATTTTTCGCTCGATCAGGCCGGTGTGCAAGGCAACCCAGGCAGTGCCGAGGGTGCGACGGGTTGCTGGGGAAGCTGAAGGTTGAATGACGCCGCTGGCGTCGCGGTTTACTTCAGGTGTTGGATCGACAAATGAGCAAGCAAGTAGTGATTGTCGGCGGCGGGGTCATCGGCCTGCTGACAGCGTTCAACCTGGCGGCAGAGGTCGAGCGGGTGGTGGTGTGCGATCAGGGCGAGGTAGGGCGCGAGTCGTCCTGGGCGGGCGGCGGTATCGTCTCGCCGCTCTATCCTTGGCGCTACAGCCCGGCGGTAACAGCCTTGGCGCATTGGTCGCAGGATTTTTATCCCCAGCTGGGCGAGCACCTGTTCGCCAGCACGGGTATCGATCCCGAGGTGCATACCACCGGTCTGTATTGGCTGGACCTGGACGACGAAGCCCAGGCACTGGCCTGGGCGAGCCGCGAAGGCCGTCCGCTCAGCGCGGTGGACATCTCGGCTGCCTACGATGCCGTGCCGGTGCTTGGCGCCGGTTTCAAGCGGGCGATCTACATGGCCGGGGTGGCCAACGTACGTAATCCGCGCCTGGTCAAATCGCTGAAGGCAGCGTTGCTGGCGCTGCCGAACGTCACCCTGCGCGAGCATTGCCAAGTCAGCGGCTTCAGCCAGATGGGCGGGAGGATCACCGGCGTGCAGACCGACCAGGGCCTGCTTGCTGCCGATGAGGTGGTCTTGAGCGCGGGCGCCTGGAGCGGCGACCTGCTGCGCACTTTGGGCCTGGAGCTGCCGGTCGAGCCGGTCAAGGGCCAGATGATCCTCTACAAGTGTGCCGAAGACTTCTTGTCGAGCATGGTACTGGCCAAGGGGCGCTATGCCATTCCACGACGTGATGGGCATATTCTGGTGGGCAGCACGCTGGAGCATGCCCGGTATGACAAGACCCCGACCGAGCAGGCCCTGCAAAGCCTGACGGCCTCGGCGATCGAGCTGTTGCCGGCCCTTGCCGATGCCATCCCCGTGGCGCACTGGGCAGGTCTGCGGCCAGGGTCGCCCGAAGGCATTCCGTACATCGGCGAGGTACCAGGGCATGCCGGGCTGTGGCTGAACTGCGGGCATTACCGCAACGGCCTGGTGCTGGCGCCGGCGTCCTGCCAATTGTTCAGTGACCTGTTGCTTGGGCACGAGCCGATCATCGATCCGGCGCCGTATGCGCCAGCCGGGCGTTTGAGCTGAAACGGGCCATTCGCGGGTAAACCCGCTCCCATTAGGGTATGAGGTGTCCGCGGCGTCGGCGGTCGATGCCGGAATTGGAAGCCCTCAGCCTTGGTTCAGCTGTCGTGCATGGAATACTTATGACCGCCGCGGTGGTGTGTGCGGGCTTGCCCGCGAATCGAGGGCGAAGCGCCCGTCCCACCGTCGTTGTTTGGACGGGCCATTCGCGGGTAAACCCGCTCCCACAGGGTATGAGGTGTCCGCGGCGTCGGCGGTAGGGGCCGGAATTGGAAGCCGCTCAGCCTTGGCTCAGCCGTCGTGCATGGAATACTTATGACCGCCGCGGTAGGTGTGGGAGCGGGCTTGCCCGCGAACACCGGCGAAGCCGGTGCCATACACCGCGGTGCCTGCTTCGCGGGCAAGTCGGAGCGCCGAACCGCCACTCCCACAGAGTATTGCGCCGCGCTTGCAGGCTTT
>JAEWGL010000246.1 GCA_023388335.1 Pseudomonadota bacterium | reverse complement strand
ACCTTCATCAAGGCCCGCACCTACCTGGACCACCTGCAGCCCGAATACCTGCGTTACTACTACGCGGCCAAGCTGGGCCGTGGCGTCGACGACCTGGACCTGAACCTGGATGACTTCGTGCAGAAGGTGAACTCCGACCTGGTCGGCAAGGTGGTCAATATCGCCAGCCGTTGCGCGGGCTTCATCCACAAAGGCAACGACGGCGTGCTGGTCGGTGGTGACGCCGCGCCGGAGCTGACCGAGGCCTTCCTCGCGGCCGCGCCCTCGATCGCCGAAGCCTATGAGAGCCGCGACTTCGCCCGTGCCATGCGCGAGATCATGGCCCTGGCCGACCGCGCCAACGCCTGGATCGCCGAGAAGGCGCCCTGGGCGCTGGCCAAGCAGGACGGCAAGCAGGATGAAGTCCAGGCCATCTGCGCCCAAGGCATCAACCTCTTCCGTCAGCTGGTGATCTTCCTCAAGCCGGTGCTTCCGCTGCTGGCCGCCGACGCAGAAGCCTTCCTCAACGTCACGCCGCTGACCTGGGGCGCTCACCTGACCCGCCTGGAAAACCACAAGCTGAACCCGTTCAAAGCGTTGATGAGCCGTATCGAACCGGCCAAGGTCGAGGCCATGGTCGCCGCCAGCAAGGAAGACCTGGCCGCGGCCCAAGGCAACACTGCGCCTGCCGGCAACGGCGAACTGACCAAGGAGCCGCTCTCGGCCGAGATCGAATTTGACACCTTCGCCGCGGTCGACCTGCGCGTGGCTCTGATTCTCAAGGCCGAAGCCGTGGAAGGTGCCGACAAGCTGCTGCGCCTGACCCTGGATATCGGTGACGAGCAGCGCAACGTGTTCTCCGGCATCAAGTCGGCCTATCCGGATCCGGCCAAGCTCGAAGGCCGCCTGACCATGATGGTGGCCAACCTCAAGCCACGCAAGATGCGCTTTGGCGTATCGGAAGGCATGGTCATGGCCGCCGGCCCTGGCGGCGAAGAGATCTACCTGCTGAGCCCCGACAGTGGCGCCAAGCCTGGCCAGCGCATCAAGTAATCCCCTCAGCCTCGGCCCAGGGTCGGCTGCTGCTTCGCTCGCATTGTGCGTGATGAAACGGCAGCCTGCCCTGGGCCGAGGCGTGTCTGGGGCATGGCCCCTCGCGCCGTCAAGGAAACCTTTGACCTCATGAATGCTGCCAAACGCCTGGAAATCTTTCGCAGGCTGCACGAAGACAATCCCGACCCCAAGACCGAACTGGCCTACACCACGCCTTTCGAGCTGCTGGTTGCCGTGACGCTGTCAGCCCAGGCCACCGACGTCGGCGTCAACAAGGCCACGGCCCGCCTGTTTCCGGTAGCCAACACCCCGGAGGCGATCTACGCGCTCGGTGTCGAGGGCCTGAGCGAGTACATCAAGACCATCGGCTTATACAACAGCAAGGCGAAAAACGTCATCGAAACCTGTCGGTTGCTGATCGAACGGCACGGCAGCGAGGTCCCGCAGACCCGAGAGGCACTCGAAGCGCTGCCCGGGGTGGGACGCAAGACCGCCAACGTGGTGTTGAACACCGCGTTCCGCCAAGTGGCGATGGCGGTCGATACGCATATCTTCCGGGTCAGCAATCGTACCGGCCTCGCCCCCGGCAAGAACGTGGTCGAAGTCGAGCGCAAACTGCTCAAGTTCGTTCCCAAGGACTATCTGCTCGATGCCCACCACTGGCTGATCCTGCATGGCCGCTACGTGTGCCAGGCGCGTAAGCCTCGCTGTGGTAGCTGTCGCATCGAAGACCTGTGCGAATACAAGCACAAAACCTCCGACGATTGATGCAATAGGGAAAATTCCTACGTCACGATTGAAAAAATCTTTTTTACCCGCTCGAAGTTTCTCGCTATAAGGTCGGCCAATGGCCCTCTTGGCTTGGAGTGACACATGAGCACCGATAAAGAAGACCTGATAATCGATGATGACTTCAACGGCACCGACGACGACGAACCCCAGGCTGAACCGGCAAAGACCAACCTGAGCAAGCGCCGCACCATCGACAACCTGCTGGAAGAGCGACGCCTGCAGCGCCAGCTGGCTGACTACGATTACGACCTGTAGCGCTCAAGCGCCGCAACCCGGACACTGAAAGCCTCCATCATGGAGGCTTTTTTATGTGTGCTGCATTGCCTGACGTACGCCTACGCCAGTCCATGACGCTGGGCGAGCTCTATCAGGTCGACCAGCGAGCGGGCGTTGAGCTTGAGCAACAGGCGCGTCTTGTAGGTGCTGACCGTCTTGTTGCTGAGGAACATGCCGTCGGCGATTTCCTTATTGGATTTGCCTTGGGCCAGTTGCTGCAGAACCATCATCTCCCTGCCGGAAAGACGGCCGACCATTTCGGATTCGCTGCCGCCATTGAGGTTGGTGCGAACCTTGTGCAACGCCTGATTCGGGAAGTAGCTGTAACCGGACAGGACCGCCTTGATCGCACTGAGCAGCTCTGTCAGGTCCTGCTGCTTGCAGACGTACCCCGCCGCTCCGGCCTGCATGCAGCGCATGGAAAAATGGCCAGCCGCCTGGGAGGTAAGGACCAACACCTTGAGCGCGGCATGGCCGGCGACCAGCCGGGCGATGACCTCCAGACCATCGAGCTTGGGGATGCCGATGTCCAGTATGACGATATCCGGAAGGCATTCCCGCGCCAGTTGCAGTGCATCCACACCGTTGTCCGTTTCCGCCACGACCTCGTAGCCATGCCGCTCCATCAGCATGCGTACGGCCAGGCGAATAACTGGGTGATCATCCACGATCAACACTTTATTCATGGGATATCCAAAGTTTCGGTTTTTCTAGTTTTGAAGTCGCACGATAGCCTAACTGCATATATTAAGGGGTTGCGACTTCCCGCAGACTTACAAGCAAGGAGGGGACCTACGAGCAAAAAGGAAACTTCCTACAACCTGCATAATTTAGTTACAGTTGCTAAAGCCCTGCCAGTAGATCATTTACTTGCCAAAGCTAGCATCAGAATGCGTTCAACCCGTCATCAGGCCGTCATTTAATCCGGTAGGAAATTTCGCCAATTAAGTTAGGAAAAATTAACATTCGATAACGATGACGCCGGAACCGGTTCCTCTGGACGAAATGGCACAGGCTATTGGGCTTTTCACCGGCATGCTAAAGGTAGTCAACGCATCGACAGGCAACCCGACATGAGCCGTGTAGAACCAACGAGCCCGCTGACCATCATCGCCATTATTCGCGGGCATCATCGAAGCCTCCGCGCTGGCTTCGCTGCCTTTTTTAAGCGAAGGGAGCCAGACCATCTATACATGGTTTCTGGTGTGTTTCCCCTTTTTTCTGACCGTACTGTTTTTTCTGACACTCAACTTCAATTACAAGTCGCTGTACATTCCGAGCAGCAAGGAGAAACACGCTACGACAGTCGAGACACCGCAGGCCTCTGCGCCCCCGCCCGAGTGCACCATCAAGGGAGTCGATTCGAAGGACGTCATTACCATTGCCTTATCCGGCAGCGACGCCCGTGCGGTCATTGAAAAGCAAGTGCTCAGCAGCGTCGAACAACAACCCACCAAGGCGCTGAGCTGGGTCATCTATAACCTTGACAGGCAGACCTGCATCACGGTCAGCGTGCGCCCCATGCAAGCCCAGGATCAGGCGCCGTGAATCGCCAGATAGCCCGGCCTGCATCTGCCTGGGTTGCCCAGGATCGAGTAGGGTGCAGTACTTGATGGAGCGCCTGCTGAATGAGTCGATCCAGCACTGTGGGAACGCCAAGTGTTCTGATCCCGCCATCAGGCTTAGGAATGTCCACTCGGCGCACCGCTCGTGGCAAGTAACGATCGT
>JAEWGL010000243.1 GCA_023388335.1 Pseudomonadota bacterium | reverse complement strand
CCGATCGTTCGATCGAAGCCCCTCCAGTGCTGCCTTAAACGTTCAACTCTTTGAATCTCAAGGAGTTTTCCGTTCCAACTACGCTGGAAGTGGGGCGCATTATAAGGGGATTTGAAACACCGTCAAGGGTTTATTTCAGAAAAGTTTCAAAACATTCGCTGCACCTTATATAGCGCGCGTCACCAACGATCAAAGGGCTTCACAGTACGCCGGCCTCTCTCAAACGCTGAATGCCGGCGCTATCGAGCCCCAGCACCTGCGCCAGTACGGTTTCGGTGTGTTCACCCAGCAAGGGAGGTGCACTGCGATACTCCACAGGCGTGCCCGACAAACGGATCGGGCTGGCCACCTGCGGCACGCTGCCGGCCAGCGCATGGGGGAGGCTGACCGCTAACCCGCGCGCCTGAACCTGGGGATCCTGGAACACTTGCGCCAAGTCATTGATTGGCCCGCAAGGCACCCCAGCCCTTTCCAGCTGGCTCACCCACTCACCCGTTGTCTTGAACACCGTGGCCTGGCGGATCAGCGGGATCAATTCGGCACGGTGAGCCACCCGCTGCTTATTAGTAGCAAACCGCGGATCATCCGCCCACTGAGGCTGGCCCGCCACTTCAGCGAACTTGCGGAATTGCCCGTCATTACCCACGGTGAGGATGAAGTCGCCATCGGCCGTAGGGAAGTCCTGATACGGCACTATATTAGGATGCGCATTGCCCAATCGCCGCGGCGCGATTCCGGTGGTGAGGTAATTCATCGCCTGGTTGGCCAGACACGCCACCTGCACATCCAGCAGCGCCATGTCGATGTGCTGACCACTGCCTTCCTGGTCGCGGTGGGCGAGGGCGGCGAGAATCGCCACGGTGGAATACAACCCCGTCAGGATATCGGTCAGCGCCACCCCGACCTTCACCGGCCCCGCACCTTCTGCACCTTCCGGGCGGCCAGTCAGGCTCATCAGCCCGCCCAGCCCCTGGATCATGAAGTCGTAGCCAGCCCGCTTGGCGTAAGGGCCGGTCTGACCGAAGCCAGTGATCGAGCAATAGATAAGCTTCGGGTTGACCACCTTGAGGCTCTCGTAGTCCAGACCATACGCAGCCAACCCACCAACCTTGAAGTTCTCGATGACAATATCCGACCTGGCGGCCAGCTCACGCACCAGGCGCTGGCCCTCAGGCTGGGTGAAGTCGATGGTGACCGACCGCTTGTTGCGATTGGCTGCCAGGTAATAGGCCGCTTCGCTGGTGTTCTCGCCCTGGGCATCCTTGAGGAAGGGCGGTCCCCAGGCGCGCGTATCGTCGCCGCTGCCGGGGCGCTCGACCTTGATCACGTCAGCGCCAAGGTCGGCCAGTATCTGGCCGGCCCAAGGGCCCGCCAGCACGCGTGAAAGGTCGAGTACCCGCAGATGTGATAGCGCACCCATGAGCCGGCTCCTCTATTAATAGAATGCCTGGATGCCGGTCTGGGCGCGTCCAAGGATCAGGGCATGGACATCGTGAGTACCCTCATAGGTGTTCACCACCTCCAGGTTCACCAGGTGACGGGCGACGCCGAACTCATCGGAAATCCCGTTGCCGCCAAGCATGTCACGGGCCATGCGCGCGATATCCAGGGCCTTGCCGCAGGAGTTGCGCTTCATGATCGAGGTGATTTCCACGGCCGCAGTACCTTCATCCTTCATTCGCCCCAAGCGCAGGCATCCCTGCAAGCCCAGGGTAATCTCGGTCTGCATGTCCGCCAGCTTCTTCTGGATCAACTGGTTCGCGGCCAACGGCCGGCCAAACTGCTGGCGGTCCAAGGTGTATTGGCGCGCTGTGTGCCAGCACGCTTCGGCGGCGCCCAGAGCGCCCCACGAAATGCCATAACGCGCCGAGTTCAAGCAGGTGAATGGACCCTTGAGTCCCCGAACGTCCGGGAAGATGTTCTCCTGGGGCACGAACACGTTGTCCATCACGATCTCGCCCGTGATCGACGCGCGCAGCCCGACCTTGCCATGGATCGCCGGCGCGCTCAGACCCTGCCAGCCCTTCTCCAGAATGAAGCCGCGGATATCCCCGGCATCATCCTTGGCCCAGACCACGAAAACATCGGCGATTGGACTGTTGGTGATCCACATCTTGCTGCCGCTCAGACGATAGCCGCCGTCGACCTGCTTGGCCCGGGTAATCATCGCGCCCGGATCGGAGCCATGGTTGGGCTCGGTGAGGCCGAAACAGCCGATCCACTCACCGCTGGCCAGCTTGGGCAGGTATTTCTGCTTTTGTTCTTCGCTGCCGAACTCATTGATCGGCACCATCACCAGCGAAGATTGCACGCTCATCATCGAACGGTAGCCCGAATCGATACGCTCCACTTCACGGGCGATCAAGCCGTAGCACACATAGTTCAGGCCGCTGCCGCCGTACACCTCGGGAATGGTCGCGCCCAGCAGGCCGACTTCACCCATCTCGCGGAAGATCGCGGGGTCGGTCTGCTCGTGGCGGAAAGCCTCCAGCACGCGAGGGGCCAGCTTGTCCTGGGCGAAGTGATAAGCGCTGTCACGCACCATGCGCTCTTCTTCAGTGAGCTGCTGATCGAGCAGCAGTGGATCGATCCAGTTGAAGCTTGCTTTACCGGCCATCGGCGAAATCCTCCAGAAGTGAGAGCAGGGTGCTTGTGCATTGATCCTAGGCTCGATCCACGCGCGCGACAAACGAGGAATACGCACGCTGCTGTGATATTTTCTCACTCAGTAGTGCATACATTCCTACTCTGCGCTCTGGTCATGAGTGAGGTAGTTGTACATGCGACGCAAGATCCCCAGCACCACCGCACTGATCTGCTTCGAGGCGGCCGCGCGCCACGAGAGCTTTACCAAGGCTGCAAAGGAACTTGCCCTGACCCAAGGAGCTGTCTGTCGTCAGATTGGTGGGCTGGAAGCCTATCTTCATGTCGAACTGTTCCGACGCTCGCATCGCGGGGTAAAGCTCACTGAAGCTGGGCTTTCCTACAGCCGCCAGGTAGCCGCGCAACTCGATGCGGTGGAGCGCGACACCCTGTCGGTAATGCGCCAGCAGGGCGCCAACGTGATCGAGCTGGCCGTGGTACCGACTTTCGGCACGCAGTGGTTGCTGCCTCGACTGAAAGACTTCCAGCAGCTCCATCCGGAAGTTACGGTCAATCTCACCAACCGCACACGGCCCTTCCTGTTTGCCGACACCCCGTTCGACGCTGCCATCTATTTCGGTGACGCCGACTGGTCTGGCACCCAAGCCCATCGCCTGATGGGTGAGAACCCGATGCCGGTCTGCAGCCCTGCGTTGCTGGAGGGCCAAGCATCGCTCGACGCCCGGCAGATTGCCCAGCTGCCGCTGTTGCAGCAGACCACCCGCCCCTATGCCTGGCGACAGTGGTTCGCCAGCTTGGACATGAGCGTGGATGGCGACATGACAGGTCCGCGTTATGAACTATTCTCGATGCTGGGCCAGGCGGCGATGCACGAGATGGGCATTGCGCTGATCCCGCCGTTCCTGATCCAGCGTGAACTGGAGGAGGGCAGGCTGGTGATCGCCAGCCAACAAGCGCTGACAAGTGCCAAGGCTTATTACCTGATGATTCCCGAGCGCAAGGTGGAGTCGGCCTCGCTAAGGGCATTTCGCGACTGGCTGGTGCAGCAAGCCCAGTGCTACACCGCAAAACACAAGGACTCGAAGGCTTCCTGACTCAGTAGTCAAATATAGCTGAAACCTACAGATGTATTAATCTGTCGCATATCAATAAACTGTTCAGGTCGCACGCTTTTTTGCGTTAACCCTGCTAACCACGCGGGTTTCAGCGGTATTTACCACCTCCGCACAGACCCCTACGAAATTTCTCAAAATTTTCTGAATTTTTCTCCTAATCTCCCAATGTCCCGTTTTTGACGGGCTGGAAGCCTGTCCTTGCGACATACGGTCACAGGGTGACTTGTAGTTTTGAGATCGTATCACTTCATAACCGGTTGAAGGCCCCAGGGATCGTCTGCAAAATGCCTCGCCCACCTGTACTCAGGGGGGATTTGTGCTGATCGGCCGCCCCAGACGCACCATCCGTAGTGCGCTGGTTTATCAATACAAGATCACGCAGGAGATAAGTCGTGCACATTGGTGTTCCTCTCGAAACGCAGACGGGTGAGACACGGGTTGCCGCTACCCCGGAAACCATCAAGAAATTGGTGGCCCAAGGGCACCAGGTCACCGTCCAGCGCGGTGCCGGCGTCAATGCCAGCATTCCGGACACTGCCTATGAAGCCGTGGGCGCCTCGATCGGCAGCGCCGCCGATGCCTTCGGCGCTGAACTGGTCCTCAAGGTCGTCGCTCCGGACGACAGCGAACTCACCCAGATCAACAGCGGCACCGTTCTGGTCGGCATGCTCAACCCGTTCAACAATGAACGCATTGCCAAGATGGCCGAGCGCGGCATTACCGCCTTCGCCCTGGAAGCCGCACCCCGCACTTCGCGCGCCCAGAGCCTGGACGTGCTGTCCTCTCAGGCCAATATCGCCGGCTACAAGGCGGTGCTGCTGGCCGCGCATCACTACCCACGCTTCATGCCCATGCTGATGACCGCCGCCGGCACCGTCAAAGCCGCCCGCGTGCTCATTCTGGGCGCCGGTGTCGCCGGCTTGCAGGCCATCGCCACGGCCAAGCGCCTGGGTGCGGTGATCGAGGCGTCCGATGTGCGACCGGCGGTGAAGGAGCAGATCGAGTCCCTGGGTGCCAAGTTCATCGACGTGCCCTACGAGACCGACGAGGAACGTGAATGCGCCGAGGGTGTAGGCGGCTATGCCCGGCCGATGCCAGCGAGCTGGATGCAACGCCAGGCCCAGGCGGTACACGAGCGCGCCAAACAAGCCGACATCGTCATTACCACGGCCCTGATTCCCGGCCGCAAGGCGCCGACCTTGCTCAGCGCTGAAACCGTGGCGCAGATGAAGCCAGGCTCCGTGGTCATCGACCTGGCCGCCGCTCAAGGCGGCAACTGCCCCCTGACCGTCGCCGACCAAGTGGTGGTGGAGCAGGGCGTGACCCTGGTCGGCCCGACCAACCTGCCGGCGCAGGTCGCCGCCGACGCCTCGGCGCTGTATGCGCGCAACCTGCTGGACTTCCTCAAGCTGATCTGCACCCAGGAAGCCGCGCTGTCGATCAACCTCGAAGACGACATCGTCGCCGCGTGCCTGATGTGCCGCGACGGCCAGGTCATCCGCAAGAACGGTTAAGGAGCCAGGACAATGGAAGACATGCTGATTTCGGACGGCATCTACAACCTGATCATCTTCGCGCTGGCGATCTATGTCGGCTATCACGTGGTGTGGAACGTCACGCCCGCCCTGCACACACCGCTGATGGCGGTCACCAACGCCATTTCGGCCATCGTCATCGTTGGCGCCATGCTGGCCGCCGCGCTGACCGTGACCACGGCCGGCAAGATCATGGGCACCCTGGCCGTGGCCCTGGCGGCGGTCAACGTATTCGGCGGATTCCTCGTCACCCGGCGCATGCTGGAGATGTTCAAGAAGAAAGTCGCAAAGACTGAGGGGCAGAAGTAAAGATGAGCATGAACCTGGTAACCCTTCTCTACCTTGTCGCGTCGCTCTGCTTCATCCAAGCGCTCAAAGGCCTGTCGCACCCGACCACTTCGCGGCGTGGCAACTTGTTTGGCATGCTCGGCATGGCCCTGGCGATACTCACCACCGTGGGCCTGATCTATAAGCTGGGCGCACTGTCCCTGGGAAATAGTGGTGCCACTACCGGCATCGGCTACGTGATCCTCGGCCTGCTGATCGGCGGTGCCGCCGGTTCGATCATGGCCAAGCGCGTGGAAATGACCAAGATGCCCGAGCTGGTCGCATTCATGCACAGCATGATCGGCCTGGCCGCCGTGTTCATCGCCATCGCCGCGGTGCTGGAGCCACAATCGCTGGGCATCGTTGCCAGCATCAGTAACCCGATTCCCACCGGTAACCGCCTGGAGCTGTTCCTCGGCGCGGCAATTGGTGCGATCACCTTCTCAGGTTCGGTCATCGCCTTCGGCAAGCTCTCGGGCAAGTACAAGTTCCGCTTGTTCCAGGGCGCGCCGGTCCAGTTCAGTGGCCAGCACAAGCTCAACCTGATCCTCGGTCTGACCACCATTGCCCTGGGCCTGCTGTTCACCTTCACCGGCCACTACAGCGCCTTCACGCTGATGCTGATCCTGGCCTTCATCATGGGTGTGTTGATCATCATCCCGATTGGCGGCGCCGACATGCCGGTGGTGGTGTCGATGCTCAACAGCTATTCGGGCTGGGCCGCAGCCGGTATCGGCTTCTCGCTGAACAACTCGATGCTGATCATCGCTGGCTCCCTGGTCGGCTCAAGCGGTGCGATCCTCTCGTACATCATGTGCAAGGCGATGAACCGTTCGTTCTTCAACGTGATCCTCGGCGGCTTCGGTGGCGCCACCGATATCGGCAGCGCAGGGGGCAGCCAGGAGGCGCGGCCGGTCAAGACCGGCTCGGCCGACGATGCCACTTTCCTGTTGAGCAACGCCGACACCGTGATCATCGTTCCCGGCTACGGCCTGGCAGTAGCGCGCGCGCAACATGCGCTCAAGGAGCTGACCGAGAAGCTGACCCACAACGGTGTCACCGTGAAGTACGCGATCCACCCGGTGGCCGGGCGCATGCCAGGGCACATGAACGTGCTGTTGGCCGAAGCCGAGGTGCCCTACGACCAGGTGTTCGAGATGGACGACATCAACGCCGAGTTCGGCCAGGCCGACGTCGTCCTGGTGCTGGGCGCCAACGACGTGGTCAACCCAGCCGCGAAGAACGATCCCAAGTCGCCGATCGCTGGCATGCCGATCCTTGAAGCCTTCAAGGCCAAGACCATCATCGTCAACAAGCGCTCGATGGCCAGTGGCTATGCTGGCCTGGACAACGAACTGTTCTACCTGGACAAGACCATGATGGTCTTCGGCGATGCCAAGAAGGTCATCGAGGACATGGTCAAAGCCGTGGAATAAGCCACGTCCACCGTTGTGACAATCAGCCCCAGCGCGGCAGCGTCTGGGGCTTTTTCATCTCAGGCAGGCCGACCAGAGGTCCTCGCTACGGCGTGCGCATTCGACCTTGGTCGCGGGACGGCGCCTGGTGAAATCACTAGACTGCGCATCTAGCTTCAGTAGCCCGAGATAACAATCCATGTACCGTGATCGTATCCGCTTGTCCTCCCTGCACAGCAAGGTAATGAGTGCGGCCGACGCCGCTGGTCTGATTCAGGATGGCATGACCGTCGGCATGAGCGGTTTTACCCGCGCCGGCGAAGCCAAGGCCGTCCCTCACGCCCTGGCCGAACGCGCCAAGCAGTCGCCCCTGAAAATCAGCCTGATGACCGGCGCAAGCCTGGGCAATGACCTGGACAAGCAACTGACCGAGGCCGGGGTGCTCGCACGGCGCATGCCGTTCCAGGTCGACAGCACCCTGCGCAAGGCCATCAACGACGGCCAGGTGATGTTCATCGACCAGCACTTGTCGGAGACCGTCGAGCAACTGCGCAACCAA
>JAEWGL010000213.1 GCA_023388335.1 Pseudomonadota bacterium | reverse complement strand
CAGGATGTCGGACAGGAACAGCACCTTGTCATCGGGCAGGTGCCCCGGCACTTTGAATGGCCCAACATTGGCCTTGGGGACGCGCACGTACTCGGCCTGGCCACCGGGAACGCCGCCATAGAGGTGGCTGTAGCCAAACAGCGCGGCGCCTGGAGGCATGCCCTTGGAGTTGAGGATGGCCCCTGGCCCGGGGTTGGTAGTCTCGCAGGCGGCGAACAGGTCGTGTTGGCAGAAGAAACAGCTGCCGCAGGCGATCACGAAGGGTATGACCACCCGGTCACCCTTTTGCACCGCCGTGACCTCAGGGCCAACCTCCTCGACGATACCCATGAATTCATGGCCCAGGATATCCCCCGCTTTCACGGCGGGTATCTTGCCCCGGTACAGGTGCAGGTCCGAGCCGCAAATGGCCGTCGCGGTCACCTTGAGCACGATATCGTCCGGCTCCAGCAAGATTGGGTCGGGGACGTTATCGACCCTGACATCCGTGGCGCCGTGATAGGTCAGTGCACGCATGATTTGAATCCTCCAGTTTTTATTGCTCTACGGGATTGCAGATCGCTGTACAGGGTGTAACCGCTACGCCGGAGCCTGGGCAGGCGCCAGCGCGCGGCGGACTCATGCCTTACTTTTCAAGCTCCTCTTCGCCGGGCAGCACGCCCATGCGGCCTCTCTCCGTTGCCTTGGTCGGCGCAGTGCCGGTTTGTCCTGCAGGCGACTGCCCACCCATTTTCCCTGGCTGGCCGGCTTCAGAGGCTTTTTCGCGGTCATCGGCGAAGTTGCCTGGGTTGTCGTCCATGTCATTGTCGTCCATGTCAGCGCCGTGGCTGCTGTTGTCTTGTTCACGGATCATGATAGTTCTCCTTGCAATGATGGATTGCACGAAATGCGCTGTGCATCTCCTTGGAGACTTGGGTAAAGGTGGTAGCTCAAACGTTTTAGCTTTAAACAGATCGGTGGCGCCAAAGTCCATTTCGCCAATCGCTTGCGCAGGGACGAGTCGCCTGATACAGGGCTCAGGCATGCACGCTCCACTGGCTGGCATCGGTGGGAATGGGCAGGTCGTCGATTGCATGGATCATTCCGGTTTCCATTGCCTCCCTAGGGCCCAGGATGCGCGGATGGGCCATCAGGCAGCTGGGTATGTCCAGGGCCTCGGTAGCGCCTTGCGTGCGTTCGTCGACGATCTCGGCATACAGCCGTAGGTCGTAGTCCAGGCTCATGGCGTACTCCGCCATGCGCGAATGATCGACCGAGCCGTGCAGGGTCCAGTGAAAGGGGTGAAACAGGAACTTGCTGTAGGCGCAGGCGGTGCGATGCTCGCCAGCCAGGAAGATGATATTGCCCATCGATTCGACGGTGCCCAGGTTGTGGGTGTCGACCGGCACGGGCAATGAGCGCAGAAAGTTGTACAGGGTGAAGCCGTAACTGCATTCACCGCCCATGGTCGCGACGTTGATCTGCAGGCGCTCGGCGCCTTGCTGCAGGGCCCGGGTGCAGGTGTTGATCAGGTTGCCGCAGGTGGACGAGTTGATCGGGCCGGTGAAATGAATGATGTGTCTGGCCATGGTGTGCTCCAGTGATGGCGGTCCATCCATGATCGAGCGCAGCCAACCGGGCGTGCGCTCCATGCCGTCTGGATCGGGCTCGGCGAGTTCACCCGAGAACGAGTCACCGCCTCGCCGATCTGCTCGTGCTACTTGCGCAGGGCATGCGCTTGTTTGAAATGCATGTCTTCAAGGTCTAGCAGACCCTTGTACGCACGGCGAATCATTTTCGCCGGCGCTTCGATCTTGAAGGGTCAACGGACGGCAAAGTTCAACACCTCGTACCCCTCGCCTGGGGCCGCCCACTCGTCCATTGGGGGTGAACCCTTGGCCCTGTGCAAAGGTCTCAACTGGAGGCGTGCAGGACGCATGGCATTTGTTTCCTGCCCACAGCATTCGAGGAATGAGCAATGGCACGTAACGAAGCACAGGAGACGCCGTGAGCCAGATCCGTATCGGTATTTCCGGTTGGCGCTACGGCCCGTGGCGCAAGGACTTCTACCCCGAGGGCTTGCCCCAGGCCGATGAACTGGCCTTTGCCTCACGGGCGGTCAACACCATCGAGATCAATGGCTCGTTCTACAGCCTGCAAACCCCCGAGCGCTATATCGCCTGGCGTGATGACACGCCCGAGAACTTCGTGTTCTCGGTCAAGGGGCCGCGCTACATCACTCACATGCGCCGGCTCAAGGAGATCGAGGAGCCGCTGGCCAACTTCTTCGCTTCAGGCCCCTTGCTGCTCGGCGACAAGCTGGGCCCGATCCTCTGGCAGTTTCCGCCGAACATGAAGTTCGACGAGGAGCGCTTCATGCGTTTTCTCGAGTTGCTGCCCCATGACCGCCAGGCCGCGCGTCGCTGCGCCAGCCACTGTGCCGAGCGCCTGCAAGACAACGGCGGCACCGCGATCAAGGGCAACGCTGCGTTGCGCCACGCCGTCGAGATTCGCCATGAAAGCTTTTTGTGCGAAGCCTTCGTCAAGCTGCTGCGCAAGCACAAGGTTGCCCTGGTGGTCGCCGATAGCGCCGGCAAGTGGCCTTATGTCGAGGATGTCACCGCCGATTTCGTCTATTTGCGCCTGCATGGCGATGTCGAGCTCTATAGCAGTGGCTACACGTCGGCCGCGCTACGCCGTTGGGGCCAGCGCATCGAAGCCTGGAGCCATGGCCAGCAGCCGGACGACGCCCACCTGATCGTCTCGCGCGCACCGCGCCAACGACGCTCCAGGGATATCTACTGTTATTTCGACAACGATCAGAAAGTCCACGCCCCTTATGACGCCCGGCGCTTGCTCGAGCGTCTGAAGCTGGACGAGGACCTGCAAACCGAACCCGGAGTGGAACCAGGAGTGCAACTGTGACAAAGACCCTGCCCGCGCCCAGCAGCATCATCGACCCTGTCACTGCCGTGCACCGCCTGAACGTCCTGACGATCAACGTGCACAAGGGCTTCACGTTCTTCAACCGGCGCTTCATTCTGCCGGAGCTGCGCGATGCCGTGCGCACCACTGGTGCTGATCTTGTGTTCCTGCAGGAGGTGCATGGTAGCCACGAGCACCATGCCCAGCGTCATTCAGCCTGGCCAGACACACCGCAGTACGAGTTTCTGGCCGACAGCATGTGGCCGCAGTTCGCCTATGGGCGCAATGCCGTGTACCCGCACGGCGACCATGGCAATGCCCTGCTGTCCAAGTTTCCCATCCTCGAATACAACAACCTTGATGTTTCGATCCATGGCAACGAGCAGCGTGGCCTGCTGCATTGCCGCCTGGACGTACCCGGGCACGACCAGGTGCATGCCGTGTGCGTACACCTGGGGCTGCGCGAGGCCCATCGTCAAGAGCAGGTACGCTTGCTCCTGGACCTGCTGGACCGTCTGCCCGCCGACGCCCCGGTAGTCATTGCCGGTGATTTCAACGATTGGCGGCTCAAGGCTGACGACGTGCTTTCCGAGCGCCTGGTCGAAGCCTTCGGCAAGACCCGCGGCGCCCCGGCGCGCAGCTTCCCGGCGCGCCTGCCATTGCTACGCCTGGACCGTATCTATCTGCGCAACGCCGTACCGCACAACGCCCGGGTGCTTTCGTCCTGGCCGTGGTCGCACCTCTCGGATCATGCCCCATTGGCTGCGGAGATAAGCCTGTGAACAGACCCTGGGTCGATGGCAACAGCGTCAAGCTGCTGGTCAATGGCGAGGAATTCTATCCGCGCGTCTTCGAGGCCATCGGCCAGGCGCGCGAAGAGATCCTTCTGGAAACCTTCATCATCTTCGACGACAAGGTCGGCCAACAGCTGCAGCAAGCGCTGATCGACGCCGCCCAGCGTGGCGTCAGGGTCGAAGTGGCGGTCGATGGCTACGGAACCGCCGACCTCTCGGATGAATTCATTGCCGCCATGACCACTGTCGGCATCAGTTTCCATGTGTTCGACCCGCAACCCCGCCTGGTGGGCATGCGCACCAACCTGTTCCGCCGGCTGCACCGCAAGATCGTGGTCATCGACGGCGAACTGGCCTTCATTGGCGGCATCAACTACGGCGCCGACCACCTCGGTGACTACGGCCCCATGGCCAAGCAGGATTACGCAGTGGAGGTCACCGGCCCCGTGGTGGCACTGGTGCATGCCTCCAGCCGCAAACTGATGGCACCCGTGCTGGAACCGCCTAGCCAGGTGCGTCCGCAGCTCAAGCCCACCGGCAACGTCACGGCGATGCTGGTCGAGCGCGACAACCAGCGCAGGCGCACCGACATCGAGCAGCAATACCTGGCTGCCTTCCGCGGCGCGCGTAACCGCCTGGTGGTGGCCAACGCCTACTTCTTCCCCGGCTACCGCTTGTTGCGCGAGCTGCGCAATGCCGCGCGCCGCGGGGTCGAGGTGACCCTGATTCTCCAGGGGCAACCCGACATGCGCTGGGTTCGCGCGCTGTCGCGGCTACTCTACAACTACTTGCTGCGCGACGGCGTGACCATCTACGAATATTGCCAGCGTCCCTTGCACGGCAAGGTCGCCCTGGTCGATGACGAGTGGTCCACCGTCGGCTCCAGCAATCTCGACCCGTTGAGCCTGTCACTGAACCTGGAAGCCAACCTGATGATCCGTGACCGCGCCTTCAACCAGCAGCTCTATGAGCACCTGACCGAAATGGGTGCCCAACAGTGCAAAGCGGTGACGCTAGAGCGCATGGTCCGCGGCTACTGGTGGCGCGCGCCGCTGATTTTTCTTGGCTTCCACGCGACCCGGTTCTTTCCGGCGATCGCCGGCTGGTTCCCCGCTCACCGCCAGCTGTTGCAATCCCTGCAACCGCCCATCCAGATCGATGGCAAACTGCACGAGGGCAAGTTGTAATGGAATCAAAGCGATGGCATGTCTGGGCCAAGCGGATCATGACGGTGGTTTTCCTGATCCTGATCCCCACCCTCCTCTACCTGCTGGCCCGCAACCTGGACTGGGCGGAGGTGCGTCAGTCGCTGCAGGCGTACAAGCCAAGCACACTGCTCATCGGCCTGGCGATTGCCCTGTGCAGCTTCGTCGTCTTCAGTTGCTATGACCTGTTAGCACGGGCCTACACCGGCCATCGGCTGCCAGCGCGCCAGGTGTTGCCCGTGGCCTTCGTCTGCTATGCCTTCAACCTTAACTTCACCACCTGGGTGGGCGGCGTCGCGCTGCGTTATCGGTTATACAGCCGGCTTGGGCTGGACACTGCGACCATCACCCGGATCATCAGCCTGGGCATCCTCACCAACTGGGTAGGCTACATGGCCCTGGCCGGTACGGTATTCGCGCTGCGGCTGGTCAAGCTGCCCGACACCTGGGCGGTCGGTGCCAGCGGGCTACAAGGGATCGGCGTGCTGCTCATGGCCCTGGCGGCCGGCTACCTGTATGCCTGCGGTTTTGCCAAGCGGCGTACCTGGCGCTGGCGTGAGCACGAGATCACCCTGCCCTCGCTGCGCCTGGCGCTGATCCAGGTCGTGCTGGGCGCCAGCAATTGGGCGCTGATGGCGGCGCTGATCTACTGGCTGCTGCCACACGACCTGTTCTTCCCCTCGATTCTCGGCATCCTGCTGATCAGCTGCGTGGCCGGTGTGGTTGCGCACATTCCCGCGGGGCTGGGCGTACTCGAAGCAGTGTTCCTCGCCCTGCTACACGGCCAGATCAACCAAGGCAGCCTGGTCGCCGCCTTGCTGGGCTATCGCACGCTGTATTACCTGATCCCGCTGCTACTGGCGGTCGTGACCTACCTGGTACTGGAAAAACGCGCAAAAGCCATGCGCCAGCAAGGCAAGGCGACCTTACGCAAGACATGACAGAGGGCCCATGGCCCGGGAGGCAAGCATGCGTATCTATCCATGGCTGTTGATGCTAGGCGCTCTGGCCAGTACCCAGGTACTGGCCGAAGCCTGTGACGTCGTCACCCGGTCCTCCAGTGAAGCCGTAACCCCTGTCGAGGAGCACACCTGCTACACCTTCAGCGGCATGCCGGCTGAAGCGATTGCCTGGTCGTGCAGTAACGAAAGCAAGGAAATGCTCAATAGCGAGAAGCGTGAGGTCCCCAGTTGCGCGCAAGGCAGCGTCGGGCGCTGCATGGCACCTCTGACCCAGGAAAGCCTGGCCAATCACAGCTCCGGCGGTCGCGGCGAGCCCTCGACCCGCCCCGCCGTCCCGGACGAGGCGCGAGTGCTGACCTACTACTACAGCACCGCCAACCTCGGCCAGGCGCGGATTGATTGTGAAAGTAACGCGGGCGTCTGGCAGGTGGACTGAGAGGCCCGCCAAGGATGCTACAGCGCGTCCTCCCGTTCCAACTTGTCACTCTCACCGCAATGACACCCTGGCATACGGCAAGGACTGCCACCCTTATGTCCCGAGGCGCAAGCCTCGCAGCAGTAGGCTTCGCCCCCTTGGGCCTGGGCATTGGCATCGACGATGCATTCGCAATCTGGGCAGGCACATTGTTGATCGGCCATGGTCATTTCCTCTTCGTCATGTCTTCGTCATTCCCGTCCACCGGCGACACCTCGTCGGTCCAGGGCTTACCATCCAAAGGCGCGGAACGGCCCAGCTCGGCTTCATCCAGGCCACTGCCACCGCCGATCTCGGCTCCGCCGACTTCGCGCAGGCTCTGGTCTGCCGGGCCGCTGCCGCCGGGTTCGTCCGGACCACGTGCGCCGGTCTCGTCAATCAAGGTTTCCGGGGTCATGTCATCCATCGACACGTGGTCTTCATGGATACCCTCGGTCAGGGCTTCACCGCCACTCATGCCGCTTTGCGCCACGCGCTCGGGCGGGAATTCCTGCTCCTGCTCCGCGACCGGGCGTTCGTCACCGACGCGGCCCTGACGCTCATCGCGACGCTCGCTGAAATCCAGTTCGCGAACCTCGCCCATGCGGTCCTCGGTATCGTCGATCTCCTGGGGTGCGCGCGTCGTCTTTGGGTCGTCTGCTTGGCTGCTCATGGTGCCTCTCCATCGTATGGGCTCCTCCAGTCGACTGCGCTGGATTGGCAATGATTCAGAGTTTTTGCCTGACGGTTCGCCTGCGCAATAGATTGAACTCTGGAGGCCGCCAATCTCTCCCATTCCTAGAGACCCGAGAATCCCGGAGCCCCCATGGCAAAGCCCCTGCAGGAGTATGAGCGCAAGCGCGACTTCAACGCCACGCCAGAGCCCGCTGGCAAGTCTCGCCGCGCCAAGCAGGCCCAGGCATTGCAGTTTTGCATACAGAAGCACGACGCCAGCCACCTGCACTACGACTTCCGCCTGGAACTCGACGGCACCCTGAAAAGCTGGGCAATTCCCAAGGGCCCTTCATTGGACCCCAAGGTCCGTCGCCTGGCCGTGCACGTGGAGGACCACCCGCTGGACTATGCCAATTTCGAAGGCAGCATCCCCGAGGGGCATTACGGCGCGGGCGATGTAATTGTGTGGGACCGCGGCATATGGGAGCCGGAGGGAGATCCGCACCAAGCCTACGCCAAAGGCAAGCTGCGCTTTCGCCTGTACGGGGAAAAGCTCGCCGGCATCTGGAACCTTTTTCGCACCCGCCTGGGCGGCAAGAAGGAGCAATGGATGCTGATCAAGTCCGCTGATGACCAAGCGCGTAGCGAAGCTGACTACGATATCCTCCAGGCTCAGCCCGACAGTGTGCTGAGTGACCGTACCTTGCTGCCGCGACGGGCCAAGAGCGCAACTAAGCACGCAGCCAGGACCGCGGACAAACCCAGCAGCGCAGCGCGCCCCACCGCCAGCACGAGCAAGCCCGGCAGCGCCGCGCGCAAAGCCCAATTGCCGGAAAAGCTGCAACCCCAGCTGGCCACGCTGGTCGAATCCCCTCCAAGTGGCGACTGGCGTTATGAGGTCAAGTTCGACGGCTACCGTATCCTCGCCCGGATCGACGACAAGGAGGTACGCCTGTTTACCCGCAACGGCCACGACTGGAGCGCGAAGATGCCGCGCCAGGTGGAGGCGCTGCGTACGCTCAAGGTCAAGTCGGCCTGGCTCGATGGCGAGGTGGTGGTAACCAACGAGCAGGGTGTGGTCGACTTCCAGGCCCTGCAGAACGCCTTCGACACGCACAGTGACGAGCAGATCAGCTATTACCTGTTCGACTTGCTGTACCTCGACGGCAAGGACCTACGCGATTGTCCGCTGCAGGAACGCCGGGCGAGCCTCCAGGCGCTGCTGGAGAACAACAGCGCCAAAGCGCTGAACTACTCCGCCGATTTCGACGAGCCGGTCGACTCCCTGCTCGACAGCGCTTGCCGCCTGGAGCTCGAGGGCCTGATCGGCAAGCGTGTGGGCAGCACCTACGTGGGCCGGCGCAGCAACGACTGGATCAAGCTCAAATGCAAACAACGCCAGGAGTTCGTGATCGTCGGCTACACCGATCCCAAGGGCAGCCGTAGTGACTTCGGGGCGCTGTTGTTGGCCCTGCATGACAATGACAGCGGCGAGCTGCGCTACGCCGGCAAGGTCGGTACGGGCTTCAGTGCCACTACGTTGGAAACCATCCACGCCCGCCTCAAGCCGCTGGCGGGCGAGCGTCCCACCCTGGCCAATCCGCCGACCGGCGCCGAAGCCCGTGGCGTGCATTGGCTCAAGCCGCAGTTGCTGGCCGAAGTGGCCTATGCCCAGATGACCCGCGAGGGCATCGTCCGCCAAGCGGTATTCCACGGCCTGCGCGACGACAAGCCGGCTACGGCCATTGACCTGGAACGACCCATGCCGAAGAAGACCGCCGCCCAGACTCCGCACATGGGCAATCTGCATCTGACTCACCCCGACCGCGTGATCGACCCCAGCAGCGGCGCCACCAAGCGCCAGATTGCCGAGTACTACGCCGAGGTCGCCGACTGGATTCTCCCGCACCTGACCCAGCGCCCCGTCGCACTGGTTCGTGCCCCGGATGGCCTGACGGGCGAGTTGTTCTTCCAGAAGAACGCGGGCCAGCTCCGTATCCCCAATATCGTCACCCACGACAAGGCCGAGGCGGGCCAGGCAGTGATGATCATCAACCGCCCCGACACGCTGCTGGGCGCGGTCCAGATGAACATGCTCGAGCTGCACACCTGGAACGCCACCGAGAAAAGCTTCGACAAACCTGACCGCTTTGTCCTCGACCTGGACCCTGACCCGGCCCTGCCGTGGAAAGCCATGCTCGAAGCCACCCACCTGACCCTGACCCTGCTCGATGAGCTAGGCCTGCGCAGCTTCATCAAGACCAGCGGCGGCAAGGGCATGCACATTGTCGTGCCGCTGACTCGGCGCGCGGGGTGGGACGAAGTCAAGGACTTCAGCCATGCCATCGTCGATCACCTCGCCGGGCTGTTCCCAGACCGGCTGTCCGCTGTGTCCGGACCCAAAAACCGGATCGGGCGGATCTTCATCGACTACCTGCGCAACGGCAAAGGCGCTACCACGGCTTGTGCCTACACGCTGCGGGCCCGCGAGGGCTTGCCGGTATCGGTGCCGATCTGGCGCGAGGAACTGCAGCAGCTTAAAGGCGCCAACCAGTGGAACCTGGCCAACCTGCGCGAACGCCTGGCCGACATCGAGGACCCCTGGGCCGAGATTGGCAGTACCCGGCAGTCCATCACCGCGCGCATGCGCAAGCAGCTGGGACTCGACTGATGGCGGTAGTGATTGACCTGTTGCAGTGGCCGGCCATGCTCCTCACCGTACTTGCCGCCTGGTGCATCGGTTCGCGTCAGCCGAGGCGCCGACGCCTGGGTTTTTGCTGCTTCCTGTCCAGCAATGCACTGTGGGTGATCTGGGGCTGGCAGGCACAAGCCTGGGCGCTGATCGTGCTGCAGTTCTGCCTGTGCGTGATGAACCTGCGCGGCTGGAAGAAAACCACCACGATGGCCCAAGGTGGGCCTGAGGAGTCGGCGTCATGAGCATTATCCAGGACTTCGACCTGGGCAACCTGGACCGCTTGCTGCATGCCTTTGCCGAGCGTGCGCAGGCACTTGATCTTGATGACGAGCTTGCGCAGCTATTGCGTGCTTTGCAGGCCGATCATCTCGACCGGTTACCATTGCCCGGCCAGGGCGAAACCCTGCAGCGCTGGCAGACCCTGGCGCAAATCGCCGGCTGTGACCTGGGTCTGGCCAAGCTCTATGAAGGCCACACCGACGCCTTGGCGATCCTGGCCGAATGCGGCGCGGCACAGATCGGTGGTGACGGTATATGGGGGGTCTGGGCCGCCGAGCCGCCTGATGCCCGCGCGCGCATCGTCGCGCGTGAGGGCGACCAGGTGCGCCTGGCCGGCAGCAAAGCCTGGTGCTCCGGCGCATTGCAGATCGATCGAGCGTTGATCACTGCCTGGGACGACAAGGACCAGCCACAACTGGTGGCCATCGAACTGAATCATCCCAGCCAGCAACAGGTGGTCGACCCCTGGCAGGCGGTCGGCATGGCCACTACCGCCAGTGTCGAGATTGCCTTCAACGATTCACCGGGGCTTGCGATCGGCAAGCCAGGCCAGTACCTGTCGCGTCCTGGTTTCTGGCACGGCGGGGCCGGCATTGCTGCGTGCTGGTACGGCGCCGCCGAGGCCCTCGGTTTGTACTTGCGAGCGCACTGCCGCCGCTCCCGCCAGGACCCCCATGGCGATGCGCACCTGGGCGCGGTCGACGCGGCACTGTATGGCGCCCGGGCCGCATTGCGCGAATGCGCCGCATGGATCGACCGGCAACCCACGGCCGATGCCAGGTTCGAAGTGTGCCGAACCCGGGCGCAGGTAGAGCAGGCAGTCGAACAGGTGATCAGCCATGTCGGGCGAGCCTTGGGCGCGACCCCATTCTGTCGCAATAGCCACTTCGCCCGTCTCAGCGCCGACCTCCCTGTCTACCTGCGCCAGAGCCATGCCGAGCGCGACCTGGCAGCCCTGGGGCAACAAGTGACGCATGCGTGCGCAGGAGCCTGGCAGCTATGACCGATAACCTCATTAAAGCCAGCGATGGCACGCCCTGGGCCGATTGGCAGCACTCCGCGCATCTGGCGCGTGCCACTTGGATAAGCCCTGAGCAACTGTGCCCAAAGGGCACCCGCCTGGTCGTGGTCGCCCCGCATCCCGACGACGAGATCCTTGCCTGCGGCGGCCTGCTGTGCAGTTTCCGAGGACGCGAAAAGGACCTGCTGCTGATCTCGGTGACCGATGGCGAAGGCAGCCACCAGGATTCCAGCCATTGGACCGAGCACCGCTTGCGCCGCGACCGTCCCCAGGAAAGCCGGCACGCCTTGCAGCGCCTGGAGCTGGCGGTCAACGAGCTGGACTGGCGGCGCCTGAACCTCAAGGACAGTGCCGTCGCCCGCGATGAAGCCTTCCTGGTCAATCATCTAAACCAGTTGCTCAAGCCTGGTGATGTGCTGTTGACCACCTGGCGCAGTGACGGTCACGCCGATCACGACGCCGTCGGCCGCGCCTGTGCCCAAGCCGCCCGCGCCCGTCAGGCGCGCCTGGTCGAAGTGCCGGTCTGGGCCTGGCATTGGGCGAGCCCGGATGATGCGCGCCTGCCCTGGCCCCGGGCGCACCGGATCCAGCTGGACAAGGACAGCGTGGCCCGCAAGCAGCACGCCATCGCGGCCCATGTCAGCCAGATGGAGTCCGATGAAGGGCGCCCCCCGGTGCTGCCGCCGACCCTGCTGGAATGTCTTCTGCAACCTTTTGAACTGGTGTTCCTATGAAGCCCGACGAGCAGTACTTCGCCCACCTGTATGCCAACAGCGACGACCCCTGGGCCTTCCGCCAACGCTGGTACGAACGACGCAAGCGCGAGCTGGTGATGGCCAGCCTGCCGCGCCAGTGCTACGCGCGAATCTTCGAACCCGCCTGTGCCAACGGCGAGCTCAGCGCCGCGCTGGCCGAACGCTGTGGGCAGCTGCTGTGCCAAGACCTGGACCCGACCGCGGTGAAGCTGGCCCGTGAACGCCTGATCGGGGTTTCCCACGCCCAGGTCGAACAAGGCCGTCTGCCTGCCGATTGGCCCGGGGAGCGCTTCGATCTGATCGTATTGAGCGAAATCGGCTATTACCTGGACCCCACTCAGTGGTTGCAGGTGATCGAACAATCTGTGGCAAGCCTTACCCAGGATGGCGGCCTGCTGGCCTGTCACTGGCTGCACCCGATCGAAGGGTGTCCACAGACTGGCCACCAAGTGCATGCGCTGCTTGCCAGCCACCTGCCGCTGTATCCACTGTTTCGCCATGAAGAATCAGACTTTCTGCTGGAATACTGGTGCTGCCAGCCCAGCGTCATCGACCTGGACGAGACCTGCCCATGATCGCTGTCATTATCCCCGCGCATAATGAAGCCCGACGCCTGGGCCATTGCCTACGGGCAGTGGCTACCGCTACCCGGCATGCCGAACAGGCCGGGCATGAGGTACGCACGCTGGTGGTACTGGACCAATGCACGGACCGCAGCGCCGCTATTGCCCGGCGCCACGGCGCCGAGACTCTTGAGGTCGAAGCCGGCAATGTCGGCCAGGCCCGGCGTGCCGGCGCTGCCCTGATGCTTGAGCGCGGCGCGCGCTGGCTGGCCTGTACCGATGCCGACAGTCGCGTTCCGCCGCATTGGCTGCTCTGGCAGTTGGAATGCGCCGCGGACGCCGTCTGTGGCACCGTGCATATCGAGCACTGGGAGGCCTGGCAGAACGCCGACCTGCGTCGGCGCTACCGCAGCGGCTACCAGTCGTGCGAGGGCCACCGGCATATCCATGGGGCTAATCTGGGCATCTGCGCCCAGGCCTACCAGCGCGTCGGCGGCTTTCCACCCCTGCCCGCCCATGAAGACGTTCACCTGGTGCAGGCCCTCCAGGCCGCCGGCGCTCGTATCGTCTGGACCGCCAGGCACAGCGTCGCGACCAGCAGCCGAGGCGACAGTCGCGCGCGCGAGGGGTTTGGGGATTTTCTCAAGGGGTTGGCGGGAATCACCGCGTCGTCCTAATGGGCGGGTTGCGCAAGGAAACGTTCAGTTCCTGCATCCGATCCTATCAATTGTGTCGCTCACTTGATCACGGTCAACGCTGAACCTGTGTGGGCTGGCTTGCCAGCGAAGGGGCCGCAACCAACACTGCCTCAGCCAGATCAGGCCTTGGCCTTCCGTTCGCCGGCAAGCCAGCCGCCAGGATCTCCCCTTGCCTGGCGGTTGACTGCAAACCCTTCACGACGCCTTCTTGCTCCCCGCCGACCGCTTCGCCGGGGCTTTCTTCTTCGCCGGTGCCTTGCCGCCCAGGCTGCGCTTGAGCAGCTCGGTCAGGTCGATGATATCGGCACCTTTCTCGCCGCCACCCTCCTTGGCCGCCTCGACCACACTGATCTTGCCTTTTCTGGCCTTCTCTTCAACCAGGTCCATGATGGTCTGCTTGAACACGTTACGGTACTCGTCGGGCGCCCACTCGCCACTCATGTCCTCCACCAGCCGCTTGGCCATCTCCAGCTCGCGCTTGTCCACCTTCGCGTCGGTGACGCTTTTGTCCAGCTCCAGGCTTTCGATGCCGCGCACTTCCTCGGGCCAGCGCAGGGTGATCATCACCAGGGCGTCCTCGAGGGGGCGCAGGAGTGCCAAGTGCTGTTGGGTATGCAGCACCACCGTGGCCAAGGCCACCTTACCAGTGCTTTCCAGGGTCTCGCGTAACAAGGCATAGACCTTGCCACCGCGCCGGTCAGGGCTCAGGTAGTAAGGCGTGTCGAAGTGCTGCAGGGGGATCACGCCAGCATCGACGAACGAGAAGATATCGATGGTCTGGGTCGCCTCGGGGCGGGCCTGGCGAATCTCTTCCTCGCTGATCACCACGTAGCGGCCCTTCTCGTACGCCACGCCCTTGACGATGTTTTCCTTGTCGATGTCCTTGCCGGTGACCTTGTTGATGCGCTTGTAGCCCACCGGGTCCATGCTGCGCTTGTCGAGCCAGTCAAAGTCGACACGCTCAGTACGCACCGCAGTGTTGAGGCTGACGGGAATGTGCACCAGGCCGAAGCTGATCGCACCCTTCCAGATGGCTCTTGCCATGACCGGCGGCTCCTAGTGTGATTGATCGAGCACAGCGCCCGGCGCGCAATAGCGCAGGGCGCCGCAACGTTCACAGCAATGACAGTGAAGCCCGGCGACCTCGCGAATGCGCAAGGCACGCCATTGGCAACCACGCAACAGGCAGACCAGTTTCATCAGTCACCTCCACGGCCCGCAATCGCGGGCACTTACTGTCAGTGACTGTGCCACCTGCCGAAGGTTTACTCGTTCTGCCCTACGGCAGCGGATTACCGCCCGTGACGCCGAAGATCTCGCCGGTGATGTAGCTGGACTCCTGCGAGGCAAGCAGCACATACAAGGGGGCGCATTCGGCTGGTTGGCCGGGCCGCTTCATGGGCGTCTGGCTGCCGAAATCGGGAATCTTCTCCGGGGGTTGTCCGCCGCTCGGTTGCAGCACCGTCCAGATCGGTCCCGGCGCCACGGCGTTGACTCGAATACCGCGCTCGATCACCTGTTTGGCCAAGGCCTTGGTAAAGGCGACGATGGCTGCCTTGGTGGTGGCGTAGTCGAGCAACGTCGCCGAAGGCTGGTAGGACTGGATCGAAGCGGTATTGATGATGGTGCCGCCGGCCGGCATCAGCGGCACAGCCGCCTGGCATAGCCAGAACAAGGCATAGACGTTGGTCTTCATGGTCGCGTCGAACTGCTCGCTGCTGACCTGGCCCACGTCCTTGCGAGCAATCTGCTTGCCGGCGACATTGACCAGGATGTCCAGGCCGCCCAGTTGCTCATGGGCCTGATCGACCAGCTGCTTGCAGAAGGCCTCATCCTTGAGATCGCCTGGCAGGGCGATGGCCTTGCGCCCTTCGGCTTCGATCAGCTTGATCACTTCGCGCGCATCGGCCTGCTCGATCGGCAGGTAGTTGAGCACGATGTCAGCCCCCTCCCGGGCATAGGCAATCGCCACGGCACGACCTATACCTGAGTCGGCGCCGGTGATCAGCGCCTTGCGTCCGGCGAGCCGGCCAAAGCCTTTGTAAGTCTGTTCGCCGTGGTCAGGCTCGGGGTTCATCTTCGCATCCAGGCCAGGCTCGGGCTGAGTCTGCGCGGGAAAAGGTGGTTGCGGATACTGCGTAAGCGGGTTCTGCATGCTGTACTGATCTTGGGGTTTGCTCTTGGGCATTGGCCACCTCCTGAGGGGTTGTGGCGCCGGCTGGCGCAGGTACTGGACATTCGAGCGCACACAGGCTCAGAAGGTTTGCTCCGGGCAGCGAAGGCACCGACCGATGGTTGCCGTAAGCGGTCTGAACCAATCTGTGGGCACTAGCGTCCACCACATGAGAAACGTACTAGGCGAGAAATCATGGCCCACGATCCGATCGACCAGGTAGAGAACTACCTTAAGGCCCACGGCCTGCTGTTAACCACCGCCGAATCGTGTACAGCCGGCAGGATGGTAGCGTTGCTGTCCGAAAAGACCGGCACCGGCTGCGTACTCGAAAGCGGCTATGTAGTGTATTCCCCAGACGCCAAGCAGCGCCTGCTCGGGGTCAAGGCACGGACCATCGAACAGTTCGGCCTGACCAGTCAGGAAGTCGCCCGGGAAATGGCCCTCGGCGCGCTGGCCGACAGCCCGGCCAGCGTCGCCATCGCCACCACTGGCGTCGCCGGCCCCGAGCCGCAGGGTGCCATACAACCCGGTACCTTGTGTTTCGCCTGGGCCTTTGCCGAACTGCCGACGGCGGCTGTGTTCAGTCGCACCGAGCGATTCTTCGGCGACCGTCATACGGTATTGCACCAGGCTTCCTTGCACGGGCTGGTGCAACTGATGCATTTCCATCAACGCTGGTTACGTGGCGAGCGCGCCTGACACGCGCTACCCAGGAGACGCAGAGCCATGGCGAACACGGATGAAGAGTCGGCCCGGCACTACCCTGTCAGCGAAGACATGCGCATGCAACGGCGGGTCTGGCGCTTCGAGCGTCTGGGCTGGTACGCCTTGGTGGGCGTGGTCGGCCTGAGCCTGGCAGGCCTGTTCGGCAACGGCCCGCTCAGCGAACGCACGGTGAGAAGCGCCGACGGGCGGGTGCAAGTGGAGTATGCACGGTTCACCCGCAACGGCGCCGCGGAGCAGCTGCGCATCCGCGTGCAGGGCAAGCCTGATTCAGAAGCCACGCTGCTGCTTGGCGGTTCCATGTTCCGCGACCTCACGATAGAGACGCTGCAACCTCAACCTCTGGTTTCCGTGTCCCAGGGACGTGCCCTGCTGCTCCACCTGGGCACGGACCGGGACGGTTTTGCCACCTTGTACGTGACGCTGCGCAACGACAATATCGGTCAGTTCAGTGGCACCGCACGGGTTGGCCCAGACAGCGCCGTGCGCTTTTCCACTTTCGTCTATCCCTGAGGAAACGACATGGATTCAGTCTTGCGCGCAGGTGCCATGTATGTGGCGCTGATGGTGTTGTTTCGGGTTGCCGGGCGCCGCTCGTTGGCGGATCTGACGACCTTTGATTTCGTCCTGCTGCTGATCATCGGCGAAGCTACCCAGCAAGCGCTGCTGGGGGAGGATTTCTCGTTCACCAATGCGGTGCTGGTGATTGCCACGCTGATCGTGCTGGACGTGGGCCTGTCACTGGTCAAGCTCAACTCGCTGAGCGTGGCCCGGCTGCTTGACGGGCATGCCACCGTGGTGGTCGAGGACGGACACTTTTTGCATGGCCGCATGCGCCGCTCGCGATTGACCGAGGACGATATTCTCGAGTCGGCGCGCGCCAATCAGGGCCTCACGGACGTCAGCCAGATCCGATACGCCATCGTCGAACGCAACGGCAAGATCTCGATCATCAGCCGGGATGGGGCGAGCTAGCCTTTGCTATGTTCCGGCGAGGTCGGTCCGGACCCAGGCTTGATGCCCCGCGGACCTGCAATGCCCCAGATGATCAGCCCAAGGACCGGCAGCAGCAACAGCACCAGGACCCATATCAGCTTGGTGCCCTGGGACTTCTGACTGCGCAATACACTGACGATGGCCCAGAGGTCCAGCAATAGGACGATCACCGCCATGGCGGTCCAGAAGTAGGGAAGGAGTTCGTTCATTTCAGGTGCCTCCACGTTTATCGATCAGGCTTGCCCCTGCAGGGCGATGGGTGTCGAGGCACCATGGCCATCATCGGCTACGGCCTCTTCCAGCAGTTCGTCGACGACCACGCGCAGCGCCTGGCGGTGGTCCAGCCCTCCGCGCCGGGCCTGCTCCAGGCTGGCCAACTGGCGTTCGGCGCTGGTGCCCTCGGTAAGGATCCGCCGGGCATGCTGGAACGCCCGGTCGGCGTCAGCCGTATCACAGCCGAACTGGGCTTGGGCCTGGGCAAGCCAGCCCAAGGCAGTCACGGGATGTTGGTCGTGCACCCCTATGTAGGTTCCCTGGCGGCCGTAGCGCAGCGCGCGCCAGTAGTTCTCCTGGGTCACCCAGCGTATTTCCCGGCTCAGCGGTTGCGGATCGTAGCGCGGCACCGCGCAGTGCTCGACCAAGTGCCGGAACAACCCGGCAATGCACAGAGCATCTTCCAGCCGCGGACAAGCATCGGTGATTCGCAGTTCGACGGTGGGAAACCGATGGGATGGCCGGATTGCCCACCACAGCGCGCCATCCGCCGCCAGCGCCCCGGTGCGGTGCAACAAGGTCCGATAGCGCTGGTAGGCCGACCAGTCAGCGAGCGGCTCGGGCAGCCCCATGTGCGGCCACTCGCCACAGATGACCCGCCGATAGCTCATGTAGCCGGTGACCTGCCCGCCCCACAGCGGAGACGAGGTACTGAGCAGCAGCAGCAGCGGTAGCCAATACAGCACCCGGTTGATCAGCTGGATACGGTCGCAGCCTTCCGGCACACCGACATGCACATGCAGACCCGAGAGCAGGCTGCGCCGGGCGACGTGCTGATAGTCCTGGAATATCTGTCGATAGTGCGGCGTGGGCCGAGGCTGCTGACGTAGCCACAGCGACGAAGGGTGGCTGGCCGCGCAGAACAGCCCGACGTTTTCCTCGGCCAGCGCCTTGGCCAGATGCTGTCGACTCTGGGTGAAGAACTCGCGCGCCTGGTGCAGGTTGCCAAACACTGGGGAGGCGATCTCGATCTGGCTACGGAACATCTCCTCGGCCAGGTACTTGCCCATTACCTCGCGGCATAACCTGGCCACCGCCAGCGAAGGTCGAGCCAACACCTGCCCACTGGCACGATCCACCAGCAGGTATTCTTCCTCGATGCCGAAATTGCAAGGCGCGGCCATGGTCGTAGCGCTCAACTGGCGCGGGTGACGGTCAGGGCGACAGCGGCGATTCGCTCGACCTGGTCATAACCGGTTTCTTCGAGCTGCTCGCCGAACACGTCCGGGTCCAGCTCGCGGTAGTACCAACGCCACTCGGGTCCGGCCAAGCGCAAGCGGATCGCGGCGAGCAAGGCGTCCTTGCCCTCGACGACCGCCACCCCGGTGTACAGCAGCAAGCTGCCGCCTGGGCTCAGGCGCGGCAGAGCCTGTTCGACGATGCGCACGGACAACGCCGCCCCTAGCGGGCCGCCACCATGACGGTACAGGCGCTCATCGGCGTCGAGCATATAGGGTGGGTTGGCGACGATCAGATCGAAGGTACCGGTGACATCTTCGAGCAGATCGCTCTGCGCCACCGCCACATTGCCCAGGCCGGCCAGTGCCGCGTTGATCGCGGCATAACGCAGGGCCAATGGGTTGATGTCCACCGCAGTGACCTGGGCATGACGGGCCGCGCTGGCGATCAGCAAGGCGCCGATGCCACTGCCGCAACCGATGTCCAGTGCGTGATGGAGGTGGGCAAAACTATGCTGCAGGTGATCGCTGATCACCTGCGCGAAACGGTAGCTGTCGGGGCCGAAGAACACTGCATCCTGCGCGTCGGTGGGGTAGCCCGAATGCACCAGCAACAGGTCGTTGAGGCTGGACCAGCGCACTCGACTGCGCAGCAATTCGCCCTGCTCCTCCAGCACCTGCGCGGCACGCAGCTGCTGTAGCTCGTCGGCCGACAGCAAAGACGCCGGAAATGGTCGATTCCAGCCAAACACATCGCGCAAGGTGTGGGCCCGCTGTGCCGAGGTCCGGGCGTTGTTGCGCGCCTGGGTCGCTGGGGTCACGCAGGTGAACTGGTAACCGTCGGCGCTCAGTCGACGGCCGAGTTGCAGCAAGGCTTCATCGGCCTGGATCTGGTCTTCGTTCAACAGCATCAGCAAGGTCTCCCATGGGACAATCCGGTGAGTTTCCCGTAGGCCTGGGTGGCCTGCAGGCCGCCTGGCAAGGCATGCCGGTTGCCGGCCATGCGCTCGATCAATCCATCGATGTCATCAGGCAACGCTTCTGCGCATCTGACTGATGTTGATGATTGCCGCGTATCGGGCTCCCAACTGCCCGGCTGCAGCCGACGACAAGGCGGCGCCTGCCAGCTGCCGGCAATCCAGTCATGCCAAAGCTGCATCTCGTAGGGCGTGAAGACGCCGATCATGGGCGCCGCGGGCCCCTCGATCAGCCCCCAGAAGCGGCTCTGCGACGGCTGCTGGTCGCGCTTGATCCAGCCTTGGGCCTGTAGCGCTTCGAGGAAGGCGGGCATGCTGCCGGGCTCGCCAAGCCATTGGTTGATGGTCCGACCTTGCAGCTTGCAGTAATCCGAATGCATGTACTGACCGAAGCTGCGCTTGCGCTCGAGTGCTGACACCAACTCACCGTGCAGGTCGAAGCCGGCGATCAGGCTGGGGGTGTCCATGCCCAGGTCGTTGAGGCGATAGCCGCGCGCCACGCGGCGGTAAAAGTCTTGCCAATCGCCTTCAGGCAACAGCAGATGCAGGGCTTGCACCGACTTCTGCGCGTGGCCGCTGGCGGCATTGTCGATCGTTACATGCAAGCGGAAGTAATGAGCGTCGATGCCCAGTTCCGCCAATTCGAAGGTGGTGATCAACAGGTGCAAAGGCGGCTGCTCATACCCCAGGTTGTAACCGATCACTTCTGGCAGGAAGGCTTGCGTATTGAGACCCAGGGCCAACTGGATCGCGCCTTGCAGATAACGCTCATCATCCAGCAGTACGGGCTCCAGGCAGCCGAGATGGCTGAGCAGGCGCTGGTACACCAGCACATGGTTGCCGCGTGCATCGCCGTCGCCGAGCTCTTCAAGGTAGGTACGGATCAGGCCGTGAAAGCGCGGGTCGCGCCAATGGCGCAAGGTGCCTTGCAGCCAGGCGCCATCGACCGCCTTGGTCGGCGCGACCTGCTGGATGAAATACAGCGCTTGGGCGCGGTTGGCAAAGTACTGGCGAGGGCTGCCCTGGCGGCGTTGTTCAAGATAGCGCGCATAGGCCTGCGCCACCTCGCCAGCAGCGTGATTTGTCCAATGGAACAAGGCAGAGGGTGAAGCTGGCAAGGTATCAGGCAGGCCGTCGGTGCGGTCCAACTGGCTGGCGAGCCAACTGGCGCTATCGCTGCTGTTACCCTCGAGCATGGCCTGGTAACGAGCCTTATAGGTTGCCTGTTCAGGCAAGGGCACCGCCGTAGTGGCGCCATTGCGAATCATGACCGTCATACCTGGGCCCTCCAACGATCAGTTGTCCTTTTCAGGCGATGGCAACGGCTGTTGCGCAGGGGCGCCAGAGGTGGTCGACGCATCAGGTTTCTGCATCTGCAAGGAAGGTTTGCTGGGGTCGGCATCCTTGGCCGGGTGGTCGTCGCGGTCGAAGCAGCCGTTGAGCAGCAAGAGACTGCCCAACAGGCCTAGCAGTGGGGCTATTCGCATAGGAGTTCTCCGATCAATCGGCCTGATCGCGGCGCCAGGATCCTGCAACCTGGCACCGCGCAGCCGTCACTTAAGAGCGGCCGCCTTTGCGGCCAGAATCTTTATCGGGCGCCATGCCACCCGCCTTGCCGCTGCCGGATTGCTGTCCGCCTTTACGGCCTGCTTCGGCTGCTTTTTCCCGATCGTTGGCGAAGTTGCCAGAGTTTTCCTTTCCGCCCTGGCTGCCGGTCTGTTTGTTAGCCATGATCATTCACCTCAAGTCGTTACGCAAACGCATGACGGGGCCATGCTCATAGGTTGGGAGTACCCCGCGGCGGCCGTGATTCGCTTTATTTCCAAGCGGTCGGACCGACGGCATTAAATAAAGCGAAAACTATCTTTGGCGCCCCAATTAACCAAGTGATCCGGTGTCGGCGTCGCGCGTTTCCAATCGTGCTTGCCGGCGACCGAGCCAGCCGCCGGTCACACCCCAGCCCACCGCGATCCCTGCGCCGATCACCATTGCCAACTGTGGATGATCACCCATCAGGTCCAAGGCGCGCTTGACCCAGCCACTCAGGGCATCACCGCCGCGATAGACCACGGTGTCGATGAAGTTCTTGGCCTTGTACTTCTCATCGGGTGGCAGAACAGTAAAAAGCATCTCCCGTCCCGGGCGAACCAGCGCGTATTCGCCAGCCCGGCGCACCACCATGACCACCACAAACACCGCGAACACCGGCGCCAGGGCCAGCCACAGAAAGCCTACCGTCATCAACAGCGGCACGGCCACGAGCAATACGCCGACCCCCAGGCGCCGTGCCAGGCGTCCGGTAATGAACACTTGGGTGAGGATCGCCAACGCCTGGACTACAGCGTCGATCAGACCGAACACCTGGGTCTGCCGGGTGCGGTCGGTAAAGGTCTCGCTGACGATCCGTGCCTGCTCGAAGTACAAGAAGGTGCTAACGCTGGCTAGCAGCACCACGAACAGGGCAATGCCCAGCAGGTACGGCGAACGCAACACCGCCGTGGCACCCGCGAAAGGATTGCCGCCCAGCGGGCGGGAATCGGGATGCGCGGTGTGCGCCGGCAGTGGATGACGATCACGCCAGCGGTGCAGGTACAGGGTCGCGCCGATGCTGGCCAGCAGGAGCAGGCTAGCCAGTATCAGCAAGCCGACATGGCCGAGCGGGGCGACGAGCACGGCGCCGAGGATAGGTCCGCTCAGCCCGCCCAGGCTGGCCCCGGCGGCCATCAGCCCGAACAGGCGCTTGCCCTGTTCGCTGGAGAACAGATCGGCCAGCACGCTCCAGGCCAGCGAGATAGTCAGCAGGTTGAAAACCGATAGCCAGATGTAGAAGGCCCGCGCATTCCAGACGTCATCCGGATCCTGGGCGAAAAGCCCGGCAAAAACCAGCAAGTTGCTGGCGAAGAAACCGTAGGTCCAAGGCAGGATGCGCCGCCGCTGGACCCGCGAGGCCAGCCAGCCGAACAGTGGCAGGCACACCAGGGTGACAATGAAGGTGCCGGTGAACAGCCACTGCAGGTTGTCCACGCCCCCTGCCACGCCCATGGTCTCGCGCACCGGACGCAGCATGAAGTAGCCGGTGAACAGCAGGTAGAACAGCGCCAGACCGGCGAGCACGGGCGGCCATTCTCCTGGCTGCAGCGTGAAGCCTTTGCCCAGTCGTGCCTTCCAATTGCGCATGGGCTTAGGCGAACTGCTTGATCAGCGCTTGCTGCTGCGCATCGCTGAGCAAGGGACCGCTGCCTGCCTTGAGCTGGTCGAGCTGCCGGTCCGGACGGCCGGTGGCGGGGATCACCGCAGTCACGGCAGGATGACTGATGGCGAACTTGAGAAACAGTTGTGCCCAACTGCCGATCCCCGCCTCCGCCGCCCACGCGGGCAGGGCCTGGTCCTTGACCTTGGCAAACAGGCGACCGTCGTCGAAGGCGCGATTGATCAGCACCGCCACGCCTTTGTCCGCCGCCAGCGGCAGCAGCTCACGGGCGGCCTCTGGAGCATTCACCGAATAGTTGATCTGGATGAAATCCAGCGGATGCTTGCGCAGGATCTGAGCCACGGCGTCCTGACCGCTGGCCAGGTAATGGGTAATGCCGACGTAGCGGGTCTTGCCTTGCTGCTTCAACTCGTGGGCATAAGGCAACTGGCGCTGCCAATCACGCAGGTTGTGGATCTGCAGCAGATCGACCTTGTCGGTGCGCAGGCTCTTGAGACTTCTGGCCCACTGAGAAACAGCAGCTTCATGGCTGTCGGCAGCGATCTTGGTGGCAATGAAGCATCGCCGGTGCCAGCCGCCCTCCTCCAGCAACTGGCCGAGAATGGCATCGGCGCCGCCATAATTGGGCGAGGTATCGATGACCTTGCCGCCGCCTTGGAAGAATGCCTTGAGCACCGCCTTGAGCTGCTCGTATTGGGGTGAGCCGGGCTCGACCTCGAAGCTGCCGGAAGTGCCGGCACCGATGACGGGCAATAGCTCCCCGGTCGAAGGGATCTTCCGGGTCAGCAGGCCGGAAGGGGATTCGGCGCGCAACAGCGGACTGGCGGCTAGCAGGCCCAATGCCGCACTGGCGCGTAGGACATCGCGACGTCCGTACATAGGAAAGCTCCCAAAACAATCTGGAAACTTTTCAGGCTAGCTGTCCTGCCGCGCGCCGGCGGGCGATTCTGTTTCGGGATGTTAGAACTGATGGGACCACATGGCAGAACGCGGTGCCCCGTATCATGGAGCGGCATGACGGGGCATGTCCCTGGAAAAAACCGCGATCTACCGCAGCGGCAAGCTTCAAGGCGTAAGCCACAAGTGGTTTGCGGTGCTTGTGGGCATGGCGCTGCGCTTGCAGCTTGCAGCCTTGAACTTGCAGCTACACTCGCTGGGATCCTCTTGCGCGAGATTGCCCATGACCGCCTCTCCCCTGCTCACCGCGTTCCTGCCCATCGCTCTGGGCATCATCATGCTGGGCCTCGGGCTGTCGCTAACCCTGGCCGACTTCGCCCGCGTGGTGAAGTACCCCAAGCCGGTGCTGATCGGCCTGGCCTGCCAGATCCTGCTGCTGCCCTTCATCTGTTTCCTGATCGCCAACGGCTTTGGCCTGGCACCGGCTCTGGCGGTCGGTCTGATGCTGCTGGCCGCATCCCCTGGCGGCACCACAGCCAACCTGTTCAGCCACCTGGCCCACGGTGACGTGGCACTGAATATCACCCTGACCGCGGTCAACTCGTTGATCGCCATCCTCACCATGCCGCTACTGGTCAACCTGTCGCTGGCCTGGTTCATGGAGTCGGACCAGGCCATCCCGCTGCAATTCGCCAAGGTCCTGCAGGTGTTCGCCATTGTCTTGCTACCGGTGGGCCTGGGCATGCTGATCCGCCGCTATGCGCCTGCCTTTGCTGCGCGCATGGAGCGGCCGATGAAAGGGGTGGCGGCCTTGTTCCTGGCCTTCACCATCGTCCTGGCGCTGGTCAAGGATTGGGCGACCGTGGTCGAGTACGCGCCGCTGGTGGGCGTGGCGGCCCTGCTGTTCAACCTGCTCAGCCTCAGCGTTGGCTATTTCGTGCCACGCTTGCTGCACATCCCAAAGCGCCAGGCCATTGCCATCGGCATGGAGATCGGCATTCACAATGGGACCCTGGCGATTGCCTTGGCCCTGAGTCCGAGCCTGTTGAACAACGCGACCATGGCCGTGCCCGCGGCGATCTACAGCCTGATCATGTTCTTTACGGCGGCCGCTTTTGGCTGGCTCGTCAGCCGTGGCCACGCGGCGGCCGCCCCCGCCACCGAGCGCGAGGCGGCACGCTGAGCACGTTCAGCCCCGCTTGCGCGCACGCAACTGGCGTTTGAGCACATGCAGCGGCGGCGCATAGAAAAACCCGAACGACACGCTGTTGCGGCCTTTGATGACGTGGTGCAGCCGATGGGCGCGGTGCAGCCGCTTGAGGTACCGGCTGCGCGGATGCGGCATCCGCGGCCAATGGCGGTGAAAGAAGCAGTCATGGGCCAGTACATAGAGCGTCCCGTAACTGGCCACTCCCGCGCCAATCCATTGCAGCGGCGCATAACCGGCCTTGCCCAGCGCCACCAGCGACGAGGCGATCAGCGCGAGGGCCGCCAGATACAGGTCATTGGTCTCGAGCATGCCAAGATGCGGCTCGTGGTGCGAGCGATGCAGCCACCAGCCCCAGCCATGCATGATGTACTTGTGAGCCAGCGTGCCGACACCTTCCATGGCCACAAGGGTGCCGATCATCACGGCAAGATTGAAGAGCATGTAGCAAATCCGGGGGGTTGCGGGAGGTGGCAAGCCTACCACCTGGCCACCGTCTTTTCATGAAAACGCCATCATTCAGACGCCAATTGTCATGTTTTCACCCTTGACCCTTGCGGCTCGCAAGGTTACTTTCCGCGACGCATTTCTGCATGCCTGAACAGGAGTCCTGCATTGGACAGTAGCCCCAGTCGATTGCGACAGGTCCACACGGCGAGCTAGTCCGGCAGTCTTCCTGCCACTGTCTCGCCGCCTTCGGTAGACGGTGGTCATCCCAGCTTTTAACAGCTCGTGCCTCCCTCTCTTCCCGGTGTCTTGCCCGCTACAGGCGAGCGACCGCGTGGTCCTGCGCACTCACGTTTTTTGACCACCGCGCCGTCCTCCGGCGCGCTCGTACGGGTCCATGGCCCGTGGAAGAGGTTTGCTATGGATTGGAAAGTGTTTCTGCTGCGTGTCAGCATCGCCCTGGCGCTGGGCGCCCTGATCGGCGCCGAGCGCCAATTGCGTCAACGCCTGACCGGCCTGCGCACCAATGCGCTGGTCAGCACCGGCGCCTGTCTGTTCGTGCTCATGACCCAGGCAGTACCGGGCATGGAGCCCTCCGATGCTTCACGCATTGCCGCCTATGTCGTCTCGGGCATCGGTTTTTTGGGCGGTGGCGTGATCATGCGTGACGGCTTCAATGTTCGCGGCCTCAACACCGCGGCGACCCTATGGTGTACCGCCGCCATCGGCGTGTTGTGCAGCCTGGGCCTGTTGCTCGAGGCCACGCTGGGCAGCCTGGTGGTGCTGTGCGCCAACATTCTGCTACGCGACATCGCCCAGCGCCTGGACCAGCAGCAGGTGGTACCGGCTACCGAGGTCGAGCAACGCTTCGAGGTGCGCATCACCTGCCGCGCCGAAGAAGAGATCCAGGTGCGCAGCTTGATGCTGCACAGTCTCACCGACCCCGCCTTGCGCCTGCAGTCGCTGCACAGCGAGGATCTGCCCGACCCTGTACGCCTGGAAGTACGGGCCGAGCTGCTCGGTACACCCGATGCGCCCGGCCAACTCGAGCGCCTGGTCAGCCGGGTCAGCCTGGAGAAAGGCGTCAGTGCCGTACGTTGGCAACTGCAGCCTGTGGCCGGGGTTGGAGACTGAAAAACACCAGGGCTGGCTGCAACCGCTTGCTCCGCGAGGTCTGCTCCGGCCAGGTCCTTGAGGGCCCGGTGGGTCCTGTACTCAGCGACGCTTGCGCGTGCCCAGCTCGATCCATACCGGCGCATGATCGCTGGCATGTGGCTCGTTGCGGACCCAGGCATCCACCCCAGCGCGTTTGAGGTACGGTGCCGACGCTGGGTTGAGCAGCAGATGATCGATGCGCAGCCCGGCGTTGCGCTGCCAGTGGTTGCGAAAGTAGTCCCAGAAGGTATAGACGCGTTCCTCGGGATGCAGGTGGCGGATCGCATCCACCCAGCCCTGGTCCAGCAGGCGCTGATAGCAGGCCCGGGATTCGGGCTGCAGCAGGGCATCCTTGAGCCAGGAACGGGTGTCATAAATATCCAGGTCCGTCGGTACCACGTTGAAATCACCGGCCATGATCACCGGATGATCGCTTTGCTGCAGGCTCTGTGCATGGGCGATGAGGCAGTCGAACCAGCGTAGCTTGTACTCGAATTTGGGACCCGGTTGCGGGTTGCCGTTTGGCAGGTACAGGCAGGCGATATGCAGTCCGTGGGCGGCGGCTTCCAGGTAGCGGCTCTGGGTGTCCTCTTCCATTCCTGGCAAGCCGCGTCGAATTTCCAGTGGTTCACTGTCCTTGGCCAGAATGGCCACGCCGTTCCATGACACCTGGCCGTGGTACAGGCAGCCATAGCCGGCCTCTTCGATGGCCTGACGGGGGAAATCCTTGTCAGGCGCCTTGAGCTCCTGCAGGCAGACGATGTCGGGCTGCTCGCGTGACAGCCAGTCGAGCAGCCCGGCCAGGCGGCTGCGGATACCGTTGATGTTGAAAGTGGCGATTTTCAAGGCTTTCATCGGACTGTCACTTCAGGTAGTGGGATCATCGACCTGGGCCTCCACGGCATCGCCCAGCCCGCGACGCTCCGCATCATCGACAAGGTCTGTGAGCTTCTGCCAGTCGTCCAGGTCGATCGCGCCGTCCTTGAGCAGGGCGTCAGCCGTGTGGCGCAGCCCGTTGCTGTAGGCATCCGGCGATTCGCGCCGGTAGCTCTCGTCGTCATATTGGGCATACCAGGCTTCGAGCTCAGGAATGCTGCGTTCGATGTTCATGCTCGCTCTCCTTGATCAATCCATAAGGCTGTGAGCGTCGATGAGGGTCATCGTTCCACAGGAATGCCTTTGGCACTCCCGCACGGAAAATAAATCAAACCTTTGCAGGGTTTCAGCGCTCAACCATACGCGACACTGAGGTCGCGCCATTAAAAGGAGTACGCCATGAGCAACCTGTTCCTCAAGCAGCTTGGCCTGTCTTTCGTGCTGGGTATCGGCTCGATCCACGCGATGGCGGCAACTTCCGATGATTTTGTCGAAGCGGCAACCGAATCCGGCATCGCCGAAGTGGTCACGGGTAACCTGGCACTCGAGAAGAGCCAGAATGCGGAAATCAAGAAATTTGCCCAGCAGATGGTGACCGACCACACCCAGGCCAACCAGAAACTAGGCGATATCGCCCGCAACCTGGACATTACTCCTCCTGATGAGGCGGCGCTGACCGACAAGGTCAAGAAAGTGATCCTGGAATGGCGCGAAGAGTCCTTTGACAAGTCCTATATCAACAACCAAGTCGATGCCCACGAAAAGGCGGTGGAGTTGTTCAAGAAAGAGTCCACTTCCTCCGACAAGCCTGAACTCAAGGCTTTTGCCAGCGAGACCCTGCCTAAACTCGAGCACCACCTGGAAGAGGCCAAGCAGCTTCAGGCCACACATGGCAAGTGATCACCGCCGTACAAACAGCGAGGCCCGTTCATGAGTAACGATGCACTGCAAAAGGAAGTCCTAACCCGCCTCTTGCATGCCCATCCCCAAGGGCTTGGCAAGGAAGTATTGGACAATTACCGGGGCGAGAAAGTTGTCGCCGGCATGCTCAAGACCCTGCAGGATCATGGCCTGATCCATGACGGTAGCGTCAGCGTAAGCGCCGACCATGAGATCAGCATTAACTACCCCATCAAGTTGTCAGCATCGGGCGTTGAGGAAGCGAAAAAGCTCGAAGGCTGAGGCCACAAGGCCCCGCATCAGCGGGGCCTTGTCGTTTCACGGCTTGGTGTCGTCATCCAATGGCGCCTTGGCCGGGCCTACGGGATCCACCTGCGGGTCCTCCAGATCCGGCGAATCCGGATCGAAGTCAAGGTCATCACCTTTGGTAGCCTTGTCGGAAGAATGCGGGCCTTCGCTTGGATGGCGCTTGGTGTCGGGTTCGTGCATGAAAATCCCTCGGTCGGTTGCGGTGGCCCGCTTGGGCTCGCCTAGTGTCTGTTGCATGCTGTCTCCTCGCTGAATGAGTCGCCGCCCGCATGCGGGTGGATCGGCTGATCCTTATTAGGAGAAAGCAGCAAAGCGTCAGAGTTTTATTTATTTCCCCGTCGCATCCTCCACCGGTCGCTCCTGAGACTCGCGCAGCGCCTCGGCGCAGGCGTGCAACTCGGCATGCAACTGCTCCAGCCGCAGCTGATCGTTCTCGGCAAGTCGGCGTTGCGCCTCCTGTTGCGCGCGCGACTCACCCAATTGACGCAGCAGCTCATCCCGCGCGCCCTGCAATTGGGCCAAGGCGGTGGTGAGGCTCTGAATTTCTTCATCACGCTGTTCGAGATAGGCCTGCCGCTGGCGTATCTCACGGTCGCGCTGCCGGGCTTCCACCACCAGGCGCTCATTATCCCTGTGCAACCGGGTCAGCTCGTCCTGCTTGACGATCAGCCCCTGCTGCAGCTGTCGCTGCTCGACCTGCAATTGCTGAACCTGCGCCTCATGCCGTCGCTGATCCTGTTCGCGCTGGTCGCGGCTGGCGCTGCGGTAGTGCTCAAGGGCATCGCGGGCATGCTGATGCTTCTCTTCAAGGGAACGCACCTGCTCACCCTTGTCGGCCAGGCGCAGCTGCAGTTCGCCCAGGGACTGGTTAAGGCTGGCGCTGCGCTGTTGCTCGGCCTGTAGCGCGCTACGGCTGCTCGCCAGTTCCGCGGATTCGGCGGCCAAGGCCTTGGCCTGGCTTTCCAATTGCAGATGCGCGGCCGCCAGCGCCTGTTGGGCCAGGTCCAGCTGCGTCTGCAACTGATCACGCGCTTGGTTGAACGCCCCTTCAGCGGCATCGATGCGCGCTTGCCCTTCTTCCTCAAGCTGAGTAGCCAACTGCTCCACCAGGCTGCCCAACTGGGCGCTGAGGTTAGGCGCCGTGAGCGGGGTTGAAGGTTGCAGGCTTTCCAACTCCTTGAGGTAGCGGTGAATGGTGGTCTTGGAGCCGGTATTACCCAGCTCGATACGTACTGCATCAATGCTGGGGTGCTCGCCACGCGCCAGTAGCGCCTGGCGGGCTTTCTGCACCACTACCTTGTTGATCCCGCCCCGCGCCATGCTGTTAACTCCCACGATTTCGTACTGTGGTACGTACCCTGTAATTACGTATTGATTTTGCTGTATCGGCTGCCTTAAAACAAGGCTAAGCTCACATTAAATAATCACGGCTTATCGCATGTAAGGAGGTAGAATGGCTTAAATTCACCCTCACCGAGTACACCGGTCCGGTAACCCGCGATGAACAGCGTCGAGCACTACGTAAAAGCGGCCACGCGCGAAAACACGCGCCGTAGCTATCAAGCGGCCGTCGAGCATTTCGAATCCCATTGGGGCGGCTTCCTTCCAGCGACGGCCGAAAGCGTTGCGCGCTACCTGTCCGAGCACGCGCAGCAGCATGCGGTGAGCACACTCAAGCAGCGCCTGGCGGCGTTGAGTCAGTGGCATGTAAGTCAAGGTTTTCCCGATCCGACCAAAGCGCCACTCGTGCGCCAAGTGCTGCGCGGCATCCGCACGCTGCATCCGACGCTGCCCAAGCAGGCGGCCCCCTTGTTACTGGAGCATCTGCAGACGGCTGTGGCTGGATTCGAGCAAGAGGCCCGGGCCGCGCGCGAGCAGAACGACCTGCCAGCTCTGCTGCGCGCCCGACGCGATGCGGCCTTGCTGTTGCTGGGATTCTGGCGCGGCTTTCGGGGAGACGAGCTGGCGCGCTTGCGGGTCGAGCACATCCAGGCGCAAGCCGGCGTGGGGATGACGATCTTCCTGCCGCAAAGCAAGGGCGACCGCCAGGCGCACGGCGTGCAGCACCGGGCACCGGCGCTCAAGGCGCTATGCCCGGTTGGTGCCTACCTGCAATGGATCGAAGTGGCCGGCATTGCCGGGGGACCGGTGTTCCGCAAGCTAGATCGCTGGGGCAACCTGGGCGAGGAGGCGTTGAACAGCAACAGCCTGATCGGCCTGCTGCGACGCATGCTGGAACGCGCTAGCGTACCGGCCGCGCTGTACACAGGGCATTCGCTGCGCCGCGGTTTCGCCACCTGGGCGACCAGCAACGGCTGGGAGCTCAAGGCGTTGATGAGCTATGTGGGCTGGAAGGATGCCAAATCGGCGCTGCGCTACATCGACGCAGCGCAGAGCTTTGGCGATCTGGCGGTCCTGTCTCCAGTCCCGAGCCAGGACTTGCTCAGGGCAGAATAAAGGACCGGCGTCGTTGCCTTATCTAGCTGGCGTTACGCGCACAGCACCACAGCCGCGCGATGTCACCCGCTCGCGCCTGCAACAGCGCCGCGGCATTGGCGCAGGCCTGCTCCAGGCTCATCGGGCCGTTGGTCAAGGCAAACGCGGCATCAATGCCATGGGGATACAGCGCCTGGTACCCCTCGCCTAAGGTCCCCGCGATCACTACCACAGGGACGCCATGGCGCTTGGCGACCCGGGCCACGCCGAAGGGGGTCTTGCCCCGCAAGGTCTGGGCATCGAAGCGGCCCTCGCCGGTGATCACCAGGTCCGCGCCCCGGACCAGCTCATCGAGCCCGGCCAGCTCGGCCACCACCTCAACGCCGGGACGAAATTGCGCCCCCATGAACGCCCTCGCAGCGAAGCCCATGCCACCGGCGGCACCGCAACCCGGTGACTCGCGCACGTCCTCGCCCAGCCACAGCGCGCAGTGATCCGCGAAATGCCCTAGCGCCTGATCCAGCGCCACGACCTGGTCCGGGTTGGCGCCTTTTTGCGGGCCGAAGATCGCCGAAGCGCCATTCGGCCCACACAGCGGGTTGTCGACGTCCGCAGCGACCTCCACCTGCACCGCGGCCAGGCGAGGGTCCAGAGCACTGGCATCCAACCTTGCCAACCGCGACAAGGCCAGCCCACCCTCCTCCAGCGCTTGTTCCTCAGCGTCCAGCAGGCGCAGGCCAAGGGCACGCAGCATGCCACTGCCGCCGTCGTTGGTGGCGCTGCCGCCAATGGCCAGGACGATCCGCCGCGCCCCCGCATCCAGGGCCGCGGCGATCAATTGGCCGGTACCCCAAGTGCTGCTGCGGCATGCATCCCGCTGCGCGGTGGTGAGCAACTGCAGGCCGCTGGCCTGGGCCATCTCGATGATCGCCGTCTGGCTGTCGGCCAACCATCCCCAACCGGCTATGACATCCTCGCCCAGGGGGCCACGCACGGTCATGTTACGCAGTTCGCCATGGCAGGCTGCCAGGATTGCCTCCATGGTGCCCTCGCCCCCATCAGCCATCGGGCATTCGACAAGCTCTGCTTCGGGCAGCACTTCTGACAACCCCACAACGATGGCACGCGCGACACCGGCAGCGTCGAGGCTGTCCTTGAAAGAATCGGGGGCGATGACGATTTTCATTGGAATTCTCCTGATCCAGATAGTGGGCATGCTGACACTTGTCGAGGGCTGGGGCCTCTGTCGGATGCACAACAGGGGAGAGGGTTATTTGGGCATATGCCTTTTGAGATCGGGCGCCGTGCGCGCGGCGCATCGCGGTGGCGCATGCCTTGAGTTTCCGACCCTATTCAGGCGCCAACAACTGCAAGCCAAGATACAGACTCAACAACCCCTCGAACCGCAAAGGATCCACCTCCGCCAACTCAGCAACCCGGTCCAGTCGATACCGCAGACTGTTGCGGTGAATGCCCAACGCATCAGCACACGCCTGGCTCTGGCCATCATGCGCGCACCAGGCGCGCAACGTTGCCAGCAGCTGCCCCGTGCTGTCCTTGGCCCGAATCCGCTGCAGAGGTTCAAGCAATTCATCCAGTGCATCATCGCTACGGTGGCGCCATAGCATCGCCGGCAACCGATACCGCGCCAGGCTCAACAGGCGCTCGTTCGGCAAGACGTCGCGCCCATAGGCCAATAGATCACGCACCCGCCGGTAACCTCGGCGCAGTTGCTCCAGGCTCTGCGCCACACTGCCCAGGGCCAGGCGCTGGACCTGCCAGCCATGACGCTGCAGCCGTTCGAGCAGGCGTTCCTCGTCCACCGCCAGGCTTGTCGGCCGACACCACAAGAGCGACTGCCGCGCCGGGCTGACGCACCAGCTGTCCGGGTAGCGGCTCATCAGCCAGCTGCCCAGGGCCTGCGCTTCAGGCCCGCCATCGAGTTCAAATAGACAGGGAACACGCGGCAGTTGTGGCTTGAGGCCCAGCTGTTGCGCTTCGTCGATCAGTCGCGGGGAGTCGCCACTGCCGCCCAGCAACAAGGCCAGCAAGTCATCGCAGCGCTGCCGGCGCCACTGCTGCTCCACTTGCAGATGGCGCTGGGCCAGGAGCATTTCGGCGGTCATGCGCACCAGTTCGGCGTAGGTGCGAAGCTGCTGGGGATCGCCGGTGAGGCCCAGCACGCCGATCAGCCGACCGTCGAGCAACAGCGGCAGGTTGATACCCGGCTGCACGCCCTTGAGGCATCTGGCGGCCTCGCTGTCCAGCTCGACGATACGCCCGTTGGCCAGCACCAATTGCGCGCCTTCATGCCGGGTATTGATACGCTCAGGTTCGCCACTACCAAGAATCAGCCCTTGGCTGTCCATCACATTGACGTTGTAGGGCAAAATGGCCATCGCCCGGTCGACGATATCCTGCGCCAGGTCGTGGTCCAGTTCGAACATGAAGGGGTCCTTGGAGTCGGAGGCTTGTTCCCAGGCCTAACGCGCGGCGCCGATGACTGTGCAAAAGCACAAAGACAGTCGCGATCCACTCGCCGAGACTCGTCCGGCGGCAGCCATCAGGCATTTGCTGCATCTAGATAACAACAGAGAGTTAATCATGGCACACAGCCCTGTCCCTGACCAAGGCCGAGACGTCACCCGCGATGCGCTGTATCGGCGCATCACCCTGCGGTTGATTCCATTCATATTCATTTGCTACCTGTTCAACTACCTGGACCGGGTCAACGTCGGCTTTGCCAAGCTGCAGATGCTCGACGCCCTGCAATTCAGCGAAACCGTCTACGGCCTAGGCGCCGGGATCTTCTTCATCGGCTACGTGCTCTGCGGCCTGCCCAGCAACCTGGCGTTGAACCGCTTCGGTCCGCGCCGCTGGATCGCCCTGATGATGATTGCCTGGGGCAGCCTGTCGACCTGCCTGCTGTTCGTCACCACGCCAATGGAGTTCTACGTGCTGCGCCTGTTCACCGGCGCCGCCGAGGCCGGCTTCTTCCCAGGCGTGGTGCTGTACCTGTCGCGCTGGTTTCCGGGCGATCGGCGCGGCCGCATCATGGCGCTGTTCATGTCGGCGATTCCGGTGTCGGGCTTGCTGGGTGGCCCCTTCTCTGGCTGGATCCTCGATCATTTCGCCGCTGGCCAGCATGGCCTTGCCGGCTGGCAGTGGCTGTTCCTAATCCAGGGCCTGCCCACCGTGTTGCTGGGTTGCCTGGCGATAAAGCTGCTCAGCGACGGTTACCAGAAGGCAGACTGGCTAAGCCCGGCCGAGCGCCAGATAATCGCCGCCGACCTTGCCGCCGACGCAGCCAGCAAGCCGAAAACGACCGGTGACAGCCTGCTCGCGGTACTGACCAACCCCTTGATCTGGACCTTCGGTTTCGTCTACTTCTGCATCCAGAGCGGCGTTTATGCGATCAATTTCTGGCTACCGTCGATCATCAAGACCCTGGGCTTTGACAGCGCTTTGCTGATCGGCTGGCTGAGCGCCATTCCCTACCTGCTGGCAGGGGTGTTCATGCTGCTGGTGGGCCGCTCGGCGGACCTGCGCAACGAGCGGCGCTGGCACCTCGTGGTACCGATGCTGATGGGCGCGATCGGCCTGCTGATCGCGGTGAATTTCGCCAGCACCCCAATGATCGCCATCCTCGGCCTCAGCATCGCGACCATGGGCGCGCTGACCGGCCTGCCGATGTTCTGGCCGATGCCGACCGCCCTGCTCAGTGTCGGTACCGCCGTTGCCGGTCTGGCGATCATCAATTCGGTCGGGCAGATGGCGGGCTTCCTCAGCCCGTACCTGGTTGGCTTCATCAAGGACCAGACCGGTTCCACCGACATTGCGCTGTACTCGCTGGCCGCACTGATCGTGTTGGGCAGCCTGGTCGCCTTGCGCGTCTCGCGCCCGGGCTCGCCTGCCCTGGCCCGCGCCGACTGAAGTAAAAGCGGCACGCTCGCTACCCAGCGCGCCGCCTGCGTCGCCTCTCCCACACGTACGCCATCACGCTACCCAACGCGTCTACCGCCATGCCGCGCAGGTAGGGCCAATCCCTGCGCGAGGCTTTCAAAGCGCGGTGGATCTGTGTACAACGAACCGACCCCATTCATTGCTAAAAGGGATGTTCGAGCATGATCTATCGTCCTCTGGGCCAGAGCGGCCTGCAGGTTTCCGCCTTGACGCTGGGCAGCATGATGTTCGGCGAGCAGACCAGTACCGAAGACTCGCTGCGCATCATCGACAAGGCCTGGGACCAGGGCATCAATTTCATCGACACCGCCGACGTCTACAATGGCGGGCGCTCCGAAGAGATCGTCGGCGAAGCCATTGCCCGTCACCGTCAGGACTGGATCGTCGCCTCCAAGGCCGGCTTCGGCCCGGCAGAAGGGTTGCCCAATCGCAGCGGCCTGTCGCGCAAGCATTTGTTCAACGCCATCGAGGCGACACTGTCGCGTATGGGCACCGACTACCTCGACATCTACTACCTGCACCGCGAAGACCACAACGTACCGCTCGAGGTCACCGTCAGGGCCATCGGCGATCTGCTGCGCGAGGGCAAGGTCCGCCATTGGGGCGTGTCCAACTTCCGTGGCTGGCGCATTGCCGAGATCTGCAACGTGGCCGAGCGGCTGGGGGTGGCAAAGCCGGTGGTCAGCCAGCCGCTGTACAACATCGTCAACCGCCAGGCCGAGCCTGAGCAATTCGCCGCAGCCGCCCATCATGGCCTGGGCATCGTGCCCTTCAGCCCGCTGGCTCGCGGGGTGCTCAGCGGCAAGTACGCCCCTGGGGCAACGCCGGATGCCGACAGCCGCGCCGGGCGCCAGGACAAGCGCATTCTGGAAACCGAATGGCGCCAGGAGTCGCTGGCCATCGCCCAGAAGATCCATGCCTACACCGAGGCCAAGGGCGTCGGCATCGTCGAATTCGCCATCGCCTGGGTGCTCAACAACCGTCTGGTCAGCTCGGCCATCGTCGGCCCGCGTACCGAAGCGCAGTGGGACACTTACAGTGGCGCCCTGGAAGTGAAGGTGACGTCCGAAGACGAAGCCTTCATTGATTCGCTGGTCACCCCAGGGCATGCCTCGACGCCGGGCTACAACGATATCGCGCATTTTGTCAGCGGACGTCTGCCACGCTGAGTGCAGAGCACGCCAAAACACCTGCGGGACCAAGCAACCCCTACGGTAAAAATGCAGACAGCTGCTGCAGTTTTGCCGATTGCGCTGAGCAAAAGCGCGCTGCTAGGATCCCTCGATCCTCCAGCGCCGCCAGACTTCACTTGGAAATCAATAACAAAGCAGGGAGACCGCGATGACCGCGCATGCTGATACCTCTGCGTCGGCCCCCGTACTGGCCGATGTCCGCAATTGCATCGGACACTTGACCCTCAACCGCCCTGCCGGCCTCAACGCCCTCACCCTCGACATGGTCCGCAGCCTGCAGCGGCACCTGGACGATTGGGCCGAGGATAGCCAGGTACAGGCCGTAGTGCTGCGAGGCGAAGGCCCCAAGGGCTTCTGCGCCGGCGGCGATATCCGCTCGCTGTACGACAGTTTCAAGACCGGCGCCCACCTGCACCATGACTTCTTCGTCGAGGAATATGCCCTCGACCTATGCATTCATCACTACCGCAAACCTATCCTGGTGCTGATGGACGGCTTCACCCTCGGTGGCGGCATGGGCCTGGCCCAGGGCGCTGATCTGCGCGTGGTGACCGAGCGCAGCCGCCTGGGCATGCCGGAAGTGGGCATCGGCTACTTCCCGGATGTTGGCGGCAGCTACTTCCTGTCGCGCATGCCTGGCGAACTGGGCGCCTACCTTGGTGTCAGCGGCGCCCAAATCCAGGCTGCTGATGCCCTCTACTGCGGGCTGGCCGATTGGTACCTGGGGAGCGACAAGCTGGCCGTCCTCGACGAGGGCCTCGACCGCCTGAGCTTCGGTGAGCAGCCGCTCAAAGACCTCCAGGGCCTGCTGGCAAAACTCGGTACCCAGGTGCTGGGGGATGCGCCGCTGGAGAAGCTGCGGCCGGTGATCGACCACTTCTTCGCCCTCCCCGACGTACCCAGCATCATCGAGCAGCTGCGCACGGTAACCGTGGCCGACAGTCACCAATGGGCGCTGGCCACCGCCGATCAGCTGGAAACCCGTTCGCCCTTGGCGATGGCGGTTACCCTGGAGATGCTGCGTCGCGGTCGGCGCCTGAGCCTGGAAGACTGTTTTGCCATGGAGCTGCACCTGGACCGGCAATGGTTCGAGCACGGCGACATCATCGAGGGCGTGCGCGCGCTGATCATCGACAAGGACAAGCAGCCACGCTGGAACCCGCCGACCTTGGCCGAGCTTGATCGCCAGCGTGTCGAGCAATTCTTCGAAGGCCTGTGAGCACGGGAGTACACAGATGCAAGACCTGGAACTGAGCGAAGAGCAGATCATGATCCGCGACATGGCCCGGGATTTTGCCCGTGGCGAAATCGCACCCCATGCCCAGGCCTGGGAAAAGGCCGGCTGGATCGACGACAGTGTGGTCCGGAAGATGGGTGAGCTGGGGCTGCTCGGCATGGTCGTCCCCGAGGACTGGGGCGGCAGCTACACCGACTACGTGGCCTATGCCCTGGCGGTGGAGGAAATTTCCGCTGGTGATGGGGCCACCGGCGCCCTGATGAGCATCCACAACTCGGTCGGTTGCGGCCCGCTGCTGGCCTATGGCAATCCCGAGCAACAACAGGCGTGGCTGCCGCGCCTGGCCAGCGGCGAGGTGATCGGCTGTTTCTGCCTGACCGAACCCCAGGCCGGATCCGAGGCCCACAACCTGCGTACCCGTGCCGAACTGCACGGCGACCACTGGGTGATCAATGGTGCCAAGCAGTTCGTCAGCAACGCCCGCCGAGCAGGCCTTGCCATCGTGTTTGCCGTGACCGATCCAGAACTGGGCAAGAAAGGCCTGTCGGCGTTTCTGGTGCCGACCGACAACGAAGGTTTCGTGGTTGACCGTAGTGAGCACAAGATGGGCATCCGCGCCTCCGACACCTGCGCGGTCACCTTGAACAACTGCCGTATCCCCGCCGCCAACCTGCTGGGTGAGCGCGGCAAGGGCCTGGCCATCGCCCTGTCCAACCTCGAAGGCGGGCGCATCGGCATCGCCGCGCAGGCGCTGGGCATCGCCCGCGCAGCGTTCGAGGCCGCGCTGGTCTACGCACGTGAGCGTATCCAGTTCGGCAAGCCGATCAACGAGCACCAGAGCATCGCCAACCTGCTCGCCGACATGCAGCTGCAGGTCAACGCCACCCGCTTGTTGATCCTGCATGCCGCACGCCTGCGAACCGCGGGCAAGCCCTGCCTGAGCGAAGCCTCCCAGGCCAAGCTGTTCGCATCGGAAATGGCCGAGCGGGTCTGTTCGATGGCCATCCAGGTCCATGGTGGCTATGGCTACCTGGAGGATTATCCGGTCGAGCGTTACTACCGCGATGCGCGAATCACCCAGATCTACGAAGGCTCCAGCGAAATCCAGCGCATGCTCATTGCACGGGAGCTCAAGCACTATCCACTTTGATAGGCCTTAATCATTGCCGTGATTGCATTTAGTCATTGAAACCCACTCGCCGCCTGCAGTAAGCTCGGGGCCATCAACTGGAGAGCAACATGCCAAACGCCACCCTCAACCTCGCTCGTCATACCGGTCGCACCGCGCGCCCTGGGTTGGCCGTGGCCGGTTGCCCGGCGGTCGCTCCTGCCAGCTTCTATTTTGGGTATTGGTTTAGCCACAGGCGCCGCTGATACCCACACCGGCGCCCACTCTCGAGGGGCCGCCGAACACGAGAATACTCAACCCCCGGTCGGCCTCCCGACCGGGGGTTTTGTTTTTCCGGCCGAACCACACCTATTCATACCGAGGATTGATCCATGAACTACGCCACCTACCTCTACCCAAGCACCTACGCCTGGCGATTTAGCCAATCCCGTTCGGGCCAGCCTGCCGCCTCCGATCGGTTCCTGCCTGGTGGCAACTCAACACACGACGCCAACCCGGCCAATTGTCGAACACCTCGATAGGGCCGACCGCGCGGGCTTGAACCCGCCGTCCGCCCAGGGAATCTAATCGCCATGCAATCGTCTTCTCTCGCCCTGCCCTTGACCCAGCCCCAAGCGGCCAACACCGCCGTCAGCCAACGCCTGCCCAGCCCGCACCTGCTCAAGCAGCAGATGCCGCTCTGCACTGCCCTTGCCCACCAAGTCGAACAGCACCGTGAGGCCGTACGCGCCATCCTCGAAGGCCGCGACCCGCGCCTGCTGGTCATCGTCGGCCCATGCTCGCTGCACGACCCGCGCTCGGCGCTGGAATACGCCGACCGCCTGGCCGCCCTCGCCGCCGAGGTTGACGACCAGTTGTTGCTGGTGATGCGCGCCTACGTCGAAAAGCCCCGCACTACCGTCGGCTGGAAAGGCCTTGCCTACGACCCGCACCTGGATGGCAGCGATGACATGCATGCCGGCCTGGCCCTGTCCCGTGGCTTGATGCTCGGCATGCTCGAACGCGGACTGCCCATTGCCACCGAGCTGCTGCAGCCGATGGCCGCCGGCTACTTCGACGACCTGCTCAGCTGGGCCGCCATCGGCGCACGCACCACCGAGTCGCAGATCCACCGCGAGATGGTCAGTGGCCTGGGCCTGCCGGTCGGCTTCAAGAACGGCACCGATGGCGGCGTGGCCATCGCCTGCGACGCTATCCGCAGCGCTTCGCATCCGCACCGGCACTTCGGCATCGATGCCCAGGGCTACCCGGCCATCGTCGAAACCCTCGGCAACCCCGACACCCACCTGGTGCTGCGCGGCGGCCACAAGGGGCCCAACCATGCTGCCGCCGATGTCGAGCAGGCACGTCAAGGCTTGGCCAAGGCCGGGTTGGCGGCGCGCATCATGGTCGATTGCAGCCACGCCAACAGCGGCAAGGACCCGGCACGCCAGCCCGCGGTACTTGAGGATGTGCTGGGACAACGTGCCGCGGGCGACCGCACGTTGGTCGGCGTGATGCTCGAGAGCCACTTGTTCGACGGCTGCCAGCCGCTGGGCAAGGGCGCATTGAAGTACGGCGTGTCGATCACCGACGGTTGCTTGGGCTGGGCCTCGACCGAAGCGCTGTTGCGCAAAGCGGCCGGACAGCATTGAGGGCGATATGCAAAGGGGGGCGGCGGACTGCAACCCCATCGTCGCCACGACCTGAAGACAGCCCTCTACGTTTTGCGCTAGGCTTGGCGTTTTCCCAAGGAGTATTTCCCATGGCCAAAGCCACTGCCCGCCACATCCTGGTCGCCACTGAAGACAAGTGCAACGAACTCAAGGCCCAGATCGAAGCCGGTGCCGATTTCGCCGAAGTTGCCAAGGCCAACTCCACCTGCCCATCCAGCCGCCAAGGCGGTGACCTGGGTTCGTTCGGTCCGGGCCAGATGGTCAAGGAGTTCGACACCGTGGTCTTCAGCGCGCCGGTGAACGTGGTCCAGGGTCCGGTCAAGACGCAGTTCGGCTATCACCTGCTGGAAGTGACCAGCCGCCAGGACTGATCCCGTCTTGATGGCAGCCATCACGGGGCAAGCTCGCGCTCACCAATACGTGGGCGTGGGCTTGCCCCGCGATGCTTTATGCCTGCTGCTGCTCTGCCTGGTGTTGTTCCTGAATCACGCCCATGCCGCCCCAAGCCATGCCCTCACCGTCTACGGCGAGACACCCCGCTACCCCGCCGACTTCCAGCATTTCAACTACGTCAATCCCGACGCCCCCAAGGGCGGCAGCCTGCGCCGCTCGGCCATCGAGATCGGCCAGTTCGACCATATCCTGCCCTATATCGACAAGGGCACCGGCGTCACTGAAGTCAATGGCTGGCTCTATTCCCCGCTGGCGGTACGCTCGTTCGATGAGCCCTACACCGTCTACGGACTGATCGCCCGGCGCCTGGAGCGCGGTCCGCAGGATGCCTGGCTGCGCATCGAGCTCGATCCGCGGGCCACCTTCGCCGACGGCAAACCGATACGGGCCGAGGATGTGCGTTTCACCTTCGAGCTGCTGATGAGCAAGGGCAGCCTCACCTACCGCACCCAGTTCGCCGATGTCGCCGACGTGGTGGTCGAAGGCCCGCAGACGGTGCGCTTCGACTTCAGGCAGCCGCACAGCCGGACCCTGGCGCTGGACCTGGCCAGCCTGCCGGTGCTGCCGGCCCACGACTGGCAGGAGCGCGACTTCGCCAACGGCGCCGGCTTCAGCAAGCCGGTGGGCAGTGGCCCCTATCGCATCGGCCGGATCGACAACGGACGCAGCATCACCTTCGAACGCGACCCCAACTGGTGGGCCCGCGACCTGCCGGTAAGCCGGGGCCGCTTCAACTTCGACCGCATCCGTGTCGAGTTCTTCGGCGACACCGAGGTGGCCCGCCAGGTGCTGCGCGGCGGTGGCTACGATTACAACCGCGAGTTCTCCGCCACCGCCTATACCCTCGGTTATGCCGGGCCTGCCCTGGACGACGGCCGCCTGCAACGCGCCCACCTGGGCCGGCAAAAACCTCAGACTGCCCAGGGCTTCGTGTTCAACCTGGAGCGCCCGATGTTCAAGGACCGGCGCGTGCGTCAGGCCCTGGGGCTGCTGTGGGACTTCGAGTGGAGCAACCGGCAGATGATGCGCAACCTGTACATCCGCCAGCAGAGCCTATTCTCCAACACCCCCCTGGCCGCCCGTGAACCGCCGGATGCCGCCGAGCTCAAGCTGCTCGAGCCCTTGCGCGGGCAGGTGCCGGACGAAGTCTACAGCCAAGTGTTCACGGCGCCGATCAGCGATGGCTCCGGCATCATCCGCCCCCAGCAACTGCAGGCCCTGGCGTTGCTCGAGTCCGCCGGCTGGCAGCCCCGAGACGATCAATTGGTCAATGCCCGGGGCGAGCCGCTGAGCTTTACGTTCCTCAATGGTCAATCGGGCCTGGAGCGCCTGCTGCTGCCGTGGAAGCGCAACCTGGCGCAGATCGGCGTCACCTTGAACATCCGCAACGTCGACGCCGCGCAGTACATCAATCGCCTGATGGACCGAGACTACGACATGATCGTCACCGGCTATCCAGTGACGCTCTCGCCGGGCACCGAGTTGTACAACTACTTCGGCTCGGCCGCGGCCAACGACCCGGGTTCGAACAACCTGATGGTCCTGAAGGACCCGGCTGTCGACAGCCTGCTCGACGGTTTGGTGCGCGCCGACAGCCAGGTCGACATGCAACGCCATGCCCGTGCCTTGGACCGGGTGCTGCAGTGGAACTACTACTGGATCCCCAACTACTACCCACCCGGCAGCTCCACCGCCTGGTGGAACCGCTTTGGCCGGCCCAAGGTCGAGGCCGCCTATGACGAAGGCCTGGACACCTGGTGGGAGGTCAGCCCGACAGCGTTGACCGACGCGCAGATGGCCGAACGCCGCAAGGACACGCCATGACCGCCTACATCCTGCGCCGGTTGCTGCTGATCATCCCGACCCTGCTGGCGATCCTGCTGCTCAACTTCGCCATCGTCCAGGCCGCCCCGGGCGGCCCGGTCGAGCAGGCCGTCGCCCGCCTGCAAGGCGTCGGTGGTGGTGCGCCGGGCGCACGGGTCGAAATCGTGCATGGTGAGTCCCGGGCCAGCCGCGGCCTGGATCCGAAGCTGATCGACGAGATCAAGCGCCAGTACGGCTTCGACAAGAGCGCGCCGGAGCGCCTGTGGCTGATGCTCGGCCAATACGCCCGCCTGGACTTCGGCAGCAGCTTTTTCCGTGGTGCCAAGGTCACCGACCTGATCCTGGAGAAGCTGCCGGTGACCCTGTCACTGGGCTTCTGGGCCACCTTGATCACCTACCTGGTGTCGATCCCCCTGGGCATCCGCAAGGCGGTACGCCACGGCAGCCGCTTCGATGCCTGGAGCAGCGCGCTGATCGTGATTGGCTATGCCCTGCCTTCCTTCCTCTTCGCCCTGCTGCTGATCGTGCTGTTCGCTGGCGGCACCTCGCTGAACTGGTTCCCGGTGCGCGGGATGGTTTCGGAAAACTTCGATCAGCTCAGCCTGCTGGGCCAGGTCGCCGACTATTTCTGGCACCTGGTACTGCCAGTCAGTGCCCTGGTGATCGGCGGCTTCGCTACCCTGACCCTGCTGACCAAGAACGCCTTTCTCGACGAGATCGCCCGCCAGTACGTGGTCACGGCGCGGGCCAAGGGCCTGAGCGAACGACGGGTGCTCTACGGCCATGTGTTGCGCAACGCCATGCTGCTGGTGGTGGCGGGCGTGCCACAGGCACTGATCACCGTGTTCTTCGCGGGCTCGCTGCTGATCGAAGTGATCTTCTCGCTCGATGGCCTGGGGCGCATGAGTTACGAGGCCGCGGTGTCACGGGACTACCCGGTGGTGTTCGGCACGCTGTTCATCTTCACCCTGGCGGGCCTGCTGATCCGCCTGATCGGTGATCTGAGCTACACCCTGCTCGACCCACGCATCGACTTCAGCACGAGGGCGCATTGATGCTCTCGCCCCTGTCACGCCGTCGTCTGCAACGCTTTCGCCGCAACCGCCGTGGCTGGCTCTCGCTGTGGCTGTTCGGCGTCCTTCTGCTGTTGAGTCTGGGCGCGGAGTTGGTGGCCAATGACAAACCGCTGCTGCTCGGCTATCAGGGCGAGCTCTACATGCCAGCCCTCAAGCGCCATACCGAGCAGGCGTTCGGCGGGCAGCTGCCGTTCCAGCCCGACTACCGTAGCCAGTACGTGCGTCAGCTGATTGCCGACCAAGGCGGGTGGATGATGTTCGCGCCGATCCCCTTCAGCGCCGACACACCCAACTACGACCTGCCGGTGCCCACGCCCAGTCCGCCTTCGACGGTCAACTGGCTGGGCACCGATGACCAGGGCCGCGACGTCCTCGCCCGCGTACTCTACGGCACGCGGGTATCGCTGCTCTTCGCTTTTGCCTTGACCGTGATCAGCGTTGTGATCGGGATCACCGCCGGGGCATTGCAGGGCTACCACGGTGGCTGGGTCGACCTGCTCGGCCAGCGGCTGCTGGAGGTATGGTCGGGCTTGCCGGTGCTCTACCTGCTGATCATCCTCAGCGGCTTCGTCGAGCCGAATTTCTGGTGGCTGCTGGGCATCATGGCGCTGTTTTCATGGTTGGCCCTGGTGGACGTGGTGCGCGCCGAGTTCCTGCGCGGGCGCAACCTGGAATACGTCAAGGCGGCGCGGGCCCTAGGCTTGCAGGACAGCCAGGTGATCCTGCGGCATATCCTGCCCAATGCCATGAACGCCACCTTGACCCTGGTGCCATTCATGCTCACCGGTGCCATCACCACCCTGACCGCGCTGGATTTCCTCGGCTTCGGCATGCCCGCCGGCAGCGCCTCGCTGGGTGAGCTGGTGACCCAGGGCAAGCAGCACCTGCAAGCGCCCTGGCTGGGCTTCACGGCCTTCTTCGCCCTCGCGCTGATCCTCTCGCTGCTGGTGTTCATCGGCGATGCATTGCGCGAGGCCTTCGATCCGCGCGCCTAACCTCATTATTGTCAGCGACATAGCCAAGGAGCATTCCATGAGTCTGCACGGCAAGACAGCGGTAGTCACCGGTTCCACCAGCGGCATCGGCCTGGGCATCGCCCTTGTACTGGCCAAGGCTGGGGCGAACATAGTCCTCAATGGCTTCGGCGATGTCCAGGCAGCCATCGATGAGGTCGCCCGTCACGCAGCGAAGGTCATCCACCACCCCGCCGACCTGAGCGATGTGGCCCAAATAGAGGCATTGTTCAGCACTGCCGAGGCAACGTTCGGCGCCGTCGACATCCTCGTCAATAATGCCGGCATCCAGCATGTGGCGCCGGTCGAGCAGTTCCCTGTAGAGGCCTGGGACAAGATCATTGCCCTCAATCTATCGGCGGTGTTCCACGCCACCCAGCGGGTGCTGCCGGGTATGCGTGCACGTAACTGGGGGCGGATCGTCAATATCGCCTCGGTGCATGGCCTGGTCGGCTCGACCGGCAAGGCCGCCTATGTGGCCGCCAAGCACGGCGTGGTCGGGCTGACCAAGGTGGTAGGCCTGGAGACGGCCAGCAGCAACGTCACCTGTAACGCCATCTGCCCCGGCTGGGTGCTCACGCCGCTGGTGCAGAAACAGATCGACGACCGCGCCGCGGATGGCACCGATGCGCATCAGGCGCAACGCGACCTGCTCGCCGAGAAGCAGCCCTCCCTGGCCTTTGTCACGCCCGAACACCTGGGCGAACTCGTAGGGTTTCTTTGCAGCGAGGCCGGCAGCCAGGTGCGGGGGGCGGCTTGGAACATCGATGGGGGATGGTTGGCACAATAGTAGGACAGGCGAGTGGCCGGGAAGAACTTGAAGATGGGACAAGGAATCGACGACCGTTAGTCTGGCAATCCGATGGACCTGCGATTCAGTATGTACATCAGTTCCCAATCAAAATGCCAGGAGGCAATAACTATGCGTTATTACGCCCGCTACTCAACCGCGCTTGCGCTCTTCCTGTTAATGGTTCAATCGGCGCTGGCCGCTGATCTCAAGCCATTTCCGGAGCCTGAACCAGGTTTCACCCGCCACGTCGTGCAATTGCCGGCGCAGGTAGACGAGTCGCTGTACAAGGTCGAGCTGTTTGCCGGCAAGTCCATGGAGGTCGACTGCAACAAACACTTCTTTGGTGGCGCTTTCGAAAGCCGTGACATCCCAGGCTGGGGCTATAGCTATCTGCGCATTGATAGCCTGCACGGACCGGCCAGCACGCTGATGGGTTGTCCTGACGATAAAAAACGCACCGGGTTCGTATTCGCCGCGCCCCATATGACTGCCTACAACAGCAGATTGCCGCTGGTGATCTATGCGGCCAAAGACATTGAGATCCGCTATCGGGTCTGGTCGTCTTCCGCGGCCTTGCAAGAGGCTAAAGTGAAATAACCAAGACTGGGCATCCCGAGGAGAACGCCGCATGAACGAAATGCTCTGGCAGCCATCCACCGCTCAGGTCCAGGCCAGCCGGATGGAGGCTTTTCGCCGCTGGGTCAACCTGCGCTTCGACCTGGCGCTAGATGACTACGCAGCCTTGCACCGCTGGAGCATCGAGCAGCGTGCCGCGTTCTGGCAATCTTTGGCCGAGTACTTCCATGTGCGCTGGGACACACCCCCTACCGAAGTGCTCGATGACGGCACCAGCCTGCCAGAAGCGCGCTGGTTCGCCGACGCCACGCTGAATTTCGCCGAACACCTGCTGCTGCGCCGCGACGACCGTCCAGCCGTGATCGCCGTACGTGAAGACGGCAGCCGCGAGGTGCTCGACCACGCGGCGCTGGCGGCCCATGTGGCGGGTCTGCAACGCGCCTTGCAGGCCGTGGGCATACAGCCGGGTGACCGTGTCGCGGCGGTTATGCCCAATACCTGGCAGACGCTGGTGGCGATGCTCGCCTGCGCCAGTATCGGCGCAATCTGGTCGTGCTCCTCGCCCGAGTTCGGCACCCACGGTATCATCGACCGATTCGGCCAGATCGAGCCCAAGCTACTGATCGTCTGCGCGGGCTATGAGTATGCCGGCAAGTCCGTCGAGCAGGTGGAGAAGGTCAATCAAGTGCTCGCCCAGCTGCCCTGCCTGCACCACGTAGTGGTAGTGCCCTACACCCGCCCTGGCACTCGCGGCGAAGAATTCTCGGCGCGGCAGGTAAGCCTGTGGGATGACTTCTATCAACCCGGTGGCGACCCACAGTTCACCCCGCTGCCCTTCGACCACCCGCTGTACATCCTCTATTCCAGCGGTACCACCGGCGTGCCCAAGTGCATCGTCCATCGCGCCGGTGGCGTGTTGCTGCAACACCTCAAGGAACACGCCCTACACAACGACCTCAACGCCGACGATGTACTGTTCTACTACACCACCTGCGGTTGGATGATGTGGAACTGGCTGGCCAGCGGTCTGTCCGTGGGGGCAACCCTGGTGCTGTACGACGGCTCGCCCTTTCATCCCGGTCCCGAGCGGCTGTTCGACTTGATCGACGCCGAGGGCATTCATGCCTTCGGCACCAGCGCCAAGTACCTTGCCGCGCTGGAGCAAGAAGGCCTCAAGCCTCGCGAGAGCCATCGCCTGGCCAACCTGCGACTGATCATGTCCACCGGATCGCCCTTGTCGCCCCATAGCTACGACTACGTTTACCGCGAGATCAAGACCGACCTCTGCCTGGCTTCGATGTCCGGCGGCACCGATATCGTCTCGTGTTTCGTCCTCGGCAATCCGAACCTGCCGGTACGACGGGGCGAAATTCAGTGCAAGGGGCTGGGCATGGCTGTCGAGGTGTGGAATGCGGACGGCAGGCCAGTCATCGACGAAAAAGGCGAACTGGTCTGCACCCGGGCATTCCCCGCCATGCCCTTGGGTTTCTGGGGCGACAGCGATGGTTCGCGCTACCGCGAGGCATATTTCAGCCAGTTTCCCGGCGTCTGGGCGCAGGGTGACTACGCCGAGGAATACCCCGAAGGCGGGCTGGCGATCCATGGCCGCTCCGATGCGGTGCTGAACCCCGGTGGTGTGCGTATCGGTACCGCCGAAATCTACCGTCAGGTGGAAAAGGTCGAAGAGGTGGTCGAGTCCGTCGCCATCGGCCAGCAGTGGTGCGACGACGTGCGCGTGGTGTTGTTCGTGCGCCTGCGCGAAGGGCTGCAGCTGGACGCCCCCCTGCAAGCGCGCATCCGCCAGGTGATCCGCCAGTTCACCACGCCCCGGCATGTGCCGGCGGTGATCGTCCAGGTCGACGATATTCCGCGGACCATCAGCGGCAAGCTGGTGGAGCTGGCCATCCGCAACATGGTGCATGGCTTGCCGGTAAAGAATACCGACGCCCTGGCCAATCCCGAAGCGCTGGAGCAGTTCCGCGACCGCGCGGAGCTGCGCGATCAGGCATAATGGCGGCTTTTGCCCGTCGCACAGGTACCTCATGAAAGCACAAGCCCGCCACATCCTGGTCAAGACCGCCGCCGAAGCCGAACAGCTCAAGCAGCGCATCGCCAACGGCGAGGCCTTCGACGTGCTGGCCAAGAAGTTCTCCACCTGTCCGTCCGGCAAGCGCGGCGGCGACCTCGGCGAAGTCCGCCCTGGGCAAATGGTCGGCGCCATCGACCAGGTGATCTTCAAGAAGCCCCTGCGCGTGGTGCATGGCCCGATCAAGTCCAAGTTCGGCTTTCATCTGGTGCAGGTGTTCTACCGTGACTGAGCAATCTAGCGCCGCGCCGCCAGCAGCCCCACGCCGGCAAAACCGAGCAGCGACGCACTGACCCGGTTGAACAACCGGCGTGGTCCTGGCTGGCTGAACCAGCGCTGCATATAGGCGCCCAGCGCGCCGTACAAGGCAATCGCGGCCCACTCCAACAGCAGGAACAGCGTACCGAGGGTGAGAAACTGCTCACTTACCGGGGTTGTACTGCCGACCGAGACGAACTGCGGCAGGAACGCGGTGAAGATCAGGATCGCCTTGGGGTTGCCCGCCGCCACCCAGAATTCCTGACGCGCCAGGCGCCAAATGCCGCGCGGCGGATCACTGAGCGCCGCCGCCTCGCCCACCGGCGCACGCCACAGTTGCCAGGCGATGTAGAAAAGGTAGGTGGCGCCCAGCACCTTGATCACCAGGAACAGGTACTCGCTGGTGTGCAGCACCACGGCCAGGCCCATGGCCGCCAGGGCGATCATGGCACTGAACGCCAGCAATCGCCCACCACCGGCCACGCAGGCGGTGCGCAGGCCGTAGCGGCTGGCGTTGTGCAGCGACAGCAGATTGTTCGGCCCAGGGGCCATGTTCAGGGCGAAGCAGGCGGGCACGAACAGCAGCAGACTCGACAGGTCCATGGTTTTCTCCTTGCAGATTGGTGAAGCGTCACGTCTGGCGATAGCGGGGTCAAGCACAGTGGCAGGGTTAATCGGCGCAACAGTCATTGGACGACAGTTCCCGGCAGACTGGCGAACATGACCCGAGCCCACAGCGAATTCTGGCGTGATCCTGCCCTGCCCTGGATAGAAAGCCGCCGTGCCTGCCACAGCCGCGCCTGCTACAAGGCCCATAGCCTAGTCTGGAAGACGGTGTACGGATGCTGCTCGGGCGCCGTGCTGATCCTCCTGGCCCTCGGCGTGCTTGCTCATCTGGTTTGGTTTTGACCCAGCTCATACGCCAGCGCAGCAGGTTGTGCCGGCTGCTCTGCTGGCGCATGCCCAAGAAGCGTAGAATGAGCAGGCAAGCAGTCCCGCCTGGAGGTACATCATGCGTTCCGTCCTTATCTGCGCCGCGCTGTCACTGTTGGCGTGCAGCAGCATGGCGCAAACCAACCCGGCCTCGACGGTAGAGGTACGTTTCGACCATCCGGAGAAATTTCGCGATGCCAGTCTCAACAGTCAAGGTTACGAGCGCGGCGCCGACGTCGAAGTCATGAAGGCCCTGACCCTGCACCTGCAAAAGCTCGGCGAGCGTTACCTGCAGCCCGGCCAACAACTGACCATCGACATCCGCGATATCGACCTGGCCGGTCGCTACGAACCCTGGCACAGCCGCGCCTACGATGTGCGCTTCATGCGCGATATCACTTGGCCGACCATCGAGCTGCATTACACCCTATCCAACGGGGGAGAGCCGGTAAAGCAGGCCTCCGACCGTGTCAGTGACAAGATGTACCTCAGCCGGCCAGGCCGCCAGACCAGCAACGACCGGCTCTTCGCGGAAAAGACCATGCTCGGCGACTGGTTCAGGCAGCGCTTTGCGCCGCAGCCGGCGTCTTGAGCACCCTGGGATCCCTGGCAGACAGCGCAGGGCGATCGCGGTAATACGCGGGTGAAGGGATGCCTCCGACAGCCTGTACAGGTATTCTCAGGCATCGCTGCTCCCCACTGTGTCGAGGACGACTGACCGTGAAAATCTGCGCCGCTCAACTGGCCTCGCTCAGGGGCGACCTGCAAGGCAATCTCCAGCGTCACCTGCAGGTGGTCCGCCAAGCGGCGCGAGCAGCAGCTGATGTAGTGGTTTTTCCGGAACTGTCCTTGAGCGGTTACGAGCCGACGCTGGCCCGTGGGCTGGCGAGGCCGGCCGACACTGGCCTGCTCGATCCGCTGCAGGCGCTCAGCGACCAGCACGGTATCGTCATTGCTGTCGGCCTGCCCCTGGCAACCGATCACGGGATACGCATCGGCATGCCGATCTTGCGTCCAGGCGCGGCAAGGCTGGTCTACGCCAAGCAGCGCCTGCATGAAGACGAATTGCCCTGGTTCGTCCCTGGGAAGCAGTCGCTGGCATTTCAGGCCGGCGAACAGCACCTGGCCCCCGCCATCTGCTACGAATCGATGTTTGCCGGCCACGCCGAGCAGGCGCGGGCATTGGGCGCAGACCTGTACCTGGTGAGCGTGGTCAAGACCGCCAAGGGCATCGCAGAGGGTTTTGCCCATTACCCCCAGGTAGCCAAGCGATTCGGCCTTTCGGTGATCATGGCCAACAGTGTCGGTCTGGCCGATGGCTGCATGGGCGCTGGCCAGTCGGCCGCCTGGGATCGCCACGGGCAACTGCTGGCCGCTCTGGGCGCCGATGAAGAAGGCCTGCTGCTGTTCGACAGCGTCGCGCAACGCGCCACGGCCCTGCCGCTGATGGACTTGGCGACGTGAAGTACCTGGTGCTGGCCTTGTCGGGTTATGCCCTCACCTATGCCTTGGTTGGCCTGCTGATCCAGGGACGCCTAAAGGACATCGCCGAGGGCTTGCGCCATCGCCCGGACGCACCGCCGCCCGGACAGTACCTGCGCGAGGTGCAGGCCCAGGCACAGCGCGCCCGGCTTGAATACACGGCGCTGGCTGGCACTGCGCTGGTGGCGTTGCTGTCATTGCTGCTCTGGCTGCTGGGCTGAGCTTCAGAATGCCAGCGCCAGGCTCTCGCGCCCTTCCAGCGCCAACAGGTACTGTTTGGCCTGCAAGCCCCCGGCAAACCCCGTCAGGCTGCCCGACGCACCGATTACCCGGTGGCACGGCGCAATGATGGAAATAGGATTGCGCCCATTGGCCGCGCCCACGGCGCGCACTGCCGCAGGCCTGCCGATCTGCCGGGCGATCTCGCTGTAGCTGCGGGTGTGGCCGAACGGAATGGTCAGCAATGCTGCCCAGACAGCGCGCTGAAAATCGGTTCCGACAAAATCCAGCTCCAGCTCGAAGCGCTCGCGGCTGCCGGCGAAATACTCCTCCAGCTGACGTGCGGTTTCCCGCAGCACGGGGTGGCCCTGGTCCACATGCAATTCGCCCAAGCGTACCCGATTGGCCCGCTCGTGTTCCCACAGTACCGCCGCCAGCTTGTCGCCCCGTGCCACCAAGGTAAGCGTACCGACGGGCGACGAGAGTTTGGTGAAAGCGTTGGACATGGCAGGGTTCCGTGGCTGGGGTGGGGTAGGACTTTACGCATAATGCCGGCTGCGGTCGACGTCAGACGTAAATAGCCCTTTACTCCCCCGCATAAAAAAGCCCGCCTTGCGGCGGGCAAAAGAGCATGCTTGCAACAGTGTTCGGATCAATCGTTCGGCAGCGGCATATCCTGCTCATCCGGATATTGTTCCGGCTGATCGGGTAGCCCGCGATCGATGGCGTCATCCGCTGGCTCTTCCCTGGGGTGTAGGGGGTTGGTGGGTTCGGGGTTGATCGGCTCATTGGCCGAGGGACTCGCTCCTTGACGTGTCTGAGTCATCTTCGGCTCCCAGCTCAACGCGGGTTTGGCTGGTTGTCCAGCTCAGCGTTGTCGGTTTCCTCGCGCACCCGGCCAGGATCAAGACCCGTATCCTGATCATCGAGCGGACGCTCTCCCTCGTTGACTGGCAGCTCCTCCACGCCCGGCTCACGGGATGGATTGACATCCGTACGGCCCGGGCTCAGCGGGTCTGGCGAGAGCGGCGCAAGGTCGTCTCGGGAAATGTCCTGGTCGTCTGTAGGTTTCATCATTGCTTCTCCTCTGCCCTGCAATAACGGATCTGTAGAACTTGGAGGGAGGCCACGACGAAGACGTTCGAATGAATTCGATGCCGCTCATCCGATCATCATCAAGCGGAAAACAGAGAAAAATCAAAGTGAATTCTGCCGCCAGACGCCGAGTCCAGAAACATAAGCACAGTAAATCTGACGAGGTACAGCAATGACTATCGAAGCAGAGACACTCGCCCAGCTCACCGAGGCCCTGGCAAAACGCGGCCTCACTCGCGTATCGGACGTCGCCTTCACTCGCGCGCCGTACCGCTGCAATCACAAGTGGACGTGCTCGTTCCGGTGAGCGACAAAAATCACGAAAGCGAGATGGCGACAGGCAGTACGGGCCAGGTTCGGTCTTGATCAGCTGTCGCCGTTCTTTTCAGCGCCTTGCCGTTCCTTTCCATGCCGTTCACTCGCGCAGCGAGCAACCCGGGATAATCCTTGCCTGAGGCGCGCCTTCGCCACAACCTCGGCCAACAGCCTCAGCGGATTCGCTCGTCAAAGCGGCCAAGCGGCACCGGAACCAGTGCCCGACAGCACCGTGAAACGGTATCAACCCATCGTTGAGTACCTGGAGAAACGGCGTATACTCAAGCATAACGAATAACGTTAAGCCTTACGAATCATGATCCGAAGCTTCGCATGCGCTGATACCGGAGCGCTCTTCGCCACCGGGAAAACGCGGCACTGGTCCGATATCAAATCAGTCGCCGAGCGCAAGCTGGCCGCGCTGGATGCCGCTAAAGAGCTTCGAGACTTGCGTTCACCGCCCGGTAATCGACTTGAGTCTCTTCGTGGAAACCGTGCTGGGCAGCACAGCATACCAATCAATGACCAATGGCGCTTATGCTTCGTGTGGACTGGGGATGGTCCTGAAAACGTTGAAATTGTTGACTATCATTGAGGTGGATCATGTTCAAGAATGGCATGCGACCCGTACATCCTGGCGAGGTTCTGCGCGAGGATTTTCAGAGTGAGATAAGCTTTAGCGCCGCTGCCTTGGCTCGCGCTTTGGGTGTCTCTACCCCTACCGTGAACAATATCTTGCTTGAGCGCGGTGGCGTTTCTGCTGATATGGCGCTTCGTCTTGCCGCCTGCCTGGACACTACTCCAGAGTTTTGGCTTAACCTGCAAACGGCCTACGAATTGCGCAAGGCCGAGCAAGAGCATGGAGAGAAAATAGCCGAGCAAGTGCAGCGTTTATTCGTTGCCTGACGCTCGATTCCGGAGCCCGGCTAAAGGCCGGGCTTTTTTACGCCTGCCGAGCGCGCCAGATTCCAAAGCCAAGAGTGTGCTTGCTTGAATAGCTGTTGCGCACGAATCATCCCTGAAAAAAGCAGTCTTCATGACTGTGGCTGAAGGCGCACCCAGTACAAGTCGCCCCCTTGAAAAGCTTCACGCTGCCGCTTCCACTGCGAGCCGCAGTACTGGCAGTCAAAAAATATGATCTCCCAGCCTATCGGGTTTCTTCTTTGAGTTTCCAAGAAAAAGCGCGGGTCATCAGCATAATCATATGCATCCCTTGATTGTCTGCAGCACTCAGCGATTTCCATTTTGCCCCTCCAAGACAGACGTATAGGGAAATCAAAGACCATATGAAGCCAAATTGCCACTACGATATTGGCGGCGATGCTGCTGCCGCCACAGGTAGGTGCCATTGATGAACGCTAAATAATTGAAGGCTGGATCAACATTTGGGCAGCCCCATGATGGCCTAGGAAAGGCTATGATCAGGCCATCACAGGAGAGCGCCGTTATGAAGCTATGGACTGCAGGTTTGCTGGTAGCAGCACTGACTGGATGCGGGACCGTCAGATCTGTCTCGGATGAATCGAAGGCCGTAGATGATCTGGCGAAATGGAGCACAAGTTGCCACTCGATACCTCGCGCCTATAGCGGCGTTGCGTATCAGTATTGCAATTTGAATGGACCGGCCAGGTCAGGCGCTCACTGGGCGCCATTTACTATCTTGCTGGACATGGCCGCGTCAGGCATCGTCGATACCGTCTTACTGCCGTATACCGGGTATCAGCAGTACAAGCGTGGAAACGTCCCAGTGCGCCGACTGGAGTACTGAAGTCACTGTCAGTCCAGGCCTGCTTGAAGGTGCCGCCCTTTCACCTCGGTGTTCTAGGCATCGGGCGATGGGTCAACCTGGCAGAATGGTTTTCGACCAAGGGAGAGGTAGGAAATGTGCGGACGGTACTCAATCTATGAGGCAATGGACCACTACCTGAAACAGCTCTCGCTGGACTTGATGGTGATCAATGGCTACGACCATGAGCAGATCAATCGCTACAACGTCGCGCCGTCCACCCGCGTCGAGCTTATCCGGCCAGTCGATGGAGGGCTGAGCGTCGATCGAGTGAAGTGGGGATGGTCGCCGTTCTGGGCGAAGGGAAAGCGACCTGACCCCATCAATGCACGGGCCGAAACGGTAATGGCAGGGAATTTCTTCAAAGGGCTGTGGCCGAATGGCCGTGCCCTGGCCCCGGCAAATGGATGGTTCGAGTGGATTCCGGATCCGCAGGACCCCAAGCGCAAGCAGCCTTACTACATCAGCGCAGCCAGTGGGGAGCCATTGTTCTTTGCGGCGCTGACCGAGGTGCACCGCGGCATTGAGCCTGATGAGCGGGATGGTTTCGTGATTATCACGGCCGCCGCCGACCAAGGGTTGGTCGACATTCACGACCGCAAGCCACTGGTACTGACGCCTGAAACTGCTCGGGAGTGGCTTGACCCAACTACCCCAGTCGAACGGGCCGCACAGATCGTGCAGACTGGGTGCCGTCCAGCCGAGGACTTTCGGTGGTATCCGGTGAGCAAGCAGGTGGGTAACGTGCGCAATCAGGGCGCTGAGCTGATCCAGGCTCAGTGATGGCAACCGCTCAGGATCGCTCCACAGCAGCAAAAACGTCGATCATCTTCTGCTCGCTCATAGAACACACGCTAACTCATTGATTTAGCTGAACCCTGTGGGCGCGGGCTTGCCCGCGAAGGGCTGCGAAGCAGCCCCAGTTGAGGTCACGCTTGGCTTCAATGAACAGCATTACAGCGCAGGGCCGGGCGTTGTAAAACTCCTCGGCTCAAACCGCCTTAAGGCGCTCGACCATATCAGGAAAGCGCTGAACGAGCTTAATCAGCAGCGCCGCTTGGTCATTCGGCTTTGACTTCGACTGCTCCCAATTCCTTAGCGTGCTTGGACTGGTTCTAATCTGCCTGGCAAATACAGACTGAGACATGTGCAGTCTTTCACGCAGCGCCACAATCTCTCGTGCTGTTACCTCGGGAACGGGTAAATCCTCACCTTCGTACTGGCGCAGGGTAATTTTACCCTCGCGCTGCGCTGCCATTTCGCTAACGCCCTGCATCATTTCAGCGAACAGATCACGTTTTTTCATTTCTTGCCTCGCTTCTTCAATTCAGCGCCAATTGCTGCCTTTAGCGCCTTCTCTTGATCTGAGGTCAGATTCTCCAGCTCGTCCTTGTCATAGATCGCGAACATCCAAAATTGGCCATCATCGAGTTAGCCAGTAATAGATGACTCGCAAGCCGCCGCGCTTTCCCTTTCCGCGTCGACCATCAGCCCACCGAAGCTTCCTAAACCCACCAGTCCTCGGCATCACATCGCCAGCTTGAGGATTGTTCTGCATCTCCAACTGGAGCTGCCGGTACTCATCGTCGGTTAGGTAATCGCCTACCGTAGCGGTGAAGGTGGTGGTTTCAAAGAAGACTGTTCTCATTGGGTCAAAGTATACGCATATTGCTCATATTTCATCAATGGCTCGCTAAGCCAGCCGATCAGCGTTGGTGTCGGCCGCCGCCCTTTGCACCACCATGACGATCAAGGAAGGTCATGATCTCGCAAACCATGGCCTTCGTTCCGAAAAAGTCAAACAGACCTCAGACCTGCACCACCAATGGCGGTCAGCCCTCAACGAATTGGGATTCGATACCGGCCCCCATACAACTGCCGCCATACCTATGCGACAATATGCTTAATGTCAGGCCTCAACCCCGCATTCATCTCCCAACAGCTTGGTCACAGCATGCAGATGCTGCTGTCGACGTACGCCCGTTGGATCAACTCAAGCTCCGACTGGGGCGAGCTGGAAAAGCTTTAAATTGGTATCAAATTGGTATCAGCGGAAATTCCAGCTGCGTAAGTTATTGATAGGTAAGCCCTTTGATCTCCACCGCTAATATCACGATGCAATTTGGCGCCAAGCCGCTGTTCGAGAACGTCTCGGTCAAGTTCAACAACGGCAACCGCTACGGCCTGATCGGCGCCAACGGCTGCGGCAAGTCGACCTTCATGAAGATCCTCGGCGGCGACCTGGAGCCCTCCGGCGGCCAGGTAATGCTCGAGCCGAACACGCGCCTGGGTAAACTGCGCCAGGACCAGTTCGCCTACGAGCAATTCACCGTCATCGACACGGTGATCATGGGCCACGAGCAGCTGTGGAAGGTCAAGGCCGAGCGTGATCGCATCTATTCGCTGCCAGAGATGACCGAAGCGGACGGCATGGCCGTCGCCGAGCTGGAAACCGAATTTGCCGAGATGGACGGCTACACCGCCGAATCCCGTGCCGGTGAATTGCTGTTGGGCCTGGGCATTCCCCTGGAACAACACTTCGGTCCGATGAGCGAAGTGGCCCCCGGCTGGAAGCTGCGCGTGCTGCTGGCCCAGTCGTTGTTCTCCGATCCGGACGTGCTGCTGCTCGACGAGCCGACCAACCACCTGGACATCAACACCATCCGCTGGCTGGAAACCATCCTCACGGCGCGTAACAGCACCATGATCATCATTTCCCACGACCGGCACTTCCTCAACAGCGTCTGCACCCACATGGCCGACCTGGACTACGGCGAGCTGCGCCTGTTCCCAGGCAACTATGACGAGTACATGACGGCAGCCACCCAATCGCGCGAGCAATTGCTGGCCGACAACGCCAAGAAGAAGGCGCAGATCGCCGAGCTGCAAACCTTCGTCAGCCGCTTCTCGGCCAACGCCTCCAAGGCCAAGCAGGCCACTTCGCGGGCCAAGCAGATCGACAAGATCCAGCTGACCGAGGTCAAGCCGTCGAGCCGAGTGAGTCCGTTCATCCGCTTCGAGCAGACCAAGAAGCTGCACCGCCAGGCATTGACCCTGGAGAAAGTCTCCAAGGCCTTCGACGACAAGGTGCTGTTCAAGGACTTCAGCTTCACCATCGAAGCCGGCGAGCGCGTGGCGATCATTGGCCCCAACGGTATCGGCAAGACTACCCTGCTGCGCACCCTGGTCGGTGAAATGACCCCGGACAGCGGCGCGGTGAAGTGGACCGACAGCGCCGAAGTGGGCTACTACGCCCAGGACCATGCCCATGACTTCGAAGATGATGTCAGCCTGTTCGACTGGATGGGTCAATGGACCCAGGGCGAACAGATGATCCGTGGCACCCTGGGGCGCATGCTGTTCTCCAACGACGAGATCCTCAAGTCGGTCAAGGTGATTTCCGGTGGCGAGCAAGGCCGCATGCTGTTCGGCAAGCTGATCCTGCAAAAGCCCAATGTGCTGGTGATGGACGAACCGACCAACCACCTGGACATGGAATCGATCGAAGCGCTCAACCTGGCGCTGGAAAACTACCCGGGCACCCTGCTGTTCGTCAGCCATGACCGTGAGTTCGTATCGTCCCTGGCCACTCGCATCATCGAGCTGAGCCCCAGCGGCGTGGTCGACTTCAGCGGGACCTACGATGACTACCTGCGCAGTCAGGGTGTCGTGGTCTAAGGCTCGATAGTCCTTCGTTGGCCTGAAACTTCTCCCGTAGGAAGAGGCTTCAGGCCGACTGCGATTCGTCCGGTACCCCTCACCCCAGCCCGTTGTACCGTGTTGAGGTGAGGGCGCTAGCCGACGAATAATCCGTTAGCCTGCTTTCATTTCCCCCGCCCGCCAGCCATCATGGTCCTACGCCCGCCCGCAAGCGAACGAGCCCATGACCGCGCACCAGCCTGCCCCCGCCAGCACGCTTTCGATCACCACGCAAATCCTGTCGATCGTCTTCTATACCTTCATCGCCTTCCTCTGCATCGGCCTGCCGATCGCGGTCCTGCCTGGCTATGTGCACGACCAGCTGGGCTTCGGCGCGGTGGTCGCCGGGGTGACCATTGGCCTGCAGTACCTGGCGACGTTGCTCAGCCGGCCATTCGCCGGACGAGTCGCGGACAGCCTGGGCGGCAAGCAGGCGATCCGCTATGGCCTATATGGCATTGCCGCCTGTGGCGTGTTGACCTTGCTGTCGGCCTGGACGCTCAGCCTGCCGCTGCTGAGTCTCGGGTTGCTGTTGGTGGGTCGCTTGTTGCTGGGCATCGCCCAAGGCCTGATCGGCGTGGCCACCTTGAGCTGGGGGATTGGCCAGGTCGGTGCCGAGCACACGGCCAGGGTGATCTCTTGGAACGGCATCGCCTCCTACGGCGCCATCGCCATTGGCGCGCCGGTCGGCGTGCTGATGGTCGATGCCCTGGACTTCAGCGCGCTTGGTCCTGCATTGCTGGTCCTCGCCCTGCTCGCCCTGCCGGTGCTGCGCAAACGCACCGACATCAGCGTGGTGCGCGGCGAACGACTGCCCTTCTGGGCGGCTTTCGCGCGCGTCGCGCCCTGCGGCGTCGGGCTGACCCTGGCCTCGATCGGCTATGGCACGCTGACCACCTTCGTCACCCTGTACTATCTGGAGCGTGGCTGGATCGGCGCAGCCTGGTGCCTGAGTGCGTTCGGCCTGTGCTTCATCCTCTCGCGGCTGCTGTTCGTCAATGCGGTCAACCGCTTCGGCGGCTACAGCGTGGCCATCGCCTGCATGAGCACCGAAGTGCTGGGCCTGGCACTGCTGTGGCTGGCGCCCTCGCCCGTCTGGTCGTTGCTCGGGGCCGGGCTGACCGGGTTTGGCCTGTCACTGGTGTACCCGGCGCTGGGAGTGGAAGCCATCAGGCAGGTGCCCAGCAGCAGCCGGGGCGCGGGGCTTGGGGCCTACGCCGTGTTCTTCGACCTGGCCCTGGCCATCTCCGGCCCAGTGATGGGCGCGGTGGCTGCACACCTGGGCTACGCCTCGATCTTCTGCGTTGCCTCACTGCTGGCATTGGCGGGCGTCGGCCTGACCCTGCTGCTCGCCCGCCGAGCGCGCTCGCCAGCGCCTTCGGCATGAAAAAGCCGGCCGCCACCCAAGGCGACAGCCGGCTTTTTTAGATCCTGACTCAGGCGGCGGCAAACAGCTTATTGGCGATCTGTGCCTGGGCGGCGTCGATGGCCTGGGTGCGCTGCTCCGGCCCATAGGCCAGGCCGTGGGCACGAACGATCTCAAGGTCGGTGATGCCGATGAAGCCGAGGAACACCTTGAGGAAGTCTTCGTGGCCGACCCCGGTCGGCTGGTCGGCGTGCAGGCCACCGGCGGTGGACACCAGCACCACCTTCTTGTCACCGCACAGGCCTTCAGGGCCGGCTTCGGTGTAGCGGAAAGTCTTGCCCGCCACGGCGACGCGATCGATCCAGGCCTTGAGTTGGGTCGGTACGCTGAAGTTGTACATCGGTGCACCGATGACCACAGCATCGGCGGCCAGGAATTCTTCCAGGGTCTCGGTGCTCAGGCGCGCTTCGTGAGCCTGCGCGGCATCGCGCACCGCTTCCGGAGTCCCTGCGGCCACCAGGGTGGCGGCGGAGAAATGGCTGATCGCGTCCGCGGCGAGGTCGCGGTAGATCACTTCAATGCTCGGGTCCGCTGCCTTCCAGGCTTCGACGACGCTGTGGCTCAGTTGGCGCGAGGCGGAATTGTCGCCCAAGATGCTCGAATCGATGTGCAACAGTTTCATGGGACTCTCCTGTAATGAAGACCGCAGCGGGGGCGATCACGATGGAGAGAATCCTACAGGTCCGGCGAATAGCTGATAAGCCTGCAAAAATGCATTACTTTGTCCCACAGATAGGACAATGGACCTTCCGCATGCAAGACCTCAACGACCTGTTCTACTTCACCCGCGTGGTCGAAGCCGGTGGCTTCGCCGCCGCCGGCCGCCTGTTGGGTATTCCCAAGTCACGCCTGTCGCGGCGCATTGCCGAGCTCGAAGAGCGCCTGGGCACGCGTCTGCTGCAGCGCACCACCCGACAACTCAAGCTCACCGCGGTGGGCGAGCGTTACCTGCGCCACTGCCAGGCCATGCTGCTGGAGGCCGAGATGGCTGACGAGGCCGTGGCGAGCATGACCAGCGAACCGCGCGGGCGCCTGCGGGTGTCCTGTCCAGTGGCCCTGGCCACGGCGTTCCTGCCTGATGTGATTACCCGCTTTCTCAAGCAGTACCCGCAGGTGCACCTGGACATGGTGCTGGTCAACCGCCGCGTCGACCTGGTCGGCGAAGGTGTAGACGTGGCGCTGCGGGTGCGTGAACTGGGCGATGAGGACCCAGCCCTGGTGACGCGCCGTCTGCGCCAGGCACAGATGCAACTGGTGGCCGCGCCGGGCTTTGCCAATCATGTACGCGAGCCAGCCCAGCTTGCACAGATGCCGGCGCTAGGTGCCGTGGAAGCCGACCGCCTGGTGCACCTGCGCCTGTACGGGCCCAGGGATCAACAGCAGGAGGTGGCGGTGGAAGCGCGCCTGGCGATCGACGATTTCGTGGTGCGCAAGACGGCGGCCATGGCTGGCCTGGGCTTCACCGCGCTGCCCATCATGTACTGCGAGCAGGAGCTGGAACGTGGCGAGCTGGTGCGCCTGCTCCCAGACTGGTCGCTTGCCGGCGGCTACCTGCAGGCAGTGTATACGCACCGGCGTGGAGTATTGCCTGCCGTGCGCGTGTGGATCGACCATCTGGTGGCCTCGTTCGAGGCGTGTGGAGAGCGCTATGTCTGACAAAAGAATGACCCCCGAGCAGGTGGTGGCGCTGTGCCTGAGCCTGCCTGGCGCGCGGGAAGACTACAAATGGGGTGGCGTACGGGTGTTCTCGGTGGCGGGCAACAAGATGTTCGCGGTACTGGACCTGGCCGGCGCCGGGTTGTCGTTCAAGGTCGACAGCGCGCTGTTTCTGGGCTACGTCGACCGCCCGGGCGTGCGCCCGGCACCGTACCTGGCGCGGGCGCACTGGATCAGCATGGCGCCACCCTACCCCATGGGACGCGACGAGCTCAGCGCGCTGCTGCAGCGCTCGCACCAGCTGGTGGTGCAGCGCCTGCCCAAACGTCAGCAGCCCGGATTGCTTATCTGAGCAATGGCCCCACGGCCGTGCCCAGCCACTGGCCATCCAGCAGCAGGTGGTCGACCCAGAAAAGCTGGTGCACAGCGACGATGGCCCAGAACGTCACCTGGTAGGAGGGCTTGCGAGTCTTGTGGCGAAACAGCTGCTGGGCCAGCAACGCCCCAGGCCAGCCGCCGCACAGCTCGCTGGCGTGCAGCACTTTCTCCGGCGTGCGCGGGCCTTGCACCCGTGCCTGGCGCTTGTCCTGCCAGTACAACAGCAGGCTCAGCAGGCTGACCAGCAGGTAGGCCAGCAGCGGCAACCATGAGGTGCCGCCAAGTGCCATCTGCACAGCCCCACCCAGCGGCAGCAGGCACAGCGCCGCGAACGCCAGCAGCTTGGTGCGCGGATCGCGCAGCGGCGTCTCCTGACTAGCCGCGCGGCGCGCGCTCGATGGACCGCGGCCCATGCTCAACCTTGCGCCGTCGCCCAGTCGATCCAGCCGAACTGCCAGGTAGCGAGGATCAACAGGCCAAAGGCGATGCGGTACCAGGCGAACACCGCGTAACTGTGGTTGGCGATGAACTTGAGCAGGCCGCGCACGGCGATCATGGCGAAGATGAACGACACCACGAAGCCGATGGCGAACACCGGGAAGTCGTCCGGCTGGAACAATTCACGGTACTTGTAGCCCGAGTACACCGCCGCACCCACCATGGTCGGCATGGCCAGGAAGAACGAGAACTCGGTGGCTGCTTTGCGCGACAGGCCGAACAGCAGGCCGCCGATGATGGTCGAACCCGAACGCGAGGTCCCGGGGATCATCGCCAGGCACTGCACCAACCCGATCTTCAAGGCGTGACTCCAGTTCATCTCGTCGACGTGATCGACCGCCACCTTGTGCTCCCGGCGCTCGGCCCAGAGCATGATCACCCCACCGATGACCAAGGCGGCGGCCACGGTGATCGGGTTGAACAGGTATTCGTGGATCAGGTCGGCGAACAGCACGCCGAGCACCACCGCCGGCATGAAGGCAATCAGCAGGTTGCTGGTAAAGCGCTGCGCCGTACGCTCGCGCGGCAGGCCAATCACCACGTCGAGGACCTTGCGCCGGAATTCCCAGACCACCGCCAGGATCGCGCCCAGTTGGATGATGATGTTGAAGGCCATGGCCCGCTCACCACCGAAGTTGATCAGGTCGGCCACGATGATCTGGTGGCCGGTACTGGAGATTGGCAAGAACTCGGTCAAGCCCTCGACGATCCCCAGTATGACGGCTTGCAAGGCGCTCCAAAAATCCATTATTTCCCCCTGGAACGCTGCGCGGTGCAGGTCCGTTTCTTCTTTGATTTCGTAATTGTGCCGCGAACGGCTCGGCTGTTTTACAGCGACGCCTGGTCGCAAAGCCAGTTGAAAAGTTCATGCAGCCTAAAGGTTTCATCCAAGGCGGCCGAGATCCTATCAGAGTGCCTTGGCAATGGCTCGCGTCGACGTGACATAGGACGCCAAACCAGACACTTAGCCCTTGGTCGGGTGTGGGCGGGGGAGAAAGCGTGCTTGGATGCCCGCAACAATAAAAAAAGACGGAGTAATGGTTCATGAAGACACTGAGGGCGATGTCCATCAGCCGCCGCTTGTGGCTGATCCTGCTGGTGGCGGTAATGATGCTGATGGCCTTGGGCGCGCTGATGCTGCGCCAGACCCACGGTGACCTCTATCAGGCCAAGGCCCAGCAGACCCGCCATGTGGTCGAGGTCAGCGTTGGGGTGCTGGCGTATTACCAGGGCCTGGAAGCGGCCGGCGCCCTAAGCCGCGAAGCGGCCCAGCAACAGGCACTGAGCGTGGTGCGTGGCCTGCGTTATGACCAGGATGACTATTTCTGGATCAACGACCTGGGCCCCAGGATGGTCATGCACCCCGCCAATCCCAAGCTCGACGGCCAAGACCTCTCGGGCATCCGCGATCCGGACGGCTTCGCCGTATTCAACGAGATGGTCGCCCTCGCCCGCAGCCAGGGCGCCGGCACGGTCGACTACCGTTGGCCCAGGCCCGGTGCCAGCGAGCCGGTAGCCAAGACATCGTACATCCAGCTGTTCAAGCCCTGGGGCTGGGTGATCGGCTCGGGCGTATACATCGACGACATGCAGGCCGAATTCGCCCGGCAGGTGCGCGACGCCTCGCTGATGGTACTTGGTATCGCCGTGCTGATGGCCGTACTGGTGCTGCTGATCGCCCGCAGCATCGCCGGGCCGCTGCAAGACGCCGTGCAGGCGATGGGCAATATCGCCAGCGGCGAGAGCGACCTCAGCCGACGCCTGGACACCCATGGCCGTGACGAGATCACCTACCTGGGCGAACACTTCAACCGCTTCAACGGCAAGCTGCAAGGGGTGGTCGGCCAACTGCAGGGGACGGCCCATGCCCTGGCTCATTCGGCCTCGCAGGTCGGCGACAATGCAGGCCAGGCCCAGCAACGCAGCGCCCAGCAATCGCTGCAGATGGACCAGGTAGCGACCGCGATCAACGAAGTCAGTTATGCCGTGCAGGACGTGGCCAAGAGCGCCGAGCAAGCCTCCAGCGAAATGCACGACGCCCAGCAGCAGGTGCAACAGGGCCAGCAGGCCATCCACGGCAGCTTGCTGCAGATCGACCGGCTTTCGGCGACCATCGACAAGGCGGTGGAGGTGATCCGCACCCTGGCTGGGCAGAGCACGCGCATCGGCGGGGTGTTGGAGGTGATCCGCTCGATCGCCGAGCAGACCAACCTGCTGGCCCTCAACGCCGCCATCGAAGCGGCTCGGGCCGGGGAACAAGGCCGTGGCTTCGCCGTGGTCGCCGACGAGGTGCGCCTGCTGGCGCAACGCACCCAGCAATCCACTGCTGAAATCCAGAGCATGATCGAGCACCTGCAAGGTCAGTCCGATGCCGCAGTCCAAGCCATCGACGCCAGCAGCGAAGCGTCCCGCCAAACGGTGCAGGAAGCCCGCCAGGCGGGGGACAGCCTCGACGCCATCAGCCAGGCCCTGCACAACCTCACCGCCCTCAATGCCTCGATTGCCAGCGCTACCCTGCAGCAATCGCACGTGGTTGAAGAGATCAACCGCAATGTCACCGAGACCGCCGGCCTGTCACAACAAACCGCCGAGGCCGCGCAGCAATCCAGCCAAGCCGGCGCGGCGCTGGGGCGCTTGAGCGATGAGCTGGAGCAGTTGTTGCGTCAGTTCCACGTGTAATCCAGCGTTTGATCAAGGGGCGTGTGGCCTGCGCCCGCTCAGGCAAGCTACAATCGCCCCCTTTTTGCAGCCGCCAAGGATCGCCGATGTCCGGCCTGGAACTCTTCGCCGCCGTGCTCGGTGTCATCGCCGTCTGGCTCACCGTCAAGCAGAACCCTTGGTGCTGGCCGATCGGCCTGGTGATGGTGCTGCTCTACAGCTGGATCTTCTACGAGGTGCGGCTGTATTCGGACATGCTGCTGCAACTGATGTACGCGGTGCTGCAGCTGTACGGCTGGTGGCAATGGACACGCCCGGAGCGGGTCGAGGACGCGCGCCAGGTCAGCCGCCTGGACACCGCGCCGATGCTCGCCGGGCTGGGCGTGGGGTTGCTCGCAAGCCTGGCCCTGGGCGCCGCCATGGCGACCTGGACCGACGCCGCGCAGCCTTGGCTGGACGCCGCGCTGACCGGTTTCAGCCTGGTCGCGCAAGTGTGGATGGCGCAAAAACGCGTGCAATGCTGGCCGCTGTGGGCCGTGCTGGATGTGATCTTCGTTGGGCTGTTCCTGTACAAGGCGCTGTATCTGACGGCCGCGCTATATGCCCTGTTCACCGTGATCGCCCTGCGCGGCTGGCAACAATGGCGGCGTGACCCCGCGTTGGTGGCGGCATGAAAGTCCTGGTGCTGTGCGGTCCCGAATCCAGCGGCAAGAGCTGGCTCAGTGGCGAGATCCAGGCGCACTTCGGCGGCGAGGTGGTTGGCGAATACGTGCGCCATTTCATTGACCAGGAGCAGCGCGACACCTGCTATGCAGACATCACGCCGATCGCCCGAGGCCAGCTGGAGTGGGAGGATCGGGCGCGGCAACATGCGCCAAGACTGTTGATTCTCGACACCCACCTGCTGAGCAATATGCTGTGGAGCCGGGTGCTGTTCGGGGATTGCCCGCCATGGATCGGGCAGGCGCTGCTCGCGCGTCGTTACGACCTGCACCTGCTGCTCAGCCCCCAGGGGGTGAACTGGGTCGGTGACGGGCAACGCTGCCAGCCGCAGTTGAGCGAGCGCCAGACCTTTTTCGAAGACAGCTGGCAATGGCTAGCGCAACATCGGCAAAGGATTCAGGTGATCGAGGGCGACTGGCCGCAACGGCGCGCCCAGGCCCTGCTCGCCGTGACGCGCCTGCTCGGCGAGCATCCGGCAGACTGCGCCACGCAGCGCCAAGCCAGTGACAGGGTGCGAGTCGCTGTTCCCCGTTCCTAGGATTGTTATGCACTTTGGCGCTACCGTAGCGTGCAGATACCGCACCCGCGCTCTCCATCCGTGCGTTCTGGCGCCCATTAGTCCGCCAAAAGGCCCGCCCCCTGATATCATCCCCATACTTATATGAAGCAATGATGGCAGGAAGGTTTTTTTGTGAAGGGCATCCCTAGCTGGATTCGGCACCCCCATGCGCGACTGGTAACCCTGGTCGGCCTGGTCCTTTTACTTCCCTTGTGCCTGCGCCTGGCGCTGGGCTGGTCGAATCCGCACGGCTATCTCTCGGACATCGCCATCGGTAGCCTGCTGGTGGTCCTGTTGCATCGCCGCCCCTGGTGGCTGGCCTTCCCGTTGCTGCTGTTCTGGACGGGCCTGACAGTGGCTTCGGCCGAACTGGTCAGCGCGGTCGGCAGGCTGCCGGCGGTTGCCGATCTGCATTACTTGTTGGCTCCAGACTTCGTCGAGAACTCGACCGGTGGAGGCCTGGCCCATGCCTGGTTAGGCGGCACGCTGGCGGTCGGCCTGATCCTGTGGTTGGCAATCCAGTGGGCCAACCGGGGACAACCGTCCCAGGCCTTGCCTCGCGCAGCATGGGCCCTGCCGGCGCTGCTGCTGGTGGCGCACTGGGGCGCGCAGCACCTGGCGCCCAGTGATGCAGACCAGTGGCGCCAGTTCAACCTGCCTCATCAACTGATCGCCGAAGGCGTCGGGGACGCGCAACGCCAAGCCGAAACCTGGTGGTCCGGCGAAGTGCTCGAAGCGCCGCCGCGCATGGCCGGCCTTACCCAGTCGGACCTGAGCGGCACGCCATTGCTGAGCGCCCCCGGCCAAGCCCGCAACCTGCTGGTGATTACCCTCGAGGGCATTCCTGGCGCTTACGTGCGTCCCAATCGCGAGGCGCTGCACAGCCGCTTCGACGAAGACATCATGCCCAACCTCAGCCGCTGGGCGGCGCGGGGAATGAACACCCCGGACTATGTCCTGCATACCCACCAGACCATCCGTGGCCTGTATGCGATGCTCTGTGGCGACTACGACAAGCTCGACAATGGCACGCCCAAGGGCGTCGAACTGCTGACCCAGCAAGAGCGCAATCAGGAATGCCTGCCCGCCCAGCTGCGCCAGCATGGTTTTGCCACGCACTTCCTGCAAGGGGCCGGCCTGCGGTTCATGGCCAAGGACAAGATCATGCCGCATATCGGCTTTGATGCGACCCATGGCCTGGAATGGTTCAGCAACCCCAACTACCTGGACTTTGCCTGGGGCAAGGATGACAAGGCCTTCTTCGAAGGCGCCCTGGACTATGTCGGGCAAATCAGCAAGCAGGACAAGCCCTGGATGCTCACCCTGCTGACTGTCGGTACCCACCAGCCCTACTCCGCTCCCCAGCAATACCTGGATCGCTATGACACCAGCAAACAAGCGGCCGTCGCCTACCTGGACGATGCCGTAGGCGAGTTCCTCGATGCCCTGGAGCGCCAGGGGATCTTGAAGGACACCCTGGTGGTGGTCACCTCGGACGAGTCCCACGGTATCGAAGACGTACGCCTGGCCTCCTCGTGGGGCTTCAACCTGACCCTGGCTCCGGAGCAAGCGCAACTACCCCGCCTCAAGTCCGGCGTCTACGGCCATGTCGACCTGAGCGCCTCGCTCCTCGATTACTTCGGCTTGCCCATTCCGGCGCACCTGAGCGGACGCTCGCTGTTCCGCAACTATGCCAGCGGCCGCGAGATGATGTCCTTCACCAACGGCAAGCTGCGCTATCACGATGGCCAAGGCACCTTTACCGAATGCGATTTCCAACAGCGCTGCCGACGCTATGCCAGCCCGGGCTTCATTGCCGACCAGGCCAACTACCTCGGCCAGGACAATGCGGCTGCCGGCCGGCTCATGACTGCGCGGGCCGCGGCGCTGGACCAGTCCCTGCTACGCACGCCACTGAACCAGCGCTACCAGTTCGGCAGCGCGGACGTACTGCCGCTGCGCGAGCAGGTCCGCGACGACTGGGTCGATAACCTGATCGGCGCGCAGTACCTGGAGATGCCCGAAGGTTCCTATACCCGCGTCCGCCTGAAAGTGCGCATGCTGGATCCGCAGCACCATGCCTACCTCCAGCTCAAGGCCAAGGAGTTCGAGCAGGACGTACAGGTAGGCCTGCCGCGGGAGATGGTCGTGACCGCCGACCGACCGCTGGAGATCGAGTTCAGGTTCGACAACCCGCGGGTGCGCAAGGCGTTTTCGTTTCACCTGCTGGGCTACGGGGCCGGCGCTGTCGAGGTCACGGACTTCAGTGTGATCACCCAGTTGCCGGGCCAGGAAGATTCGCTGGATGATCTGCCGGAGGACAGCGTCGCTCACTCCAGCTGAGGTCCTGATGCGGTTCTGGCCGGGAGATCTGGGGCCGAGGCGCACGCCTACATGGCGTGACGCAACAGCTCCAGCACCTGGGCATGCAACAGCGGATCGCCACACGCCACCACCGCCCCCCCCTGCTGCGCTGTGCTGCCATCCCAGGCCGTGATGATGCCGCCGGCGCCTTCGATGATCGGCATCAGCGCCTGCACGTCATAGGGCTGCAGGCTGGCCTCGACAATCACATCGACAAACCCGCTTGCCAGCATGCAATAGGCATAGCAGTCGCCGCCATAGCGCATCAGCCGTGCCTGCCCAGCCACCGTCTCGAAGGCGGTCTTGCGGGCCGGGGTGTCGAACATGTCCGGAGTGGTGCACATCAGGGTCGCCAAGGCCAGCTCGGTGCAGGCGCGGGCCTTCAGTGGTGTATTGCCGCGCCAGGCACCGGCCGGTGTACCGATGAAGCGCTCGCCCGTGAAGGGTTGGTTCATCACCCCGACCACAGGGCGCTCGCCATCGTTCAGGGCGATCAGCGTGCCCCACAGCGGCAGGCCGGTGATGAAGGCACGGGTACCGTCGATCGGATCCAGCACCCAGGTCAGTGGGCTGCTGCCGGTGGCCACGCCGTGTTCTTCGCCGAGAATCCCGTGGTCCGGGTAACGTGCCTGGATCAGCGTGCGCATGGCCTGCTCTGCGGCCTGGTCGGCGACGGTTACCGGGTCGTACAGGCGCCCGCCTTTATCCTCGACCGCCAGCTCGGCACGAAAGTAAGGCAGGATCGCCGCTGCCGCGGCGTCGGCCAGTTGCTCGGCGAACGCGCGGTACTCCGCGATCTGCTCGTCAGACAGGGACATGAAGAAGGCCTCGATCAGAAGAATGGGTGGGCATCATACCCGAGTCGATGGTCCGCGGGCGCAGGGGACCGCTGTAAACACCAGGGCACATGCATCGCCCGTAGCGAGCAGTTTCGCATGCCCGTATCGAGCCAGCGACTTGGTCGCCTGTGCCTGCTCGGCTACCCTTGGCAGACACTGATCGAAGGAACCTGCGCATGACCTGTGAAGTGGCCGCACTGGTACTGGCCGCCGGCTACAGCCAGCGGTTCGGTAGCGACAAACGTCAGCAGCGCCTTGGCGATGGCCAGACCCTGCTCGAGGCCAGCCTTGCCCTGCCCTGTACACGGCTGCAGGAGGTCTGGCTGGTACTACGCTTCGACGAGACCTGGCCGCGGCCGCTGCCCGCCAAGGTGCATGTGGTGCGAGCGGCCAGCAGCCGTCTGGGCATGGGCCACAGCCTTGCCGCCGGGGTCGGGCAACTCGCCCAGACCTCCGGCGCCGAAGCGCTGGCGATCTTCCTCGCCGACATGCCGTTCATCCAGCCCGCCACTCTCGACGCCCTGGTTGCCAGCATCGACGCCGAGCATATCTGCGTGCCCACCTATCAGGGCAGGCCCGGTCACCCCGTACTCTTCGGCCGCCGCTTCTGGGCTGAGCTCTGTCAGCTGCAGGGTGACACGGGCGCACGCGCGGTACTGCAGCGCCAGCGCGCCGCCGTGCGCACCCTGGTAGTCGATGACCCGGGCATCCTGCTGGACATCGACAGGCCGATCGATCTGCCGGACTGTCAACACGAACTAGACTGAGGGAAGACACGGCGCATCCTGGCGCCGGTCACCATTGCCAGGCATGAAGGGGGGCTGCCGCACGAGGAGGTGTGAGATGAGTCGATTCCAGCGATTGTTGGTCATGCTCGGCCCGCAGATGCGCCACACGCCCGCCCTGCAACGGGCGGCCGCATTGGCCGAGTCCAGTGGAGCGCTGTTGGACATCACGGTTTGCGTCGACGATGTCGATACTTTTGGCTTGATGGAGGACCCACGCGAGCGGGAGCGTCTGTTGAGCGACAACCGTCAATGGCTGGCCGATGAAGCCGAGCAGTTGCGCAATGGGGGCTTGGATGTCTCCACCGAGCTGCTACTGACCCGCGACCCTCTGGCTGCCGTGCTGCAACAGGTCGAGCGCCTGGGTTGCGATCTGTTGGTCAAGGACGTGCAGCATGAGCCAGTGCTCAAGCGCCTGCTCGTCACCCCCCTGGACTGGCAACTGCTCAGGGAAAGCCCGATCGCCGTGCACCTGGTCAGCGAGATCCGTTGCCCCCTGCCGCGCCAGATCGCCGCCGCCGTCGATCTGATCATCCCTGGCGCCGCCGAAAGCCTTGATGAGCAGGTCATACGCACCGCCCATGCCCTGGCCCTGCAATGCAATGGCGAGCTGCACCTGTTGCATGTCTGCGATGCGACCAAGACCCACATCGCCGACTTTGGCGCAGGTACGGTGACGATGCCCGGCTTCAACGAAAGCGTACGGGATGCCCAGCACAAGGCCTTCAACCGCCTCGGCGATCACCACCAGATTGCACTGGAGCGCAGGCACTTCCTGGAGGGCGCCGCGACCCGAGCCATTGCCCATTTCGTCAGCCACAGCCGCACCGATGTGATCGTCATGGGCAACCACCGTCATGACGCGTTGCAGGCATTCCTCGGCGGCACCACGGCGCATGTGCTGGAGCATCCGCTCTGCAATGTGCTGGCAATCAAGGGAGTGCGCTGACCTTTTCCGCTGGCTGCGGCCTGCTGCCCAGCTCGAATAACGCGTGAGCGTGCATTCAAGCTGGGCAGCAGCTGGGCAAGCCGCAGGCAACACTCCAAGCCGTGTCAGGCGAGGCTCGAAGACTCACAGGCAACGGCAGGGCTCAGTCAGAATCCCTTGCTGTAAAACAGCGAGTAAGACTCGATGCCATCGTTTGGCTGCTTGATGCCAGCGTTGGAGTAATGCATCGCACGCAGGCCGACCTTCTGCTCGCCGGGCAGTTTCAGGCCAAGGCCCAGCCGATCTTCGAAGTTGAACGAGGAGCCCAGGCGCTGGTCACCGACGTTGGTCTTGGAGAACGCCGCCACGCCGATACCGGCCTCGATGAAGGGGGTATAGGTGAAACCGCTGAATTCATAGACGAAGACTGGGCTGAATGAGAGCGAGTGGGCGCCGCTGGCATCGCCGCCTTCCCAGTAGGTGTAGGCCGCGTCCCAGTAACCGCTCAAGTGGCCAGTACCGGTTTCGAACCATTTCTTGTCCCAGTCGAACGACAGGCCGGCGCGATAGGTCAGGTCGCCCTGGCTGGTGGCGCCCACGGCGCCAGAAATCTGAGCGGCCTGGGCAAGGTTGGCCCCGGTAAAGGCCAGGACAGCAGCCAGCGAAGCGGCAAGACGGGTTTTCATGTTTGACAATCTCCTGATGTCAGGCACGGACGGGCCAGCGCCTGGACAGCGCCGCCCCGTTGGCAATGGAGGCTTGAGCCCCTCGTTTTCCAGTGTGTTCACGCTGCCTATCCGCTAGGCAACAAGTTGTAATACTCTCGGATTATTAGCCAGTTAGGGGACTTGATGGAAGTCATTTGCCGCCCTTGGATGAGCCTGTAGCTGCCATTGCCTGCCCAGCAGCCGGGAAATGGCAGCCTCAGAGCGTCGAAGCGCAGCGTTTCCAGCTATGAGCGCCCACTGCGGGTCGAAACACACCTAGTCATACTCCGCCTCGCCATGTTCCCCCAGCAATCGCCGCTGGCGCGCCGTGGCCGCCGCCAGTACGTCGGGGTTGAAGCGCCACTCAAGATACGGAGAGAACTTCTGCGCCACCATGCGCCGCCCGTAATGCACCTGGAGCATGTCGCGGACGCGGTCCACGCTGGTGTTGGCGCCACCGGCATGCCAGAGCTCGCTACGAAACACCAGGGCATCCCCGGCCTGGCACAGCACTGGCCTGGCCCCTTGTCCCTGCCAGCTGTCCTCGCCTTCGCCGGGCCTGCGTCCTGAGCGATGGCTGCCAGGTACGACCCAGGTAGGGCCGAGCTCTGCGTCGATATCGCTCAGATACAGTTGCGCCGTGAAAATCTGCACGGGCAGGCGCAAGTCCGGCCTGGCCCAGACCCAATCGGGCAGCTCCAGCGGCAGGTGATCCAGGTGCAGTTCCATGCCCGGATAGCCAGGATGGCTGCGCCAGGCGGTCTGGCCGATAACGTGGCAGTCTGGACCCAATGCCGCTTCGGCCAGTTCGATCAACCCAGGCAGGTCAAGAAAAGGCAACCACATTGGGTCGCGGTTGAACACGCACTTGTAGTGCTCGAGCAGGCCCTGGTAATCCCAGTGGATCGGCCGCAGTCCGTCGATGGCGCGGCGCAACAGCGCCACCTGGGGTGTGTCGAGGACACCGGGAATCAAAACGAAACCGTCGTCATTCAAGGCCTGCAGCTGCATATCCAGGCTCATGGTCATGCCCTGATGCGCCACGGAGTACAAATGTACTCGGACCTATCAGTGCCCACGCGGGCTCTGCAATGAGGGATGTGCATGGCTCCAGTCCTCCACTAGTCGATTGCTCCACTATCCGCCGCCCACTTGGCGTGCGCGCCGATGCTGGGTCCAGGTTCAGGCAGGCGCCTGTGCCCTGCGTTCCTCCAGCAATTGGACGAACGTGCTCAGGCTGCGTGATACCGTACCACGGCGCCACACAAGCCAGGTCTTGAGGTAGCGCGCGTCTTGCGACAGCGGCCAGACACTGACGGTGCTACAGCCCGGCATGCTGTCGAGCATGCTGCGGGGCATCAGGGCAAGGCCCGCGCCAGCGCTGACACACGCCAGCATGCCGTGGTACGACTCCATCTCGTGAATCTTGCCAGGCACCGCCTTGTCCTGGACGAACCAGTGCTCGAAATGATGACGGTAGGAGCAGTTGGCGCGAAAGGCATAGATGCTCTGGCCATTGACATCCTTGGCGCGGGTCACCGGCGGGTGATTGAGCGGCGCGATGATGACCATCTCCTCCTCGAACACCGCCATGCCCTCGAGCGCCGGATGCAACACCGGCCCGTCGACGAAGGCCGCTACCAGTTGGCCGGCCAGTACGCCTTCGAGCATGGTGCCCGAGGGACCAGTGGAGAGATCCAGATCCACTTTGGGATAGCGCTGGTTGTACGCCGCCAGCAAGGCCGGGATGCGTACCGCTGCCGTGCTCTCCAGCGATCCGAGGGCGAAGGTGCCCTGGGGATCCTCACCGGCCACGGTCAGGCGCGCCTCGTGCACCAGGTCGAGAATGCGCCGGGTGTACTCGAGGAAGTTCCAGCCCGCTGGCGACAGACGCAGGCGGTGCTTCTCGCGGATGAACAGTTCGACACCCAGGTCCTGCTCCAGCTGCTTGATGCGGGTGGTCAGGTTCGACGGCACCCGGTGGATGTGCTGGGCAGCGGCGCTGATGCTGCCGTGCTCGGCTACAGCCTTGAAGATTTCCAGTTGCACCAGGTCCACGGCCTTTCTCCAAACGTGAATGTTTCGCTCATTATTATTCAGTTTTTAATAAAGACCCAGGCCCCTATGCTGGCTCCACTTCCAGAGAATAAAACAGGGGACCTACCATGCCTGAGATCAGCAGCCTGACCCATGCCATTTCCGTCGATCCGCACAGCGGCGAACAGATCGGCCACTACGCCTTCGACACCGATGCCGCGCTGGACGCCGCGCTGGAACGCGCCAGCACCGGCTTCGCGCAATGGCGCCGCCAGCCCCTGGCGCAGCGCAGCGAGCACCTGTTGAGCCTGGCCAATGCCCTGGCCGCCAATGGCGAAGCGCTCGCGCACATGATCACCCGTGAAATGGGCAAGCCGATCGCCCAGGCCCGTGGCGAGGTCGCCAAGTGCGTCAACCTCTGCCAATGGTACGCCGAGCACGGCCCCGCCATGCTCGCTGCCGAACCGACGCAGGTGGAGAACAACAAGGCGCGCATCGAATACCGTCCGATGGGGCCGATCCTTGCGGTCATGCCGTGGAACTTCCCGATCTGGCAAGTGCTGCGCGGTGCGGTACCGGCGCTGATCGCCGGCAATACCTACGTGCTCAAGCATGCACCGAACGTGATGGGCAGCGCCTACCTGTTGCTCGAGACCGTGAAGCAGGCTGGCTTGCCTGAGGGCGTGTTCGAAGTCATCAACGTCGCCCCCCAGGGCGTGACCCGCGCTATCAATGACCCGCGGATCGCCGCCGTGACCCTGACCGGCAGCGTGCGCGCTGGCATGGCCATCGGTGCGCAGGCCGGCGCTGCCCTGAAGAAGTGCGTGCTGGAACTGGGCGGTTCCGACCCCTTCATCGTCCTGGCCGATGCCGACCTCGACGCCGCCGTGAAGGCCGCGGTGATGGGGCGCTACCAGAATACCGGGCAAGTCTGCGCCGCCGCCAAGCGCCTGATCGTCGAGCACGCTGTGATCGATGAATTCACTCGTAAATTCGTCGAAGCGACCGCTGCGCTGAACGTTGGCAACCCGCTGCACGACGACACCTACATCGGCCCAATGGCCCGTTTCGACCTGCGCGACGAGCTGGACGGCCAGGTTCAGGCGACCCTGGCCGAAGGCGCCACGCTGCTGCTCGGTGGCAAGAAGGCCGACGGCGCGGCCAACGTCTATGAGCCGACCGTGCTGGCGGGGGTGACCCGTGACATGACCGCTTTCCAGCAGGAACTGTTTGGTCCGGTGGCCGCGATCATCAGCGCCCGTGACGCCGAGCATGCCGTGGAATTGGCCAACGACAGCGACTTCGGCCTGGCCTCGACGATTTACACCGCCGACGCCGAGCTGGCTCAACGCATGACCGAGGCCCTGGACACCGGCGCGGTGTTCATCAATGGCTACTGCGCCTCCGACCCGCGCGTAGCCTTCGGTGGCGTGAAAAAGAGCGGATTCGGGCGGGAGCTTTCGCACTTCGGCGTGCGCGAGTTCTGCAATGTCCAGACAGTGTGGCTGGACCGCAACTGAGTGGGCGCAGGGCCGTGCAAGCCCGCGGTCATGGTAAAAATAGAGCGTGTTGATTTTGCCGGGCCCAGGCATGCCCACCCTTGCCCGGCCAGGGTCAAGGGACTAGCATGGACGCGCTCCCCCGCCGCCGGAAATCCGCATGCCCTCCACTGCCACCCCCGCCGCCTCGGCCCTGGCCAACTACAAGACGGTCGCCGATTGCATCGCCACGCTGCTGTTCCCACATGCCGAAGTGGTGGTCCATGACCTGGCCACCCAGACCGTCGTGCACTTGGCCAACAACCTGTCCAAGCGCCAGGTCGGCGATGACTCCGCGCTGGAGGACCTGCCGGCCGAACTGCACGGTGAACGTGTGCTCGGGCCATACGAGAAACTCAACTGGGATGGACAGAAGCTACGCTCGATCAGCAGCGTGATGCTCGACGAGCAAGGCCAGCCGACGGCGCTCATCTGCATCAACTTCAACGTCTCGATGCTCGAACAGGCCAAGCAGGCCCTGGACCTGTTCTTCCAGGCCAGCCGCATCCTGCCCCAGCCCGAGGCGCTGTTCCGTGACGACTGGCAGGATCGCATCAACACCTTCCTGCATGCCTGGATCAAGACCCGCGGCCTGAGCCTGAACCGGCTCGAACGCGACGACAAGCGCGACCTGGTCCTGGCCCTTCACAGCGAAGGCGCCTTCGAGGGCAAGAGTGCCCATGACTACGTGGCCAACGTGCTGAACATGGGCCGCGCCACGGTGTACAAGTACCTCAAGCACGCCCGCGACGCGCACCTCGATTGAAGCGCCGGGCTACTTGCTCGGCGCAGCAAGGTTGCCAGTTGTAGATTATTTGTCTACGGTGGACGAACTTTCTACAAAAAGGAGCTTGCGCAGTGACTCTCGACGACACTTACCTGGACCACCTTTACCAGGCTATCAGCCAGGCCCATCATGCCCTGCGCCCGCAGGTGGCGGTAACCCCGCTGGCGCACAGCACCTGGTTTTCCGCCGACTCGGGCTGCGAGGTCTACTTCAAGTGCGAGCACCTGCAACACACCGGCTCGTTCAAGTTCCGCGGTGCCAGCAACACGCTGCGCCTGCTGGATGAATCGGCCCGCGCCCATGGGGTGATCACCGCGTCCTCCGGCAATCACGGGCAAGGCCTGGCGCTGGCGGGGCGGCTCCTGGGCGTGCCGGTGACGGTCTACACCACCCGCCAGGCATCGCCCGTCAAGCTGGACGCCATCCGTGCGCTGGGCGCCGAAGTGATTAGCCTGGACACCGACCCGCTCAGCGTCGAGCTGGAAGCCGCAAGACAGGCGCGCAGCCAAGGCAAGCCATTCGTCTCGCCCTACAACGACCCGCAGATCATCGCCGGCCAGGGCACCATCGGCATGGAACTGGCCGAACAGTTACCCACGCTGGATGCGGTGTTCGTCGCGGTGGGCGGCGGCGGCATGATCTCTGGCATCGCCACGGCGCTGAAGCACCTGCGCCCCGGCGTACAGGTGATCGGCTGCTGGCCAGCCAACGCACCTACGCTGCAGCGCTCATTGGAAGCTGGGCGGATCATCGAGATGGACGAGCAAGACACCCTTTCCGATGGTACCGCCGGTGGCGTCGAGCCCGACGCCATCACCTTCCCGCTGTGCCAGCGCTTGCTGGACCGCACCGTGCTGGTCAGTGAGCAGGCCATCGCCCAGGCCATGCGTGACGTCGCCGCCAACGAGCGCTGGATCATCGAAGGCGCCGCCGGGGTCGCCGTGGCCGGGCTGCGCGAACTGGCGCACGAGTACCGTGGCAAACGCGTGGCCGTGGTGCTCTGCGGCCGCAATATTCTGTTGGAGAAGTTCCTGAGGGCGGTGCAATGAAACTGCTCGACAAAGCACAGATCATCGCGCGACTCGACCCGGAGCTGGCTACCCAGCGATTGGAAGAAGGCTTTATCGCCTTTTCCAACGGCCAGGTCCAGGCACCGCCGACCCAGGCCTTCCAGTTCAGTGCCAACAATGGCGACTGCTGCATCAAGTCAGCCTTCGTCGAAGGCAGCGACACCTTCACGGTCAAGGTTTCCACCGGTTTCTACGACAATCCAGGCAAGGGCTTGCCGAGCAACGATGGCCTGATGTTGGTGTGCTGCGCCCATACCGGCCGGCCGCTGGCCCTGCTCCAGGATGAAGGCTGGCTGACCGCCGTGCGCACTGCGCTCGCCGGGCGCATCGTCGCCCGCTTGTTGGCCCCCTCGCAGGTCACGGCCATCGGCATCCTCGGCACCGGCCTGCAGGCGCGCCTGCAATTGCAGCACCTGATGCCCGTCACCGCCTGCCGCCGGGTCATCGTCTGGGGCCGCGGCGAGCAGCAGCTGGCCGCGTTCCAGGAGCATGCCAACGCCCTGGGCTTCCAGGTCACCCTGACCCACGATCCCCAGCACGTGGCCGAGGGCGCCAACCTGATCGTCAGCGCCACGCCTTCGCGCCAACCGCTACTCAGGCGCGAGTGGTTGCGACCGGGCACCCACATCACCGCCGTGGGCGCTGACGCGCCCGGCAAGCAGGAGCTCGATCCCGCGCTGGTGGCCAGTGCCGATCGGCTGATCGTCGACTCGATTCGCCAGTGCAGCCACTATGGCGAGGTTGCCCATGCCGTGCGGGCGGGCCTGATCGACGAACAGCGCCTGGGGGAACTGGGGCACTTGCTGCAAGGCCACATTCCCGGGCGCAGCGATGAGCGCGAGGTGACCCTGGCCGACCTGACCGGCGTCGCCGTGCAGGATGCGCAGATCGCCCGCTGCGTACTGCAAGCCACGCCAGCGTGACCGGTGGACGCGCGCCGGGCACGGGACGGCGTACAATGGCCGCAGTCCAGCGCTTCCCGACAGTGACGCCATGATCCAGTCCGACCTCGACCTGTTCGGTCCCCAACCCCAGCAGCTTGCCGCGCAGACCGTCCTGCTGCCCGGCTTCGCCCTGCCCCAGGTCGAGGCCCTGCTCGACGCCCTGCGGGCGGTGTTGCGCGCCGCGCCGTTTCGGCACATGCACACCCCGGGTGGGTTGCGCATGGCGGTGGCCTTGAGCAACTGCGGCCAGCTTGGTTGGATCAGCGACCGCCAGGGTTACCGCTACAGCCCCACCGATCCGCTGAGCGGTCAACCCTGGCCGGCCATGCCCGGCCTACTCGCGGAACTGGCCGGGCGCGCCGCGGCGGCGGCGGGTTTCGATGATTTCCTGCCCGATGCCTGCTTGATCAACCACTACCGCCCCGGTGCCGGGTTGAGCCTGCATCAGGACCGTGACGAACGCGATTTCAGCCAACCAATCGTCTCCCTCTCGTTAGGATTGCCGGCGCTGTTCCTGTTTGGTGGCGCGGCTCGCGCGCAACGGCCCCGGCGCATCGCCCTGAACCACGGCGACGTACTGGTCTGGGGCGGCGAGGACCGCCTGCGTTTTCACGGGATCATGCCACTCAAGCCCGGCGTGCACCCGCGCCTGGGCGAGCGGCGTATCAACCTCACGTTGCGCAAGGCGGGTTGAGGACAGCGGCAAGGCGCGTGTCCAGTGACTGCTGGCTCAAGCCGTGAGAGGACCCCACTCACTGCTGTTGATACTGGCTCAGGTATTTGTCGAGCACCGCCTTGTCGCCGGTGCCCTCCCCCGAGACCTGCCACAGCCGCCGCTCGATGCCTTGGGCGAGCAGGTGTCCCACCGCTGATTCGATGGCCGAGAGCACGCACAGCTGCGCGGGTTCGTTGGTGGTGTAGCCCACTTCGGCCTCGAGCAGCTTCTTGAATTCGATGAACTTGAATACCCCGGCACTGCGCCCGACCGAGTAGATGGTCTTGCTGGTCATCACGTTGGCCAGTACCTGGCCGGTGCGCACGTCGACGGCGCGCAGGTTCACGGTGACCTGGTCGACGCGGTACTCGCGGCTGAAGTCGATGCCCAGGTAGCGGGCGCCTTCGCCGCCGCTGCGCACGTTGGTGTCGTAGGCGATGATGCCTCCCTCGAGCATCAGGTTGGCGGCCTGCAGTGGCGGCAGTTCGCCCTGGATGTTCAGCGGGGCATCGGGTTTGCGTTGCGAGGCCCGAATGATCTTGCGCTCGGTCAGCAGGTTCTGCAGCCCTTCACGTTCGAGCACGACGAACCAGCCGCTGGCGTTGAGCGCGTCCATCAACATGCTGGCCGCGCCTTGGGTAACACTGGTGGAGAACGAACTGGCCGGGTTCGGCTTGTATTGCCCGGTCTGGTCGCGGAAGCCGTACACCACCGCCATCAGCCGCCCCTTGGGCCTTGGCATGTTGAGCAGGTCGTAGTAGGTCGACGCCCTCGGGGTGAGGGTCGGCGTCTCACTGTCGACGTCGGCCGACATCGGGTCGCGAGTGCTGCAGCCTTGCAAGGCGGCGAGGATCAGCAGTGTGCTCAGCAGGCGTTTCATGGTGGTTCTCCCCGTGGTCCTGTCCCTCTCAGGGGTTCAGGCCGCTGACCTCGATGATGGAAATTTCCCCGGTGGCACGGTCGGTGACCTGAATGCTCAGGGCGCCGGAATCGTCGAGTACATCGATGATGAACGAGTTGGTGGACAGGCTGCCGGTATTGCCGTTGTTGATGTTGTCCAGCAGCTGCGAGAGCAGACGCGATTCGAGCTGGTTGGTGAAACGCTCCAAGGCCGACGTGCCGGCGAATGCCGAGGCACGGCTTTTCAGGTCCGGATCGTCGTAGTCGTTCTGCGCCTGGGCATTGTTGAGCAGCCAGGCGCCGTTCAGCGGACTGCCGCCGAAGGCCGGGTTGATCGGGGTGTAGACCAGTTCGGTGGCCTGGGCCTGGCTGGCGAGGGCGCCGACCAGTGCGCACGCGGCGAGACTGCGGGGTATGCGGATGTTCATAGCTCGTCCCTCTCCAGATCGGTGGTGTCCTGCAGCAGCCGTTGCAGCTTGCGCTGGATGACCTGCTGCTTGACAAAGTCGGCGGCCGCGACGGCCTCTTCATGCAGTTGCGTGGTGTTGGGCGGCAGGAAGCGCCGGTACAGCACTTCCCGCTCGTACTCGATGGTGATCAGGCTGCCCCAGCGAGCATCCGGGCGCTCGCGGATCACCAGGTTGAAGTCCAGGCGGCTGGTGGCCCGCAGGCGATCGGTGAAGCTGTAGTAGAAGTCGTGGCCGATGTGCGAGATGGTGTGGTCGACGATGAAACCCATCATCTCGTCTTCGGTAGCGGCCCGCGCCGGAGCGGTCACCAGCATCAGGCCCAGACCCAGGGCCAGGAGCTGGGCAGATAGCCAGCGGCTCATGGCGGACCGCCGTGGGCGCGGCCAGCGCCCGCTTGCTCGACGAAGGCCTGCTCGGCCACGAACTGCCAGTCACTGTAGTGCTGCAGCCCCTCGAAGCCGGACCACTGGGCCTGGAAGCCGCTCTGCTTGAGCGGCGCCTGTTGCGAGCGGCTGTAGACGCCAGTGATGCGTCCATCGATTTCTCGCAGCAGGCCCCAGTCATCACTGCCGGTGATCGGGTCCAGGTACAACCGGCGGATGTGCGGCCTGGGATTGGGGAAGCGGTTGTCTTCGAGCAGTTCGGCCAGGTCCCGCGGGTACTGGGCGAGCCCCGGCGAGCTGCGGTAGAAGCTGCGCAAGGCCTGGGCATACTGACCGCCGACCCACAGCAGCTGGCGCTCGCGATCGCGCTGGGCGGTGGTGCTCCACACGGTGCCGGTCGCAGCCAGGGCCATGCTGCTGAGCGCAATCAGGAACAGCACGCCCAGGTAGGTGAAGCCCGCCTCGGCGCGGTTACCACTCGGCATAAAGGCTGCCATCACGCGCCCTCCCGGTTGCACCGCTCTTGATATCGGCTACCGCGCCGGCCACACCTTCTGGCGGGCTCACCAGCTGCCAGGCATCGCGACGCTCGGTGATCGGATCAACCGGGGCATTGCGCAGATAGCGCTGCTCCACCAGTTGTTCCAGCGAGTCCGGGTAGCGGCCAGTGTCGCCGTAGTAGTGATCCAGCGCTTCGCGCAGCACCGCCAGGCTCTGGCGCAGGGTGGCCTCGCGCGAGGCTTCAAGACTGTTGAAGTAGCGCGGCATGGCGATGGTCATCAGGGTGGCGATGATCGCCATCACCACCAGCAGCTCTATCAGGGTGAAACCTCGAATGCGGCGCATGCTGTTCACCATTGTCCGTAGGCAATGCCGTTGAGGCCCGTGCCGGGGGCCTTGGAATACACGTCGAACACGTCCTCGCCTTCGCGCCGGTTGTCGGCGCTGCTGTCGTAGGCGCGCAGTCCCCAGCCGTCCTGCTCCTGGTCCTTGGCGCTGAGCAGCGGGTCGTGGGGAATGCGCCGCAGGAAGTAGAACTTGGCACCCTTGGCGCTGCGCACATCACGCACGCCATCGACCAGCACCTGCAGGTTCGGCGGATAGCCGCTGGCGTTCAGGCGCTTCTCGATGTAGCCGGCGTCGAACGCGCGCTTGTAGGCGTCGATGGCATCACGGATCTGATACAGCGCCTCGCGCAGTTGCTGCTCCTTGCCGCGGCGCACCACGGTCTCGGTCAATGGCGCGGCCATGGTTGCCAGCAGGCCCAGCAATGCCAGGGTCAGCACCACTTCGATCAGGCTGAAACCGCCCATGCGCGCGTTCATGGCTAGCGGCTCCCGCCAGCTGGCGTGGCAACCATGGGCTCGGTGCGCAGCGGTGACTCGCCAGGCTCGACTGGCAGGTCCAAGGGCCGGGCCAGCTGGCGGATCTGCATGCTGGTCTCGGTGCCGGTGGCGAACTCCATGTCCGAGGGGCTCTGGTACGGCAGGTTGCGCACGATGCGTGGGGTGATCGACAGCACCAGCTCGGAGTTGCTCATGTTGTCCTTGTTGCTGCCGAACAGCCGACCCAGGCCCGGGATATCCCCCAGGCCCGGGATCTTGTTGCCACTGGCACCATGGTCGTTGCGCATCAGGCCCGCGAGGATCTGCGTCTCGCCGTCGTGCAGGCGCAGGGTGGTCTGCGCGTTGCGGGTGTCGACCTGAACCGGGATGGTGCCTTGACGGGTCGGCTCCAACGGCGTGGCGTTGCTCACTTCCAGCCCTATCTTGATCGCCACTTCATTGTTCAGATGCACCACTGGCTGCACCTCGAGCTTGAGACCGACGTCCAGGTAGGTGACGCTTTCGGTGATCACCGGGCCTTGAGTCGAAGGCACCGAGGTGGCGCTGATGATCGGAACCCGCTGGCCGATGTGGATACGCGCCTGCTCGCGGTTGCTGACGCGGATCACCGGGCTTGCCAGGGTATTGATATCGTTGTCCTGGGCGTTGATCTTGGCCTGCGGCGACGGCGATACCGTGATGCGCCCGGAGTTGATGCCGCGCAGCTGGTTGAGCACGGTCACCCCGGTGCCGTCTTCGTTGAGCACGCCGAAGGTGTTGGGCCACTGCATGCCCAGTTCAAGGATGCGCGAGCGGGCCACTTCCATCACCTCCACTTCCAGCACCACTTCCGGGTTGGATTGGTCCTGGGACTGCAGCAGCTTCTCGGCCATGCGGATAGCGTCGGGCGTGTCGCGCAGGGTCATGGTGTTGAGGCGTTCGTCGACGAACACGTCGCGGGTCTTGAGCATGGTCTTGACCATGTTCATCGCGGTGTTGGCGTCGATGCTGGTCAGATAGAAGGTGCGCATGACCAGTTCCTGGTAATCCTTGGTCTTCTGCGGCGAGTCGGGGTAGATCAGCAGGGTGTTGTCGTTGACGATCTTCTGGCGCAGCTGGTTCTGCTCCAGCAGCAGCGCCACGGCGTCCTCGATGCGCACCTCGCGTACAAAGATGGTGGCTTTCATGTCCGGGCGCAGGTCCTTGTCGAAGATGAAGTTGAGCCCGGCGACCTGGGACAATACTTCGAAGATGGTCTTGAGGTTGGCGTCGCGAAATTCCAGGGTCACCGGCCGGTCCAGCTTGCTGCGCAGTTGCGGGTAAGGCTGGTTGGTGCGGGCCTGGACGGTCTCGATGTCGCCGCGCAGGGCCAGGCCGCCTTCGTTCTGCGGGTCCAGGCGCAGCACGTCGCGCATGTGCCGCTCGGCACCGAACAAGTCGCCCTGGCGCAGCGCTGCCTGGCCAAGGGCCACGCGTTCGCCGAGGTTACGGATCTGCTCGATCTGGCGCACGCCTTCAAGGGCGCGGCGGTTATTTGGCTCCAGGGTCAGGACGCGGCCATAACCCATGCGCGCGCCGGGAAAATCGTGGCGCGAACGGTCGCTGTCGGCCTGGGTCAGCAACGCTTCGACCGCTCCCTGGCGGCCGTGGGCCAGGGCGATATTCAATTCCGTGTCGCGCGGGTCATCACGCAGCGCCTCTTCCAGACGGGCGATGCCCGCTTCGTACTGGCCATCCTTGATCAGCGCCTGGCCGTCCTTGCGCGCGGCACTGGTGCCGCAGCCAACCACGGCCATGCACAGGGCCAGAAGCAAAAATGGAGCAGGCTTGCACAGCGTCGATGGCGTCATGGTGCGCTCCCAACAGACAGGGTCTGGGACAGGTGCAATGGCAGGTAGACCAGGCTCAGCTCCGTGGCGGAGATCTGTTCGATCCGGTAGGTGTCGTCGATCACGTCGCCTTGGCGCACGACGTAGAGCTTCTCGCCGTGCTGCAGGAACACCTGCCGGTCCTGGCGATCATCCAAGCGGCCGATGAACTGGAACGGCAGCACCGGCGCGGTCGGCGCCATGACCTGGGGGGCCGCCTGCATGGGTTGCTCGGTGACCTTGGCCAGGGCCGGCGCGGCGCCCCAGCGCTGGCTGGGAAACAGGTTGCGCGAGGCGGCGCGGGTCGCCTGCGCGCGGCCTTGCGTCGGCGCGGCAACAGCCTTGGCCGGGGCTTGTGCCGCGAGCGCTTCAAGCGCCTGGTCCGGCGTCTGGCCGAACCAGTGGCCCGGCGCCCAGGCCAGCACGGCGCTGCCTCCCAGGAACAACATCCAGATCACGGCACGTTGGCGGTTCATCACGACCTCGACAGGTAAAGGGTCATGCGCAGGCGGCCACTGAGCTCGTCGTCGCCGATACGTTTGCGTTGCAGTTCCAGGTCCTCGAGCACCAAGGTCGGCAGTTGGCCAAGCAAAGCCTGGAGGAAACCGCGGATCTGCGGATAACTGCCGCGCACCGGCAGGAGGATCTGGTAGCGCGCCAAATGGGTCTTGGGATCGACGCCCAAGGCGTACTCGCCGCGGGCCAGGCTGATGCGTTCGGCCCGGGCCAGGCGGTACAGCCGATCGATCAGCTCGCTGGCTTGGGGCTGGTCGGGCAATTGCTCGCGCAGACTGTCCAGGGCCTGCTGCTCGGGCTTGATCGCGACCTTCAGCTCGCCACGCAGCAGGCGCTGGACCTGCGCGCTGGCGTCGGCCTCGGCGGCGCGCAGCTGGCGCACCTGCTGCCACTGCGGCAGCACGGCGAACAACCCCACCAGCAGCGCCAGCAGCAGCACCAGCACGGCCCCCAGGCCTACGCGGCCGAGCCTGCGAAGCTGTTCATGGACAATCAGGCTAGGGATGCGCATTGCCGGTCTCCCAGGTGGCGGACAGGTTGAACTGCACCGGATGCTCGGCCTGCCTGGCGATGATCTCGTGGTTGAGCAGCGACACATCGCGTAGCTCGGCACTGCTTTCCAGGCGTTTGTGGAACTGCAGCATGGCTTCCAGATCGCGCGCCTCGGCACTGATGCGCACCTGGCCCTTGCGCGCGTCCGGGGTCAGGGTCAGCAGTGCAACGTCGTCCTGAGGCAAGCCTTCGAGCATGCTGAACAGCTGCTCCCAAGGCCGTTGCAACTGTTGCGAGACGATGCGCATCTGCGCCAGGCGTTCGGCCTGCTCGCGGCTGGCGGCGCTGTTCTGCGGCGCGGCACTGAGCGGGCGCCGGCCCAATTGCTGTTCCAGGCCCAGTACCTGTGCCTCCAGCGCGGCCTGCTCGGCCTGCCACAGCTGCTGGGCGAGCAGCAACGCCAGTAACATACCCAGACCAAGAGCGAGCAGTGACCAGGCCAGCGGGCCATTGCGCCGGGGCAGGAATTCCAGTTCGAGGCGGTGCATCTCAAGCCACCGCTCGCCACATGGCGCACAGCGGGTCGGCATCGCCGGCCAGGGGGCACAGGCGCACGGCCGGTATGGCCGGCATGTCCTGACGCCCCGGGGCGTGCAGGAACACCCGCGGCAGATGTTCCCCGTACAATTCGCACGTGCGCTCGATCAGCGCCTGCAGGGCCTGGTCGTTGTCGGCGCAGCCCTGGGTCAGTACCTGTTGCCAGGCACCGCCGGCAGCCAACAACAGCACGCTGCGCCGCGGTTCGGCGAGGACGAAGAGAAAATCGCTCTGCCCCAGCTGGGCCGAACAGCGGTTGTAGGCCGCCATCAAGTAGGGCTGCACCGAACGCAGGTTGAGCCGGGCTTGCTCGCTCAGGGCCTGCAGGCCCTGGAGCACGGCCAGCGGCAGCGCCGTGGCGATGCGTGCAGTGCCGGCGGGTTCTGGCGACAGGATGATCTGCCAATCGTCCAGCGGCTGGCCATAGAGGTTCTCGAAGCAGGCTCGGGCATAGCCTTGCAGTTCGTCAGGATGGCCGATGGCGTCGCTCCACGGCACCAGGCAGAAGCGGCTGTAACGGGCTGACAGCAGCACGCGCAGTTGACCACCGCCGGTGGCGTGCTCGCCCAGCAGCTGGCCCAGGGTGGCCAAGGCTGGCTCCCAGGCGGGCTGATCGGCGTCGCAGGCGAATGCGCGGCTGCCTAGCCATTGATGTTCGCGGCCGTGCCAACGGCCCAGGCCGACACCGTCAGCGCCGAATATGGCGCAATACCGTTCAGGCAATAAATGTGACACGGTTGATCTCCTCTAGAGTTGTGCGGCCCTCACGGACCAGGTCCAGCGCCGAGCTGCGCAGCAGGCGCAGGCCGCGCTGGCACGCCAGCGTCTTGATCTGCGCCAGGGGGCGGCGCTCGACAATCATCTGGCGCAGGTCATCGTCCAGTTGCAGCAGCTCGGCGATCGCCGTGCGGCCGCGGTAGCCACTGCCGCGGCATTGGCCGCAGCCCTGGGCCCGGACGAAGCGCCAGCCGCTCACCGCCTCCGGGGTCAGGGCCGAGGCCGCCAGGGTTTGTTCATCGGGCTCGCACGCCGTGGCGCAGTGCGCACAGGCCAGCCGGATCAGGCGCTGGGCCAGCACCGCATTGAGCGCCGAGACGAAGCTGTAGGGGTCGACCTGCATCTGACTGAAGCGGCCGATAACGTCGAACACGTTGTTGGCGTGGATGGTGGTGAATACCAGGTGCCCGGTCAGCGCCGATTGCACGGCAATCTGCGCGGTATCGGGGTCACGGATCTCGCCGACCATGATCTTGTCCGGGTCGTGGCGCAGGATCGAGCGCAGGCCGCGGGCGAAGGTCAGTCCTTTCTTTTCGTTGACCGGGATCTGCAGCACGCCGGGCAGCTGGTATTCGACCGGGTCCTCGATGGTGACGATCTTGTCCACGCCGTGGTTGATCTCGCTGATCATGGCGTAAAGGGTGGTGGTCTTGCCGCTGCCGGTGGGACCGGTGACCAGGATCATGCCGTAGGGTTCTGCCGCCAGCCGGCGCAGGCTGCGCAGGGTGTGCTCTTCGAAGCCCAGGGCCTGCAGTTGCACGCCGCTGACACGGTCGGACAGGTCCTGCTTGTCGAGCACCCGCAGCACCGCATCCTCGCCGAAGATGCTCGGCATGATCGACACGCGAAAGTCGATCTGGCGATTGCTGATGGCGACCTTGAAGCGGCCATCCTGGGGCACGCGCTTCTCACCGATATCCAGTTCGGCCATGACCTTGATGCGCGAGATCACTTGGTCGGCAAAAGCGCTGCCGCTGGCCTTGCCAGCGCTGTTGAGCACACCATCGATGCGGTACTTGATCACCAGGCCGCTGCCGGTCATGCCCAGGTGGATGTCGCTGGCGTGCATCTTCAAGGCATCGTAAAGGGTCGAGTTGACCAGCTTGACGACCCGGCTCTGGTCTTCGCTGATGCTGGCCAGCGACAGGCTTTGCAGGTGATCGACCTCGATACCGGCTTCGGCATCGCCGTCCAGCGAGTCGACGGCGTGGAAGCTTTCCTCGTGACGGGCAAGGTAGGCCGCCAGGTCAGCGGCATGCACCAGGTACAGCGGCGCGCCCTGCAAGCACTCGTCGACCCAGGCCAGGCGGGCACTGTCGAACGGATCGGCGAACACGCCGCACACCTGGCCGCCCTGCTCCACCAGGATGAACTCGCGCTTCAGGCACTGAGCCAGGCTGACCCGCTGGAACAGGGGGGTGCTGGCAAACAGGGCCTGGGTGTCGAGCACGGGGTAGTGCAGGGTGGCGCCCAGGCGTTGGGTAAAGGCGGCGGGAATGTCGTTGGACAGGCGTTCCAGGCAGGTGATCAGGCGTTCGTCGCCGACCTGGCTGCGGGCCTGGCTCAGCAGTTCCCGTGGGTAGCCGGGGTGCTGTTGTGTCTGCAGATGCTCAATGGCTGGTGACATGACCTGCGACTCCGCTCGGGGGCGCGTCGCAGGAGAGCTCGGTGGGAGCCGGGGTGGCTGCGGGCGCCTTTATTCCCCGGTGAGCAATTGGTCGTCGTCAGGTCCGGGGGGCTTCGCGCCATTGCGGCGGCGGTCGGCCAGCACCCAGCTGCCATCGTACAACTGCAGGGGGAACGCTTCGTTTCTCGACTGGCGTCGTTCGACGAAACCCTCTGCCGGCGTGTCCGTGGCCCTGCGCTGGCGCTCGATGCCCATCAGGTCGAAGATGACGCGCGCCAGTTCCGCCAAGGGGAACGGCTTGAACAGGACATGCGTGACCCTCAGCTCAGCGGCCCGCTCACGGACCTCAGCGGTCGGGTGGCCGGTGATCAGCACGAAATGACAGTCCCTGTTCTTGCGCACAGCTTGCAGAACCTGAAACCCCTCCATATCGGGCAAACGGAAATCGAGCACTATCACATCGGGCGCCAGGCTTGCAGCGAGTTCGATACCGCTGGCACCGTCATGGGCAACATGGACGTCCAGGCCTTGCGTCTGCAGGTAAGCCTGCAGGTTCTGCGCGAGGGTCTGCTCGTCATCGATTACCAATACTTTGTTCAAGGTCGACTCCTAGGAACTGCCCGGTTGCCCGGTCCACGAAGTGCGGCCTCGATAAGGCTTACGCAGACTTCGTGCCAGGCTTGAGGTCTCATGTTTCGCCACTGTAGGTCATTGATTTTGCTAAGTTGCCCCAGATTTCATAAATACCCCTGCCCCAAACCCGGGGACAGTGATGGCATTGTGCCCCTAGACTTGGGCCCAACTGTGGGGAAAGTCGACCGCTCTACAGGCCCTTGCTCCCCACCTCACTGCGCCAGCGGCTTCACTGGGCCACCTGCACCTGCGCCGCCTCGCGCAACTGCTGGCGCACCGCCTGCCGCGCCTGGGCCTGCAACTGACCAGTGAGCGCCACTCTGGCCAATGCCAGGTCCTCTGGCCTTATGACCAAAGCATTATCACTTTGGTTCTCTTCAGCGCGCAGGCTTTCGCGATTGACCTCATAGAACGCTTGGACCTGGGCGTCGGTGGGTGCCGGGACCTCGGTCAATTCGGCAAACACCTGCTGGGCAGCCATTTCGTGACGAGTGTAGTCGGCAAAGCCTTGACGATCGAAACCAGCCTCGGCCAGGCGCCGTTCGAAGGTCTCAGGGTTGCCAAAGGCCTTCTCCACGTCGTTCAGGTGGGCCGACACTTCGACTTCGTTGACTTGCACGCCGCGGCGCTGGGCCTCCTGCCACAGCAGTTCCTTGTCGATCAACTCATCGAGCGCCTGCTCGCGCAGGCGCCGGTACAGCGTTGGGCTGCGGATGCTGCTTACCGCGCGGCCCTGGGCTTGCAGGTAGTCTGAGAAATAGCGTTCCAGGCGCAGGACACTGATATCCACGCCATTGACACGGGCGGCGGCCGGCACCTCATCCGCCCAGGACAGCGGCGCAAGACCCAGCAACAGGCACAGCAGCAGAACAGGCATGGCGATCTCCGATCAATGGATATCCGGCACCGGCCGGTACGGTGCCACAGCGCGAAAGTGCAGTGAAGACAATTGCGGCCCGCGCATGACCACGCTGACCACATGAGCGCCGGCCAGGCCCTGGCGGCGGCCGGGACCGAAACCCAGCGCCGGGGTCAAGCCGGTGTCCACATCATGCAGGCCTTCAAGGGCGCGCACCAGCTGCTCGCGGTTGGCATCGCGGCCGACCTGTCGCAAGGCTTCGCTGAGCAACCGCAAGGCGCACCAGGTGGCCACTTGTAGTGACGCCTGGCGCCCATCCAGACCCTGGCGCCGCTGCAGAGCCGTCATCGCCGCGCGGCCCTGCTCGCTCCAATCGCTTGGAATGAACGGATAGGCCAGAAACACTCGCTCCGACCAGGCCGGGCCCAGCGCCGACAGTTCGCTCGCGACCTGGCTGGACGCTGCGAACAGGTAGGGTGTGCGACCCGCCGCCTGCAATTGGCCACTCATCTGCGCGAAGGCCTGCCCACGGCCGAGGAAGAACAGCGCCTCGCCCTCCACCACCTGGCCTGCGTAGGCCTGGATCGGCGGCGGCGTCCAGCCTGACTGCTGCAGGCGCTGCTGCAAGGCTTGAGCCTCGGCGGCCTGGTCGTCCCCGGCGTAGATCACGCGCACCGCGCCCGGTTTCAAGCGCAGCGCCTGGCGTGCATAGCTGGCCAGGCTTAGCAGTTGATCGCGCAGGCCGGGCATGGGGTCAAACAGCTGGACGCTGCCTGAGCCGCGTGGGGCGCTGCCGATCAGCGGCACCCCGGCCTGCTCCAGCAGGGCACCCAGCCGCGCGTCGAGCATCGGCACCAAGGGCGACAACAAGGCGAAGACCTGCTCTTGGCCTAGCAGGCGCGCCAAAGCCTGCTCGGCACTGGCCGTATCGACGCCGGGATCGAGCACCACCAGCTGCAGCCGGCGGCCGTGGATGCCCCCCTGCTGGTTGAGCTGTTCGATGCCATCCTCCAGCACCGCGCGCACCACGCGCGCGGCGGCGGCCAGCGGTCCCTGGCTCGGCAGCAGGGTACCCAGGCGCAAGGTACCCTCCTCGACACCCGGGTCACGCTCCTCGCCCAGGCGCTTGAGGTAGGCGGTAAGGTTGCGCTGGTCGGCCAGGCTCAGGACGAAGCGTGGCATGGCCGGGTCGAGCCGGTTGCCAGCCGGGTCAAGGCCTTGCTGGATGGCACGGGCAAGGCTCGCGTCGGCATAGGGCGGGTAGCTGCGGCCGTTGGCCTGGCGCTCGCCCTGCCCCAGGGCCAGGCGCTGCCAATCGAGCACGGGCGGGCGTACACCCCCCTCGGCCCGGCCACGCCCGTCGTTGCCATGGCAACTGGCGCAGGGCAGCACGCTGGCCGGCACCGTCATGCCACTGGCACCGACCCGCGCCATGACCTGCGCATCGCTGCTCGACAGCCCCTCGCGGTACAGGCGCTTGCCGGCCTGTTCTGCCGGCGTCAGCTCGAGTGCGGCGACCAGGCCGCTCAGGCTCAAGCTCATGCCCAGGCACAATGCCAGCAGCCGGCGCATGGCGCTCACCGCCCGGCCAGGGGTTGAGCGAGCAGCTGCATGCGCTGGGCAATCGCCGCGGCCGGCGCATCCGGACGGATCTTGCTCCAGCGCTTGCCCGCCACGTCACCGGCAATCAGCTGGGTCGAATGCTGCTCGGGGCTGGGCAGGAAGTGCCCTAGCCGCCCGAGCACCAGGTCGACCTGGGCCTTGTCACCGGTAAGGAACAGCCAGTTCGGCCCATCCACGCCTTGCTTGCGGGCAAAGGCCTTGAGCACCTCGGGCGTGTCGTTCTGCGGGTCGCTGCTGATCGTAATGAAGGTCACCTGGCTGGCCAGCGCCTCGCCCATGGCGTCACGCACCTCGCGCAGCTTGCGGGTGATCAGCGGGCAGGCGTCATTGCAGTGGGTGAAGATGACGTTGAGCATGACCACCTTGTCCTTGAGCACATCGCTGTAGAAGCGCAGCTCGCGGCCGTTCTGGTCCTTGAGCACGGTGTCGGTGAACCAGGCCTGCGGATTTCGGGTGCCGCCCTTGCTGGCGGCCAGCGGGGGCGTTGCGTCAGCCTTCGCACCGGCAGGTGCATGCCCTTCATGGGCCAGGGCCATCGAGGCGAAGATCCACAGGCAGCCCGCCAGGGCCAGCCAGTCGAGGCTGCGCATGCCTAGGCGGCGAGAGGATTGATTGCTCATGGCCGTACCTCCTGATGAGCGCCCTGGTGGGCCGCATGGTGCTCCGGTGTCTTGGCGATCGCGGTGTGTTTGGCCTGCACGCGACGGGCGCTGAGACGGTCGATCTCGCTGATCAGCACCGCCGGATCGGTGAAACCGTAGTAGCGCGTCCAGTGGCCGCTACGGCCATCGCCGACGAGGATCAATGGCGGGTGCTGGCCAAGATCCGCACTGAAGCTGCCCAGGCCCTTGAGCGTCTCGGTGATGGCATAGGGCGTGCCGGTCAACCAGCTCCAGCCTGGCCCGTGCTGGAACGCCCGGGCATAGCCCCGCAGACGTTTCGGATCGTCGCGCTGCGGGTCGACGCTGATCGACACCAGTTGCACCTCATCACCCACACGCCCGCCCAACTGCTGCTGGACCTTGCCCATGATCGAGGAAACAACGGGGCACACCGTGGTGCAGCTGGTGTAGATGAAGCCCATGACCACCAGGCGCTCGCCCACCAGGTCCTTCTCCAGGCGTACCGGCATGCCATCCTGGTCGAGCAGTGCGACATCGGCAAAGCGCACAGTGGCCTTCTCCTGATGCGCGGCGGGCGGCTGCTGGGCATGGGCGGCGTGGTCATGGCCGGCATGGGCCAGGGCCAGGTTGCTCGCCAGCAGCAGGCTGACGCCAAGCAGCTTGCCATGTTCTAGGGCGTTCATCGCACACTCCTCGGTTCCCCTTGGGAAGCAGTGGTCGCTGCGGCCGGCAGGACACGCAGGCTGGTGTAGTTCTGTTCGGCGAAACGCCGGCCCAGCGACGGCGCCTGTACGTGCAGGTACCAGGCGCCAGCCTCGGCCAGTTGCAGCGAGGCCTGGTAGATGCCATCGCCGAGCTCTTCCAGCGGCAGGCTGCGGGCCAGTGACGAGGGCGCCAGGAAGTAGCGCAGGCTCAAGTCGCGCAGGCCGGCGCGCGGCTGGCCATCGGTGCCGAGGATGCGCACCTTGACGGTGTAGACACTGTGCTGCAG
>JAEWGL010000125.1 GCA_023388335.1 Pseudomonadota bacterium | reverse complement strand
ATCGAGTACGACTACTGGAAGAACAAGTACGGCATCAAGGACAGCGGTGACTTCGACACTGACCAGAACACCGCCAGCCTGCTGGTGAAAGTGCAGTTCTGATAAGCCGGGCATGCCCCTGGAGCGGGCTTGCCCGCTCTCGTGGAGCGGATGTTCGCAGTCGCTGCTGAACCAGTGGGCGGGGCGGTCTCCTACAAAATCAGTTTGCCGGCCGTACCGCCCGCCACAGCCTGCCCACCACAGCGACCACCGCCAGGACCGCGGCACCGGCGACTACCCCGACGCCTGCATTGAGCAAGGCGCCGGTCAGCGCGCCGCCGCGCCCTTCGCTGAAGGCTTCGATGGCATGATGCAGCGGCGCGATGCCATGCACCAGGATGCCGCCGCCAACCAGGAACATCGCCGCGGTACCAATGACCGACAGGCTCTTCATCATGTACGGCGCTGCCCGCAGGATGCCATTGCCGACCGCTTGCGCGGCGCGGGAGGCCTTCTGGGTCAACCACAATCCCAGGTCGTCGAGCTTGACGATACCGGCCACCAAGCCATAGACGCCGATGGTCATGACGATGGCGATGCCCGAGAGCACGATGATCTGCTGGGTCAGCGGCGCATCGGCGACGGTGCCCAGGGTAATGGCGATGATCTCTGCCGAAAGGATGAAGTCGGTGCGCACCGCGCCCTTGATCTTGGTCTTTTCAAAGGCCACCAGATCGATGTTCGGATCGGCCAGCGCCTGGGTGTGCGCCACGTGCTCCGCCTCGTCCTCGACCTTGCTGTGGAGGAACTTGTGCGCCAGCTTCTCGAAGCCCTCGTAGCACAGGAAGGCGCCGCCGAGCATCAGCAGCGGTGTCACCGCCCAAGGGATGAAGGCGCTGATCAGCAGCGCCGCCGGGACCAGGATCAGCTTGTTCAGGAACGAGCCCTTGGCCACCGCCCAGACCACCGGGATTTCCCGCTCGGCGCGCACGCCGGTGACCTGCTGGGCATTGAGCGCCAGGTCGTCGCCCAGCACGCCCGCGGTCTTCTTGGCGGCGACCTTGGTCATCACCGACACATCATCGAGCACCGTGGCGATGTCATCGATCAATACCAGTAGACTGCTGCCTGCCATATTTGCCTGTTTCCACAAGAGAGCGTGGCCTGAGTCTAGTCCAAAGTCGCTGCCTTGAGCGCTTTGCAAGGCCGGTGGTAGGATGCGCGATCACCCCTGCCGGGCCGATAGCAGAACCTGCAGCCTACGGCCAGACACGAGGAAACGCCCCACCATGAGCAGTATTCGCGAGCGCAACAAGGAACTGATCCTGCGCGCGGCCAGTGAAGAATTCGCCGACAAAGGCTTCGCCGCGACCAAGACCAGCGACATTGCCGCCAAGGCCGGATTGCCCAAGCCGAACGTGTACTACTACTTCAAGTCCAAGGAGAACCTCTACCGCGAGGTCCTGGAAAGCATCATCGAGCCGATCATGCGGGCGTCCACGCCGTTCAGCGCCGACGGCGAGCCCAACGAGGTGCTCAGCGCCTACATCCGCTCCAAGATCCGCATCTCCCGCGACCTGCCTTTCGCCTCCAAGGTGTTCGCCAGCGAGATCATGCATGGCGCCCCGCACCTGAGCGCCAGCCAGGTCGAGCAGCTCAACGAACAGGCCCGCCACAACATCGAATGCATCCAAGGGTGGATCGCGCGCAAGCAGATCGCCGCCGTCGACCCTCATCACCTGATGTTCAGCATCTGGGCGGCCACCCAGACCTACGCCGATTTCGACTGGCAGATCTCGGCGATCACCGGCAAGCCCAAGCTCGATGACAGCGATTACGAAGCGGCGGCGCAGACTATCATCCGCCTGGTCCTCAAGGGCTGCGAGCCGGATGCATAAATAGAGGCACGGCCCTGTAGGCGCGGGCTTGCCGCGCCTACAGGGCCGTGTTGGTCAGCCCCCACTTACGCCACCACCCCGGCATCCGCCGTCAGCCCCGCCTCCTCGATCGCACTGATCGCACACTGCTCATCGATATCCGAGGTATCGCCACTGATACCGATCGCCCCCAGCACTGCTCCATGCGGGTCACGGATCAATACGCCTCCGGGCGCCGGCACCACCGGGCTCTGGCCCAGGCCATTGAGCGCGGCAAAGAACGCTGGCCGCTGCTGGGCATCCAGCGCCAGCAGGCGTGAACCCTTGCCCAGGGCGATCGCGCCCCAGGCCTTGCCCAGCGCAACCTGTGGGCGCAAGAGGCTGGCCCCGTCCTCGCGCTGCAGGGTCAACAGGTGCCCGCCGCTGTCCAGCACCACCACCGTCAGCGGTGCGGCGTTGATCTTGCGGCCTGCGGCCAGCGCGGCGTTGACCAGGCTGACAGCGGTCTTCAGGTTCAAAGCATTCATGTTGAGGTCCTCTTCTTGTGGTGAGAAGCCCTGAGGGCAGGTAAAAAATCGATAGCTCAAATAGAACACAAGTAAAAATACTTTTGTATACAATATTTTGACACTATCGTGCACGATCAGACGAAATGCCGTTCTCACGTGCTGCCCGACGAAAGCCCACACACCCGATGAAAAGGGTTTGACCTGAGTCATCTGGCGTGAATACACTCTGGCGAAAAGAAAGTTGTATACAATTACAAAATCGATGAGGCACAAACCATGAGCAAAATGAGAGCAATCGATGCAGCGGTTCTGGTCATGCGCCGTGAAGGTGTGGACACCGCGTTCGGCATTCCGGGGGCGGCCATCAACCCGCTGTATTCGGCCCTGAAGAAAGTCGGTGGCATCGATCACGTCCTCGCTCGTCACGTCGAAGGCGCCTCGCACATGGCCGAGGGCTACACCCGCGCCAATGCCGGCAACATCGGCGTTTGCATCGGCACCTCCGGCCCGGCTGGCACCGACATGGTCACCGGCCTGTACAGTGCCTCGGCCGACTCCATCCCGATCCTCTGCATCACAGGGCAAGCCCCGCGTGCTCGCCTGCACAAGGAAGACTTCCAGGCGGTCGACATCACCAGCATCGTCAAGCCGGTGACCAAGTGGGCCACCACCGTGCTGGAGCCGGGCCAGGTGCCCTACGCCTTCCAGAAGGCCTTCTTCGAAATGCGCAGCGGTCGTCCTGGCCCGGTGCTGATCGACCTGCCATTCGACGTGCAGATGGCCGAGATCGAGTTCGACATCGACGCCTACGAACCCCTGCCCGTGCATAAGCCAGCCGCCACGCGCGTGCAGGCCGAAAAAGCCCTGGCCATGCTCAATGACGCCGAACGTCCGCTGCTGGTCGCCGGTGGCGGCATCATCAATGCCGACGCCAGCGATAAACTGGTCGAATTCGCCGAACTGACCGGCGTGCCGGTGATCCCGACCCTGATGGGCTGGGGCACCATCCCCGACGACCACGCGCAAATGGTCGGCATGGTCGGCCTGCAGACCTCGCACCGCTACGGCAACGCCACTCTGCTCAAGTCGGACCTGGTGTTGGGCATCGGCAACCGCTGGGCCAACCGTCACACCGGCTCCGTCGACGTTTACACCGAAGGCCGCCGCTTCATCCATGTGGACATCGAGCCGACCCAGATCGGCCGGGTATTCACCCCGGACCTGGGTATCGTTTCCGATGCAGGCGCCGCCCTCGACGTGTTCCTCGAAGTGGCCCGCGAGTGGAAATCCGCCGGCAAGCTCAAGGACCGCGGCGCCTGGCTGCAAGAGTGCCAGGAACGCAAGTCCAGCCTGCACCGCAAGACCCACTTCGACAACGTGCCAGTCAAGCCGCAGCGCGTGTACGAAGAGATGAACCAGGTGTTCGGCAAGGACACCTGCTACGTCAGCACCATTGGCCTGTCGCAGATCGCCGGCGCGCAGTTCCTGCACGTCTACAAGCCGCGCCACTGGATCAACTGCGGCCAGGCCGGCCCGCTGGGCTGGACCATCCCAGCGGCCCTGGGCGTGGTCAAGGCCGATCCGAGCCGCAAGGTCGTGGCGCTGTCGGGTGACTATGACTTCCAGTTCATGATCGAAGAACTGGCCGTGGGCGCGCAGTTCAACCTGCCCTATGTGCACGTGCTGGTGAACAACGCCTACCTGGGCCTGATCCGCCAGGCGCAGCGTGGCTTCGAGATGGATTACTGTGTACAACTGGCGTTCGAGAACATTAACTCGTCCGAAGCCGGCAGCTACGGCGTAGACCACGTGGCCGTGGTCGAAGGCCTGGGCTGCAAGGCCCTGCGGGTGTTCAATCCGGGCGACATTGCCCCGGCCCTGCTCAAGGCCCAGAAGATGGCCGAAGAGTTCAGGGTGCCGGTGGTGGTCGAGGTGATTCTCGAACGCGTGACCAACATTTCGATGGGCACCGAGATCAACGCGGTCAACGAATTCGAAGACCTGGCCTTGGTCGGCAACGATGCGCCGACCGCCATCTCGCTGCTCGACTGACTGCTCAGCGCCCCCGCACACGTACGCGGGGGCCTTTTTCTGCAAGGAGACAACCATGCCTCGCTTCGCTGCCAACCTGTCCATGCTGTTCACCGAGCAGGACTTCCTGGCCCGCTTCAAGGCGGCTGCCGACGCCGGCTTCAGCGGTGTCGAATACCTCTTCCCGTATGACTTCAGCTCGGCCGAGATCAAGCAGCAGCTCGACGCCCACGGCCTGACCCAGGTGCTGTTCAACCTGCCGGCCGGTGACTGGGCCAAGGGTGAACGCGGCATCGCCTGCCACCCCGACCGCATCGAGGACTTCCGCGCCGGCGTCGACCTGGCCGTTGCCTACGCCAAGGTCCTGGGCAACACCCAGATCAACTGCCTGGCCGGCATCCGCCCGCAGGGTCCCGACTGCGCCACCGTGCGCAAGACCTTCGTCGACAACCTCAAGTACGCCGCCGACAAGCTGCAGGCCGCCGGGATCAAGCTGGTCATGGAGATGATCAACACCCGCGACATCCCCGGCTTCTACCTGAACACCACCCAGCAGGCCCTGGAGATCCAGGCCGAAGTGGACAGCAGCAACCTGTTCCTGCAGTACGACATCTACCACATGCAGATCATGGAAGGTGACTTGGCGCGCACCCTGGAGGCCAACCTTGGCGTGATCAACCACGTGCAGCTGGCCGACAACCCGGGTCGCAACGAGCCAGGCACTGGCGAGATCAACTACCGCTTCCTGTTCGAGCACCTGGACCGTATCGGCTACCAGGGCTGGGTCGGCTGCGAATACAAGCCGCTGACCACCACCGAGGCAGGGCTGGGCTGGCTCAAGACCCATAACGCTATCTAAAGGCTGAGCGCCGAACCTGTGGGAGCGGGCTTGCCCGCGAATGCAATAGTGG
>JAEWGL010000057.1 GCA_023388335.1 Pseudomonadota bacterium | reverse complement strand
CGGCGAGCAGCAGATGCTCGCCATCGCCCGCGCCCTGCTCAACGATCCCAAGTTGCTGATTCTCGACGAGCCCACCGAAGGGCTGGCGCCGGTGATCGTCGACGAGCTGGTGAAGATCCTGCGGCGGATCAAGGACGAGGGCCTGTCGATCCTGCTGGTGGAACAGAACCTGATGGTCTGCGACGCCCTCGCCGACCGCCATTACGTGCTCGAGCAAGGCCGCGTGGCCTACCAGGGCAGCGCCGCGCAGTTTCGCGCCGACCCAAGCATCAAGAACCGCTACCTGGCCCTGAGCGCCTGAAAGGAGACTGCCCATGAATACTCGCATCGACCCGTCGCAGCACTTGCTTGGCCAAGGCGCGCTGATCAACCGTGAGCGCCTCTGGCAATCGCTGATGGACCTGGCGCAACTGGGCGCCACCGCCAAGGGCGGCGTGTGCCGCCTGGCCCTGACCGACCTCGATCGCCAGGCCCGCGACCTATTCGTACGCTGGTGCAGCGAGGCCGGCTGCTCGGTCAGCGTCGACGCCATCGGCAACATCTTCGCCCGCCGCGCCGGGCGTAACCCGGAGCTGCCACCGGTGATGACCGGCAGCCACATCGATACCCAGCCGACCGGCGGCAAGTTCGATGGCTGCTACGGCGTCATGGCCGGCCTGGAAGTGATCCGCACCCTCAACGACCTCGACCTGCACACCGAGGCGCCGCTGGAAGTGGTGGTGTGGACCAACGAGGAAGGCTCGCGCTTCCCGCCGTGCATGATGGGCTCCGGGGTATTTGCCGGGAAGTTCGAGTTGCAGCAGACCCTGGACAAGCTCGACGACCAAGGCCTGTCGGTGGGCGCCGAGTTGCAGCGCATCGGTTATGCCGGACCGCGCGTGCCGACTGGGCATGCCGTGGGCGCCTACTTCGAAGCGCACATCGAGCAGGGTCCGGTACTGGAAGACCGCCAGACCACCATTGGCGTGGTCCAGGGTTGCCTGGGGCAGAAGTGGTTCGACCTGGTGCTGACTGGCGTCGAGGCCCATGCCGGGCCGACCCCGATGCACCTGCGCAAGGATGCTCTGGTCGGCGCGGCCGAAGTGGTCAGCGCGGTCAACCGCATCGCCCATGCGCACCAGCCCCATGCCTGCGGTACCGTGGGTTGCCTGAACCTGCATCCCGGCTCGCGCAACGTGATTCCCGGTCAGGTGCAGATGACCATCGACCTGCGTCACCTGGACCCGGCCCACCTGGACGCCATGGTCGAACAGGTGCGCCAGGCCATCGACACCAGCGCCGCGACGCATGGCTTGAGCTACACCCTGGCGCCGACCGCCGACTTCCCGCCGCTGTACTTCGCCCAACAGTGCGTCGACGCCGTGCGCCAAGGCGCCCGCGACCTGGGCCTGAGCCACATGGACATCGTCAGCGGTGCCGGGCACGACGCCATCTTCCTCGCCGAACTGGGTCCGGCCGGGATGATCTTCGTGCCCTGCGAGGGCGGTATCAGCCACAACGAAATCGAGAACGCCGCGCCGCAGGACCTGGCCGATGGCTGCGATGTGCTGCTGCGCGCCATGTTCAACGCAGCCAAGGGGGTGCATTGATGAGCAGCAAGACTAGCATCGGCGAGTTCACCGCCGTCGAACTGCTGGAACTGTACCGTCGCCATGAGCTGTCACCGCTGGAGGTGATCGACGATGTGCTGGCGCGCGTCGACCAGCACAACCCGGCGGTCAACGCCTATTGCCATGTGGACGGCGAAGGCGCTCGGGCCGCCGCTCGCGCCAGCGAGCAGCGCTGGCAGCGCAATGAACCCTGCGGCCGCCTGGATGGCGTGCCGGCGTCGATCAAGGACCTTACCCTGACCCGCGGCATGCCCACCCGCAAGGGCTCGCTGACCACCTCGGTCGCTGGTCCCTGGGACACCGACGCGCCCTTCACCGCCTTCATGCGCGAAGCGGGCGCCGTACTGGTGGGCAAGACCACCACGCCCGAGTTCGGCTGGAAGGGGGTGACCGACAACCCGCTCTACGGCATCACGCGCAATCCCTGGAACACCCGGCTGACCGCTGGCGGCTCATCCGGTGGCGCCGCGGCGGCGGCGGCGCTGAACCTGGGCGTGTTGCATCAGGGCAGCGATGCCGGCGGGTCGATCCGCATCCCTTGCGCCTTCACTGGCACCTTCGGCATCAAGCCGACCTTCGGTTATGTGCCGCAATGGCCGGCCAGCGCCATGACCCTGCTGTCGCACCTGGGGCCTATGACCCGCACGGTCGAGGATGCGGCGCTGATGCTCGACTGCGTGGCGCGCCCTGACCCCCGCGACGGCCTCGTCGGCGCGCCCCGTCAAGCGCCGTGGCTGCACCCGGCGCAGGACCTGAGTGGACTGCGCATCGCCTTCAGTGCCGACTTCGGTTATGTACGGGTGGATCCGCAGATCCAGGCGCTGGTCGCCCAGGCGGTGGAGCGCCTGTCGCGCCTCGGTGCGCGGGTCGAAGAGATCGATCCGGGCTTCAGCGATCCGCTGGAATGCTTCAACACGCTGTGGTTTGCAGGCGCTGCGCGCCTGGCCGGTCAGCTCTCCAGCGAACAGCTCGCCCTGCTCGATCCGGGACTGCGCAAGATTGCTGAACAGGGGGCGCAGATCAGTCTGAGCGATTACACCCGCGCCCTGGAGGCGCGGGCCGAACTGGTCGCGCGGATGAATGCCTTCCACCAGCAATACGACGTTCTGGTGTCACCGATGCTGCCGCTGGTGGCCTTCGAAGCCGGGCACAACGTCCCGCCAGACTCGGACTACGCACAATGGATGGACTGGACACCGTTCAGCTACCCCTTCAACCTGACCCAGCAACCGGCGGCCTCGGTACCCTGCGGCTTCACGCGCGAGGGCCTGCCGGTTGGCCTGCAGGTGGTGGCCGGGCGTTTTGCCGATGAGCAGGTGATGAGGGTGTGCCAGGTATATGAACGGCATTATCCGAGCCGGCATCTGCAGGCGCCGATAGTGGGCTAAGGCGCAGGCGGCAGCCCTGATCGACATCGATCAGGGCTGCTGCGCAGCCTGCTCCTATAGAGGATCGCCCAGTCCATTGGCTGCGCGCTATCGCGCAGAGAACAAAGCCTGCAAGCGCGGCGCAATACTCTGTGGGAGTGGCGGTTCGGCGCTCCGACTTGCCCGCGAAGCAGGCACCGCGGTGTATGGCACCGGCTTCGCCGGTGTTCGCGGGCAA
>JAEWGL010000029.1 GCA_023388335.1 Pseudomonadota bacterium | reverse complement strand
TGGACTACGGCATGCATGGCTGGGCCATGTCGCGCTATTCGGGCTGCTGGGTCGCGCTCAAGGCGGTGGCCGACACCGTTGAAAGCGCGGCCGTCGTCGATATTGACATCCACCGCGTACAGCCGGTCATCCCGACTATCGCGTTGCCCAAAGGCGGCCTGAACATCCGCTGGCCCGACCCGCCACTGGCCCAGGAACAACGCCTGCTGGAGCACAAGCTGTATGCCGCCCTGGCCTATGCCCGCGCCAACCGTCTCGATCGCATGGTCATGGATGCGCCGAATGCACGAATCGGCATCGTCACCTCGGGCAAGTCCTATCTCGACGTCTGCCAGGCCCTGAGCATCCTCGGGATAGACGAGGCGCAGGCGCAGAAGATCGGCCTGCGCCTGTACAAGGTCGGCATGGTCTGGCCTTTGGAAGCCGAAGGTGTACGCCAATTTGCCGAAGGCCTGGAAGAGATTGTGGTGGTGGAAGAAAAGCGCCATCTGATCGAATACCAGCTCAAGGAAGAACTCTACAACTGGCGTGAAGACGTACGCCCGCGCATCGTCGGCAAGTTCGACGACAAGGGTGAATGGAGCCTGCCGCACACCGACTGGCTGCTGCCGGCCATCAATGATCTGACCCCGGCGATGATCGCGCGAGCCCTGGCCAAGCGCATCCTGCGCCTGCACCCAGGTGGCCCGCTGCAGGTACGCCTGGCCGTACTGGACGCACAACTGGCCGGCAAAGGCCAGTTCAGCAACCTGATGGAGCGCGTGCCACACTACTGTTCCGGCTGCCCACACAACACTTCGACCAAGGTGCCGCAAGGCAGCCGCGCGCTAGCCGGTATCGGCTGCCACTACATGGCCGCCTGGATCTACCCGCAAACCCAGACATTCAGCCAGATGGGTGGCGAAGGCGTGGCCTGGATCGGCCAGGCGCCGTTTACCACCACCCAGCATGTCTTTGCCAACCTGGGCGACGGCACCTACTTCCACTCCGGCATTCTCGCCATTCGTGCCGCCATCGCGGCAAAGGCGCAGATTACCTACAAGATTCTCTACAACGATGCCGTGGCCATGACGGGCGGGCAACCGGTGGACGGCAGCCTGAGCGTGGCACAAATCAGCCGCCAACTGGCGGCAGAAGGCGTTCAGCGCCTGGTGGTGGTCAGCGACGATGTCGAGAAGTACAAAGGCATTCATGATCTGGCCCAAGGTGTACCGGTAGTGCGTCGCGACAAGATGAACGAGGTACAGGAACAGTTGCGCCAGTTCCAGGGTGTGTCGGCAATCATCTATGACCAGACCTGCGCCGCGGAGAAACGCAGGCGTCGCAAGCGCGGCAAATTCCCCGACCCGGCACGTCGGGTGGTCATCAACGAAGCGGTATGCGAGGGCTGCGGCGACTGCAGCAGCAAGTCCAACTGCATGTCGGTGGTAGCGGTGGACACCGAGTACGGCCGCAAGCGCGAGATCGACCAGTCTTCGTGCAACAAGGACTTCACCTGCCTCAACGGCTTCTGCCCAAGCTTTGTCACCGTCGAAGGCGGCACCTTGCGCAAGCCGCAGGCGCTGGCAGCCAAGGCCGACGACCTCTGGGATCTGCCTGCCCCTTCGACCGTCGCCCTCGATGAGCCGTACAGCATCCTGGTGACCGGCGTGGGGGGCACGGGTGTGGTGACCATCGGTGCCTTGCTGGGCATGGCGGCGTTTATCGAAGGTAAAGGTACGCTCAACCTCGACATGGCCGGCATGGCGCAAAAAGGCGGCGCGGTCTGGTCGCACATTCGCATCGCCGCACGCCAGGAACAGCTGTTCGCCCCGCGGATCGCCGAGGGTGAAGCCGCCCTGCTGCTAGGCTGCGACCTGGTGGTCAGCGCCAACACCGAAACGTTGTCCAAGCTGCGCCAGGGGGTGACACATGCTTTGGTCAACAGCGAGCAAAGCATCACCAGCGCGTTCGTGCGCACCTTCGCTCTGCAGGCGCAAAGTGGCGATCTGGTCAGCCATCCTGACCCGCAATTCCATACCCGAGGCATGTCGGAGCAAATTGCCGAAGCCGTTGGCCCTGCGCGGGCGGACTTTGTCGACGCGAGCAGAATTGCCACGGCGCTGATGGGCGATTCGATCGCCACCAACACCTTCATGCTGGGCTATGCCTACCAAAAAGGCTGGTTGCCGGTGGGTGAGGCGGCGCTAGTGCAGGCCATCGAATTGAATGGCACGGCGGTGGCCTTCAACCTTGCAGCCTTTGCCTGGGGCCGACGCAGCGCCCACGATCTGTCACGCGTACTGCGCATGGTCGAGGCCGGCAAAAAGCAAGGCGCCGACCGCAGGCTGTCGCAGACCCCGGAAGAAACGCTGGAGCGGCGCATAAGCGTTCTGACGGCCTATCAGAACAAGGCCTACGCCCAGCGTTATCGCCAACGCGTCGAGCACTTCATGGCGGCCGAAACACGGTTGCTGGGCCAGCCGGGCGAGCTGTCCAAAAGCGTAGCCCGCCACTACTTCAAGGTGCTGGCGATCAAGGATGAATACGAGGTAGCCCGCCTGTTCAGCAACGGCGACTTTCTGGCGAACATCCAGTCGACTTTCGAGGGTGATTACCGCCTGCGTTTCCACCTGGCGCCGCCGCTGCTCAACGACAACCACACAGGTAAAGAACCGAAAAAACGCAGCTTCGGACCTTGGATGCTGCAAGCCTTCAAGCTGCTGGCCAGGCTCAAGGTTTTGCGTAACACCTGGCTCGACCCGTTCGGCCATACCCATGAGCGCAAGGTTGAACGCGACTGGTTGCGCAACTACGAAAATATCCTGGATGAAGTGCTGGCGGGCCTGCGCAGTGACAACCTGCAACTGGCCCGGGACCTGCTGGAGCTGCCAGACAGCGTGCGCGGTTACGGGCCGGTAAAAGAACGCTTCCTGCACCATGCGCAGCAGCGCCAGACGCAGTTGCTGGAGCAATGGCGCAATGGCTCGACCGGCCAGTTTCACGAGGCCAGCCAAGTCACCGGCAAGATTGCCATCACTCAACTCTGAACAGGGACAACCATGAACGAGGAAATGACCCGAAACTACCGCGAAATTCTGCAGGGCATCGGCGAGAACCCGCATCGCGAGGGCTTGCTGGACACGCCAAAGCGCGCAGCGAAAGCCATGCAGTACCTGTGTCAGGGCTATCAGCAAAGCCTTGAGCAGATCGTCAACGGCGCACTATTCGACTCGGATAACGACGAGATGGTCATCGTCCGCGATATCGAACTGTATTCGCTGTGCGAGCACCATCTATTGCCGTTCATTGGCAAGGCGCACGTTGCCTATATTCCCACGGGCAAGGTCCTGGGGCTGTCGAAGGTGGCGCGCATCGTCGACATGTTTGCCCGCAGACTGCAGATCCAGGAGAACCTGACCCGCCAGATTGCCGAAGCGATTGCCGAAGTCACCCATGCCGCCGGCGTGGCGGTGGTGATCGAAGCCAAGCATATGTGCATGATGATGCGCGGCGTGGAGAAGCAGAACTCGGTGATGAGCACGTCGGTCATGCTGGGCTGCATGCGCGAGTCGTACAATACTCGTCAAGAGTTCTTGCAGCTGATTCGTAGCCGTTAGCCCTGGCTGATCTTGCGGGAGCGGCATGCGCCGCTTCCGCCACAGCTCGGCATCATTATCCGCCATCGATCATCAGCGTTGCGCCGTGACAACCCTCGAACCGTCACCCGTACCGGTCAGACCTCGAAACGGAAACGGCTCACCGCCAGGCTCAGTTCGTCTGAAAGCTCACGCAGAGAGACCACCGCTCCGGACACTTGACGCGTAATCGCGTCGCCATCCCCAGCCATGCGTGCGATGTGCTCGATGTTCTCCGCTATCCCCCGCCCGCCCTCGCTTTGCGCACTCACTGCATCGGCGATCTGGTCCACGCCTCTGGTCGAATCGCCGACCAGTTCCGCAGCCTGCTGCAAGGTGCTCTCCAATTCGCTCAGCAACCTGCCGCTGTCATCCAGCGCCACAGTGCCTGCACGCAGAGCCTCGTCAACCACCTCGGACTGACCCTCAAGCTTCACTGTCAACTCATTGATTGAATTGGCCGCTCGCGCCGAGCGTTGCGCCAACTGACGCACTTCATCGGCCACCACACTGAAACCGCGCCCGCTTTCACCTGCCCTCGCCGCTTCGATCGCCGCATTGAGCGCCAGCAGGTTGGTCTGCGCAGAGAGGTCCTTAACCTGGGTGATACTGGTGGTGATTGCCGAAGTGCTTTCGACGAAATCACCCACCGAGCCGCGAATAGCTGAGAACGCGAGGCGTACGCTGTCGATGTTTTCGAGCAGACGCGACAGCGCCAGGTGTCCGTCCTGCGTGCCCCGCAGGCTGGCCTCGGCAGATCCGCGCAGGCTCTGAGCATGATTGGAGATGGCGGCGATGCTGACGCTCATCTGCTCGATGGTTATCGATACCACCCCAACCGCACCGGTCTGTGCCGAGGAGCTCTCGGCCACCTGCGCCGAGGCGCCTACTAACGTCTCGGCCGAGGCGCTGACCGAGGTGGCGACCGCGGCGACCTGGCGCATCGCCTGCTGGAAACTGTGAATTAGATCATTGAATGCTTGAGCGGTGTGAGCGATCTCGTCGCCGCCGATCACGCGCACTCGATGGGTCAGATCACCGTCCCGCAACCTGATCGATGCCTGCTCGATTTCCCGGATAGGGCGCAGGATCTGTCCCCGCAGCAAAAGGCTGACTATCAAGGCCAGGGCACTGGCGGCCAGCAGGACCACTACCAGCATCTTTGACACCTGGCGCTGCAGGGCACCGGCGTGGGCGAAGGCGTCGGAGGTCAGTTGCGCCTGCAGCCCCAACAAGCGGTTGAACTGCCCTTGCAGGCCGTTGCTATCAGCGCGCACCCGGCCCAATAGCGAAGCAGCCTGAATCTGATCGCTCAAGACAGTGCTCTGGAAGTCGTCCAGCCCTTCGGTTACCACCGCAGCCTGCTCCTGCACCGCCCGGTAGAGCGCCTTTTCCTCTTCCCCCAGGCGGGCTTCACGCACTGCGTTGTCGAGGCCAGTGCGCATGTCGCCGACACTAGCCCGTATATCCTCGAAATAATATTCCAGTTCCTCGAACGTGGCCTGCCCCCTGGATTCAAGAATGCGTGCACCGGTGGCATAGGCGCCGACCATCGCCGCCTGCAAGGCAGTCGCGGCTTCCAGCACCTGCCGATATTGCTGGAAGCGCAACTGTTGAATTTCTTCGATCACTGCCTGCTGCCTGGCCAAGCCGTGATAGCCCATACCCGAGACGACCAACAATGCAAGCACGAACAAAATGGGCAGTACCAGAAGCTTGCTGCCAATGGAGAGTTTCTTTGCAAAGAGCATGATCAATGACCGTTCTTGTTGTTATGGGGAGCCGCTGACCTTGCAATTTATCATGCTAAATTCTATATACAATATAGAATTCTCTATAAAGAACACAGAAAGTTTACTGCTCAGACGGTATGAGCCGACAGGCGCACACGTTTCAATTGGCCACCGCATCGCTAGAATTGGCCGACCGCCACCTACTCAAGGCTCTGCAAGATCCTAAAATGGTCCCCACTCGCTTTATCGCGAGGCGGGACAAACCCTGCGCCTTACCAATGCTCCACTGGTTTGTTCAGCTCACCTGGCTCTGCCCTCGGTTCAGGTGAAAGTTCAGGCGCCTTCGGGCGCCTTTTTAGGGCTTGAGCCGAGCAACAGAATACTTCAGGTGCAAAAAAGGCAACCCGCAGGTTGCCTTTGTCAAAGCCTGGCCTACTCAGCTCACTGGGTTTGCTCTACCAGGCCCAGCGACTTGAGCACATCATCGGATTGCAGGAAGGTGTGTGGGCTGAGCATCTTGCCGCCCTGCTCCACCCATCCCATGAAGTTCTCGCCCGCATCCCAGCCAAGCAAGCGCTGTACTTCGCTCGGCAATCCCTTGAGCGTCTCGAAGGGTATGGACAAGTACTGGTTTTCTTCCTGACGTACGCACCCCAGATCGATGCCCATGGTCAGCCCCGTGCGAGGCGCATCGCTGGAGTTAGTGCCACCGCCATGGTAAGTCGAACCGATGAACAGAAGCGCGGAACCTGCAGCCATCTCGGCGTTCACCGCCTCTTCGGGTTGAGGGCAGCGCTCATCGTCCCACTTGTGGCTGCCGGGGATCACCTTGGTCGCGCCCGTGGCTTCGGTAAACTCGGTCACTGCTAGCATGATCTGCAGCCGTGCTTCGCGTCCGTAGTTGGGATGACGCCAGAGGAAGCTGGTGTCATCGCGATGCAGCGGTTGCTTGCCCTGGCCTGGATGAATTTGGATGGCTTGAGTCATACCAATCTGGATTTGCGGAGTGACCGTGGTGCGTTGCTGGCCAAACCAGACCGATACGGGCTTCTGCAGGATTTTGCGTGCGGCCCCAAGGTACAAGGGATGCAGGACGACATCGACCATGCGCGAACAGCGCGCGAACAGCCGGCTAGCGCGGCGTGTAGAGGTGCCGACGAAAAAGTTTTCATGACCAAAGCTCGAAGTATCCAGCGCAGCGTCGATCTGCTGCTTGAGTTCGCTGAGCACATCGCTGGCCATAAAATCCGCAATAATAACGCCGCCATCGCGCTCGATGATCTCGACGACGTGCTCAACGGATGCTGTACCCGGCAGAGTCACAAGGGAAGCGGTAGACATGATTGAGGCCCTCTGGAAATGTGGTGTGCAACCGCCTGGAATGTAGGGTGAGGTGCACGCAGCTGACAGGTTCGCAGCAGACAAAAAAAGGGGCGATTGGGCCATGCAAGAAACGCCCGCACGCTCCTGGAAGGCAATCAGAAGCTCCAGCTCACAACGGTTTCAAAGAGGTTGGAACGGTTGTTGTCACCATAGATCTGCTTGGCCGCATCGCCGGGCAACGCCACGCCATACACTGCGCTGACCGTCAGCGATGGCGTCACTGTCCAGTTCACGTACACATCCACCTCGTTGGCAAAATCACGGCTGGTCACGCCCTCCGGCGCTTTATCCAGGCGGAACCGATAGCCCATCACGCCAAAGCCGATATTCTCGCGTGGCTGCAATGCCAGCTTGAGTAGATCGATGTTGACGTTACTGTTGAACAGCATGTACTCACCAACGATTTCACCTTGGTACCAAGTGCCGTACTCACCGCCATAGCCATAGGTCATTGGGTCGTAGTCATCGGAGTACTGAGTCCGGCGATAGGTCAGGGTCGGCGTCCATAGCACATCGGTGAAGGCGTAGCTGGCTTGTGCGTACCAGCCATGGGCGGACTTGTCGGCATCGCCCCCCTTCTGCCAGACATACTCACCGGCCAGGCTGACTTGCGGGAGCGCTGTGAACGGTGTGCCTTTGGCGCGAACATCGTACACATCCACGCCGTCGCGCGATGCGTTGTCAGCGTCGAGCGTATGGTAATAGGTGGCCCCTAGCGTACCCAGGCTGTCACGCCACTCGAAATTTCCGCCGCGCAGGCGCAGGTTTTCTTTGTAGTCGGCATATTCAAGGTCAGCGGTGGCTGTCAGGTCGAACAGGTCCGCATGAATCTTGCCGGTATCCAGCTGGGCAACAAGGGTATTTTTGAATGCGGTGCGTGGGCCAATCCAGGCGGCCGCGTCCTTGCCCTGGTCAGCATGGCCGTCACCGATCAGGAAGCCGTTGTCGATCATGAAGTTCTGACGACCGCCGCTGAGCCTCAGCGCATCCTTGCCTAGCGAGGGAAACAAATCCGCGCTTTTCCAGCCGACAAAGGCTGTTTCCAGGCCTATGGACTCCGGATCGTCATGGGTAAATCCCCCCGCGTCACTGTCGCCACGCGTCATCGCACCGACCGCCGAAACGCCACCGAACACCGTCCCGAACGCGGTTTGCGGCCCGGTGAATTTTACATCGGGCAAAACAAAGCCTTCAAAACGGCTGGAGGTACGGTCTACCTCCAGCCCGATGCCGCTGGTACGGCCGCCAAACGCCTGATTCTTATGATAGAGGTACGCCGCGCCCACCGTCACTGAGGGTTCGAACAGCACATCCCCGATTTGAAAGCTGTCGAGAGCGAAACCGGAACCCGCATAAAGCGCTCCGACGCCTGCCGCCACACTGCGAACCAACACTTTCATAACTGCCCCTTCTTCCCAATCACTGCGTGATGCCAATCATGGCGACCTGCTATTGATTGTCTGGTTTGAGGGGGGCGGGCTAAAGGCGCAAACGGGTCAAAAAAGGGGATCTTAAGAGACACTTGCCACTGCGAACGTCACCTCTTTCAGTGCCTGACCTGCGAGCGATACTGCGAAGGCGTGCATCCGCTCCAGCGCTGAAAGGCCCTCCTGAAGGCGGCGGCCTCGCTAAAGCCCAGGTGTTCGGCGATACGTGCAATGGGTACCTGCCGTATCAACAGCTCTTGCGCGCGTTGATAGCGCACTTCACCCAGCAGCTCATTAAAGCTGGTGCCCGCGGCGCGTAAATGACGCTGCAGGGTTTTGCTAGAACAGGCCATGCTCAATGCAATGTTATTCAGCGTCGGCGCTGGATCGAACTGCGTAGAAATGGCGGATCTCACATTGGCGAGAAAATCACGAGGGCTTTCCAGGTGGGATTTGAGCTCGGAACAATGTTTCTTCATCTGGTCATGGGAAACAGAATGCGCACAAGGCAGTGGCTGATCGAGCCAGCGGGCATCGAAAGACAGGCTGCTGGAGCGCGAGGAATCAAATGATACTGGGCAGTCGAAGTAATGCTCATAGGTCTGCGCATCGGCCAATTCCGGAAAGCTGATATTGACGCTCAGCACCGGCAACGCCTGGTAGAGCAAATCAGCCATCAGGCTTTGCACAGCCGTCAGGCAAAACTCGATCGCCAACCCGCGTAACTCATCCTCCACCTCGAAGGTGTCGGTAACGGTCATGGTTGCCACCCCATGCTCTTGCTTCAAGGCCAATTGAAAGCCTGTCCCCAGCGGCAATGGGAACTCGAACAGCAAGCCCAATGCTGATCGCAAGTCACTACTGGAAAGCAGGGTAAAGCCGAAGATGCCATAGGCCGCCAATCGACACCGACTGCCGAGCTCCAGGCCAAGATGCGCATTGCCTGACAAGGCAAGGGCATTGCGCAAGATGGCGTATTCCTGGGAGGGTGTGATCAGCCGCAGGCCCGTCTGCAAATCCTCTGCCTCAAGATCCGTACCCCGCAGCAACCCTTGGGTGGTATGGCCCGCCTCAATCATCAGCGAGTCGACCAATGCAATGAAATGCAAGGTGGCCAGCCGATCGATGTCTTCAAGAGATCCTCCCATGATGCTCACTTCCCGTACTGATTCAGCAGGAAGAATAAACGCAGGTCAGAACTCAGAAACAGGTGCGTGGAGACCAGAAAACGGGGCGCAGCGGCCTGATAGCATCCGGCTCAGGCCACACGAATCATGTTGACCCACATCGTACGCATCGTTTCGAGGGTATCGTCCCAGTGCTGCTGGTCAGCAGCGATCTGCTTGTTGTAGAACAACAATCCTTCGATTTGAGACGCGATCAGCGTCGCGTAGACATCGGCCTTGGTGTGTGTCACTGCGGGATTCACCTCCCTGATCAGGCTGGCCAGGATGCGGCAAAACTCACCGTAGATATGCTTGAGGTGTTCGTTGACGTCTTTGTCATGCTCGGCCAACGCCCATGTCTGGAATGAAAACGAAGCAATCCAGGGATCCAGCGTCGCGGCCATGTCTTCATCGATGACTTTGATAAAGCGCTGCTCTGGCGTCAGCGAGGGTTCATTGGCAATGTCGTGAAAGCGTGTGACAAACACCTCGATTTTTGCCCTGATCATTGAAAGCAACAAGTTCTCGGTGGTGCCACAGTAGTGTTGCAGGTTGCTAAGGCTGATACCCAACTCATTGGCAACACGACGCGAGGAAAACTGAGCGTAACCATCACGCACGAACAGCTTGGCGGCGGTCTCGATGATGTCCTCAATACGCTGCACGCGTTTTTTTTCACGAGGACTGGCCGTTCTGTCGAACAAAGTCTCGGTCCGTGTGGTTTCACTCAACATCACGTAATGCTCCAAAAGCGGGTCTTTCACGTTCACAGAATGCCTGCTGGCAAGACCGCGATGCAAACACGCGGACCTGGATACGCCAGGCGTCCTACCCAACGTAGCCAAATTGTAAGTAGGACACCCGACATAGGTCAAGTGACCTTATTTTCAGATCATATGACCTTATTCATAAAACAAAAGGCCCCGGCGGTGAGCCAGGGCCTTGTTCTAAGCGTTTGGCTATAACCCTACACTGACCTTCTTCAGGGCCAATTGATCAACGTTGCGGTAACCGCCTTTGTCACTTGAGGCAATCACCAAACGCATGGCCAAATAATACGTCACGATGCACAGTGCAAAAGAAGGCATGGCCGCACCGATATAGCGGAACGAGCCGCCTACAGCCAATGTCATCGGGTTGAACAGCGACAGATAGGTCCAGATCCCGAGCACGATGGTCCCCATCGCCACCCAGTTCACCCCACCCCAAAACCAGTAGGCGCTTTCACGGGTCTTGACGAACAGATGGGCCGGTAGGACTGTCTGGCGACGCAGCAATAGGTAATCGGTGAGCAAGATCGCAGCGATGCCGACAAACATCGCTCCGTTATAGGCCAGCCAATTCATCACATGAGCGATCAGTCATTCCGTTTCAAACGCCACGACGATACCTGGGAGCAACAGCAGCGCGATGATGATGTCCCAGGTCTTCTGGCCATTGACGATGTAATGATCGCCGTCGCGCACCGCCCGGGTTTTCAATGAAGCCAGGTCCGACCCGGCGCCGGGTTCGGAGTAGCCCTGACACCACCAGTCCGTGCCATCGAGGATACGCGGCAGGTAATGCTCCTGTTGCTGTGGCGTGCCGAACTTGATCAATACCGGAGCGACCATGCTGACCCCGAACGGAATAGTGCGCGGCGCCCCCAGGCGGGCACATTCCTCTTCGTAGATATGCTTTTGTACCGGTCCCCAGCCAGTGCCGCCAAATGCCACGGGCCAGTGGGTCGCATACCAGCCCTTTTCATTCTGAATCGCCTGCCAGCGCAGGTGGTCGGCTTTGGACAAGTGCTTGCCAAGGCGCACCTTTTCAGCCAGGTCCTGGGGCAACTTGTTCTTCAGGAAAGCCCTGACCTCATCGCGAAACGCTAATTCTTCAGCCGTAAAATGAATGTCCATCGTATTTCTCCAAGCCAATGAAAGACCGATAAGCGGGCCGTTATGAAGCGGGTTTCCAGTCAGCGAAGCGTCCACCTTGCGCGGCCAGTTTTTCCAGCAGCGGCGCCGGTTGCCACCAGGCGCCAAAGCGTTGGTGGAACTCGCGGATACGGGCCAGCACCTTGTCCAGTCCCAGGCTGTCGGCATAGAACATCGGGCCGCCGCGCCAGGCGGCGAAGCCATAGCCATGCAGGTAGATCACATCGATATCGCCACTGCGCCGCACGATGCCTTCCTCGAGAATCTTTGCGCCCTCATTGATCAGCGCGAAGATGCAGCGCTCGACGATGTATTGATCACTGAGGTCATCGCGCGTTATGCCTTTGTCCCGGGACACCGCCTCCAACAACGGCATCAACGCCGGGTTCGGCTCCGGGCGGCGCGAGCCAGGCGCATAGCAATAGAAGCCCTTGCCGGTCTTTTGGGTGATCGCTTGCGGGATGTGGTACGCACCACCGATGCCGTTGGCGACAATCGCCGCGCTTCGGACTACTACCGCATCGTCGATGGCGATCGCCTGCTCTGGGGCGGCCACATCACCACGAGAAACCTTCAGGATGAAAAGCGCCTGGGGCAGCTGCTGACCAACGATATTCTGGGTGTCTATCCGCAACTAAGTGGCCTGAAGATCGAAAAGGCCTGGTCCGGACTGATGGGTTACGCTCGCCATAAAATGCCGCATATCGGGCCCCTGGGATCGGGGCTATGGACCTGTACATCATTTGGGGGCCATGGTATGAACACCGCGCCTATCGGTGCTCGTGTCGTCGCCGAAGCCATTTGCGGCGAAACGGATCGATACCGCCTGTTCGCGGCCTATGGCCTGGAATGGAATGGCGGCCCTTTCGGCCCTGCCGCGGCGCAAACGGTCTACGCCGGGTTGAAGCTGATGGACATGTTCCAAGAAGCGCGTTCACAGCGTTGGGCTATCAATAAAAGCTGAAATCGCCTCAAGGTCACGAAACTACCCATGGATGCGCACACTCCCGGTTCATTGTTCAGCCTGACCGAGAAGGACAGGCAATTGCTTGGGCTTCTGCAAGCCAACGCCCGCGAGCCCACGGCTTCATTGGCACGTAAACTGGGCGTCTCGCGCTCCGCGGTACAGGAGCGGATCAACCGCCTGGAAAAAGCCGGGGTGATCACTGGCTACAGCGTGCGCATCGATCAGGACAAACTGCAGCAGACCATCAACTGCTTCACCATGACGTCCTGCACCAACAAGAGCTATACCGATGTCATGACCGCACTGCGCAAGATAGACGCGGTGCAGGCCGTGTATGCCGTCTCCGGCGAGTCGGATTTCATTATCCATCTCGCCACGCATACCTTGGGCGAACTCAATGCCGAACTCACGCGTATCAACATGATCAAGGGCGTAGCACACACCGCGTCCCATATCGTCATGGAAACCAAGTTCAACCGACGCCTTATTGTGTAGCTGTCGGCGCAAGTCGCTGCAGGCGTGTGCTTTCAGGCGCTCAATCCCATCAGCATCTGTCGAATCCGCTCCAAGGAGGCCCGGGTCTCGCCGTTGGCACCATCGCGTAGCCGCCCGCAGGGCGCGATCTGCAACACGTGGGCAAGCAGCCGCGCCACTTCAGGCATATGCGCCGCCTCCATGCCCTGACGAGTGATGAATTGCGTTCCCAGCCGCAAAGCATGATGACCCTCCACCGTCGGGTCGACGCAGGTGCCCATGAGGATGCCGTGCGCCTGCAACGCGCTCATCACGGCCCTGGGATCGATACTGGTTGATAAGGGCAACAGCAGCTGATGGGTATGCACTTCGCCCGTGTTTGCCCCGAGCACGGGCAAACCTTCGCTTTGCAGCAACCGGTGCAGCGCCTTGCTGTTGGCGATGATGCTTGCAGCGTATTCGGCACCCGTGGCCTGGGCTTCGGTGAGGGTGACCAACAGTGAGGGCAGCCGCCCCGCGTCATAGTTGGCGAGCATCCGCGTGTCGAGCAGGTCACGCAGTGGTTGGGCATGCTGCCGATCGCGCCCCAGCACCAACCCTTGTGGCCGTCCGGGCAAGGTTTTGTAAGTGGAGCTGCTGACCAGGTCGATACCGGCATCGAGCGGATTGGGATACACACCACCGGCAATCAACCCCAACACATGAGAGGCATCGAACAGCGTCATGGCGCCAACGGCGCGAGCCGCTTGCGCGACGGGCGCAATATCGTCGGCCTTGATCATGATGCTGCGTCCCAACACCACCAGCCTAGGCTTGCAGCGCTGGATCATCTCGACGGCGCGCGCGGTATCAAGCTGGCAGGCGGCGCGATCGAACGGCAGGTCCTCGACCACCAGGCCAGCCATTTGTGCAGTGCCGCCACGGCGCTGGCTCAAATGACCACCGTGCTCGGCAGCGGGCGCCAATACTCGATCACCCGGACGGCAGTAAGCGTGGAAAATGGCCAGGTTGGCCAGCGTACAACTGGCCAGCCTGACCTCGGCCCACGCCGCGTTGAACAGCGCCATGGCGGCCTGGCCGGCACGACATTCAAGTTCACTGACCAGCTCGGTTTCCGGCTGTTCCTTGCAGCCGGTTGGTCCCATCGCCGGGTATGCGCCGAGTGCGGGGCTATAGGCCGCCATCGCTCGGGCACTGGGAATGTTGGCACCGGCATAGAGCATCAGGCGCTGCTGCTCGAGTTGCGGCAGACGATTGGCACAGGCTTGCAGCAAAGCGTCGAGGCTACGCGCCATGGTCTGGCTCCCTAACGGCGAATGGAATCCGAATGTTCGGACTCGTCGCGAACCATCAGCATGATGGCATCGCGTTTTTCCAGAAGGTGATGACGAAGAATGCTGCTCAGGCGCTTGCCGTCGCGTGCCTGCAAGGCCTCGATCATTTCTTCGTGATCGTGCAAGGCCCTGTCCCACTTCGGTGCCTGTTGATTGGACAGGAAACGCAACGCATGAATGCGGCGGTTCAAGGACAGGTAGACCTGGCGCAGCGCTGAGTTGCGCGCCGCCAGGTTGATCAGATCGTGGATGGCCCGGTTGCGCTGATAATAGCCTGGCAGGTCGTTCTGATTCTTGCTGACCACCATGGCGTAGTGCAGTGCCTTGATCTCCTCGAGTTCTTGAGCAGTGATGCGCTCGCACGCCAATTCACCGGCAAAGGCTTCAATCCCGCTCATCAGCTCGAACGTTTCGCGAATTTCCAGCTCCGACATCCGCGCGACGCTCGCACCGCGGTTGGGATTGATCTCGATCAGCCCCTCGACAGCCAGTACCTTCAGTGCCTCGCGCAACGGCGTACGGGAGATGCCCAGGGTTTCGCACAGCTCGCGCTCGTTGAGTTTTTTCCCGGGCGCCAGCACCCCTTCGGTAATAAAGCTTCGCAGGTGCTCGACCACCATGTCGTGCAAACGCTGGCGCTCGACCTTGGGCAGTAACCGAGGCCCGTCAAGCTCACGCAACTCGTCAATATTTTGCATTCAAAATCCTCTTCGGCATCACTGCAAAGCCATGCCTTATTCAAATTCAGTCCCTGTATTGGCAAATATTAGCGCAATTATGCTGTTTGACACAGCGAGATGAGGTGCTAACGTATTTTGAATTCAAAATACAAAAACAAGGAGTCACCCCATGCTGAAGCTCGATTTCCATCCCGCCGGCCGTCACTTCCTGCAAATCCCTGGTCCCAGCCCAGTCCCGGACCGCATCCTGCGCGCCATGAGCTATCCCACCATCGATCACCGTGGTCCGGAATTCGGCGAGCTGGGGCTCAAGGTGCTCGAGGGCATCAAACAGATTTTCAAAACCCGTCATCCTGTGGTCATCTACCCCGCCTCCGGTACCGGCGCCTGGGAAGCGGCCCTGTGTAATACGCTGAGCACCGGCGACGAAGTCTTGATGTTTGAAACGGGTCATTTCGCCACCCTCTGGCAGAAGATGGCGCTGAGTTTGGGACTCAAGCCGCAATTCATTGGTCGCCCCGGGATCGAGGGCTGGCGCGGTGGGGTCGATGCGCACATGATCGAGGAGCATCTGCGCGCCGACAGCAATCACCGCATCAAGGCCGTTTGCGTCGTGCATAACGAAACCAGCACCGGCGTGACCTCGGATATCGCTGCCGTGCGCCAGGCCATCGATGCCGCCGGTCACCCCGCGCTGCTGTTGGTCGATACCATTTCCGGCCTTGCATCAGCCGACTATCGTCATGACGAATGGGGCGTGGACGTGACCGTCTCCGGCTCGCAGAAAGGCCTCATGCTCCCTCCGGGCATCAGCTTCAATGCCCTGTCCCCTAAAGCCCTGCAAGCCAGCAAAAGCGCAGGCCTGCCCCGCAGTTTCTGGGCCTGGGACGAAATCGTTGAAATGAACAAGACCGGCTATTGGCCTTATACGCCCAACACCAACTTGCTGTACGGTTTGTCCGAGGCGCTGGACATGATCCTTGGCGAAGGCCTGGACAACGTCTTCACTCGCCATAAAAGGTTGGCCCATGCTTGCCGCTCGGCGGTGAATGCCTGGGGGCTGGAGATCCAGTGCGCCGATCCGGCCGTGTATAGCCCGGTCCTGACCGGCGTGATGACACCTGATGGTATTGATGCCGACGTCGTGCGCAAGACCATCTACGAGCGCTTCGACATGTCGCTGGGCACGGGCCTGGGCAAGATGAAAGGCCGCATGTTCCGTATTGGCCACTTGGGTGACTGCAATGACCTGACCCTTATGGCAACCCTGACAGGGTGCGAAATGGGCCTGCAACTGGCCGGCGTGAAACTGCAGTCCAGTGGTGTGCTGGCGGCCATGGATTACCTGGGAGGACAATCCGTGCCGCTGCGGCGCGAGTGATGTGCCAGGAGCTGCGGCATCGGTCGCAGCTTCCCCGATCCGACCAACTATCCCGAATCATCGCGTTTGTCAGCGAGCACAATAAGAAACTGGAGATAGATCATGAAGTTTTTACGTCTGCGCCCCACCACGGTGGTGCTGTTCATGCTGTGCGCCATGTATTTCATCACCTACCTGGACCGCGTCAATGTCAGCACGGCAGCGGTCGGCTTCGGGAAAGAGTTCAACCTGACCAAGACAGAGATTGGCATCGTCTTCTCTGCGTTTGCGTATCCCTACCTGGTCTTTCAGATCATCGGCGGCTGGGTCAGCGACCGATTCGGCGCCAAGCGAACGCTGGTGGTATGCGGGTTGATCTGGGCTGGCGCGACCGTATTGACGGGTCTGGCCGGTGGCTTCGTTTCTCTGATCATCGCGCGGGTGCTCCTGGGCCTCGGTGAGGGTGCGACCTTTCCCGCGGCAACCGCGGCAATGTCGCGCTGGATACCCAAGGAGAAACGCGGATTCGCCCAAGGCATCACCCATGCCTTCGCGCGTCTTGGCAATGCCCTGGCCCCTGCCGCGATGATCGCCGTCATGGCGACCTACGGCTGGCGGGAATCGTTCTACGTCTGTGCGGCCATCAGCTTCGTGTGGGTAGCGATCTGGATGTTGGTCTTTACGGAATTGCCTAAAGACCACCCGCGCATTTCGCAGCAAGAGCTGGATGTCCTGCCGCCACCAAAGGTCAAGAGTAAAACGCCTCTGCCCTGGGGACGCCTTTTCAAGCGCATGGCACCGGTGACCATCGTCTATTTCTGCTACGGATGGACGCTATGGCTGCTGCTGAGCTGGGTACCGATGTACTTCATGAACATGGGGCTCGACCTGAAGGGCACCGCCATCTTCGCCTCCACAGTGTTCTTTGGCGGCGTGGTGGGCGATACCTTGGGCGGTATCGTCAGTGACCGCATCTATGCTCGCACCAAGGACCTGAACAAAGCACGCAGCCTAATGGTCGCGGTCTGCCTGACGCTGACGCTGCTTTCCCTGGTGCCGCTGATGTTTACCAAGGATATGCACATTTCCCTGGCATGCCTGGCCTTGGGCTTCTTCTTCTCCGAGATGACGATCGGGCCAATGTGGGCCATTCCGATGGACATCGCGCCTGATCATTGCGGTACGGCGAGCGGCATGATGAACACCGGGTCTGCCATGGCAGCCATCGTCAGCCCTGTGGCGGCCGGATTGTTGATCGACAAGTTCGGCAATTGGCAGCTACCGTTCCTGGTCAGCATCATTCTGCTGGCGATCGGTGTGATGCTTTCCTTCCGCATGCGGCCCCAGAACAAATTCGAGTATGTGCAGCCGCCCGTCCCGCTGACGCCCGATGCGCAAGCCGCGCCTGCCATCGGTAAATAACTTGCAACCACCCCCGCCCGCGGGCGGGGGCCTGACAATGGAGCGACATCTTGAACCCAGCATCCACTTCTTCGCGTCTGGCGCAACTGATCGTCGACGCGCAACGTGAGCGCAGCCCGTTGAGCGAGCTCGACAACGATTTGTACCCTGCCGACATGGCCGCCGCCTACCTCACCCAGCAGGCGATTTTCCACCTGCGCGGGATCGAGCCCGGCGGCTGGAAGATCGGCTCCAAATCCCATACCGGGCCGATCCAGGGCTCACCGCTGCCTCGCGACTGCCTGTTTTCGTCCGGTGCCCAGTTCGATCGTGCCGCTTACGCACCCGTGGGTCTGGAGCTGGAGATCGCCTTTCGCTTCAACCGCGCATTCAGCCCTCGCGATCAGGCGTACAGCGACGAAGAGGTCATGAGCGGCATTGGTGAAATGGCCGCGGCCATCGAAATCGTGTCCAGCCGCTTTGCAGACTGGCCGCGGATCGAGCCCCTGACTCAACTGGCAGACCTGCTTAACCATGGCGCCCTGGTCGTTGGCGAGTTTGTCCCTTATGAAGAACGCTTCGATTTCGTTCATCCCGAGCTCGAATGGACGTTAGCCGGCAGCAGTATTCTACCGGCGGCGGCCGCCAACCCGGCGGGCGATCCGCGACGACTGCTGCCGTGGCTGGTCAATCACCACACCCGCCAGGGATTGACCCTGCCCCAGGATTTCATCATCACCACAGGGTCTTTCACGGGTATGCACTTCGCTGAAGGCCCTGGAGCATTGCATGGACAGATCCGCGGCTTGCCCCCCGTATCGCTGTCGCTGATCTAGTGTCCTGTCTTCGAAATGCGTTCTCTAAAGTGAACAGCTTACTTCGCAGACAAGACACTAGCTGCGCACCCAGTAACCGGGACGGTTATAGACCTCTTTAAGGAAGGCAATGAAAAAGCGCACCTTGGCCGGCAGGTAATGTTGCTGAGGGTAAACGCCCTGGATGTCGTAGCTGGGCAAGGCGAACTCATCGAGCACCGTGGTGAGTTCGCCACTGAGCAGCTCGCTCTGGATTTCCCAGACCGAACGCCAGCAGATGCCAAGGCCACGCTTGGCCCAATCGAACAGCAGTTCGCCGTCGTTGCAGTAGAGGTTGCCGGCCACTTTGACGGCTACCTGCCTACCGTCTTTCTGAAAGGTCCAGCCCCGGTGCTGCCCGCCCTGCAGGTTGAATGCCAGGCAGTTATGCCGCGCCAGGTCGTCAAGGGTACGGGGGATGCCATGAGCCGCGAAATAGCTCGGCGCACCGCAGACCACGCGGCGGTTGGCGGCCAAGGTTACCGCTACGTAGTTGGGGTCCAGTACTTCACCAATACGGATGCTCATGTCATACCCCTCGCGGACCAGGTCGATGACATTGTCGGTGAGGTCGAGCGAGAGCTTGAGGTCGGGAAAGCGAGCCTGAAATTCCGGGGCATGCGGGGCGACATGTCGTCGGCCGAAGCCTGCCGGCGCGGTAATCATCAGGTGGCCGCGCACCGCGCTGCGGTTTTCGCTGATGCTCGCGTCGATTTCATCGAAGGACCGCAGCAAGACCTTGGCCTGCTCAAGGTAGGCCTCACCCAATTCCGTGAGCGTCAGGCCGCGGGTCGAACGATGAATGAGTTTCACCCCAAGCCTCTGCTCCAATGAGGTCAAGCGCCGCCCCATGATCACGGGCGTCACCCCATCGACCAGGGCGGCGGCAGCAAAGCTGCCACGCGTGGCTATCAGTACGTAGCTACGTAATTCCGTGTAGCGATCCATCCGATACTCCTGATACCGACAGAAAGGATAAAAGCGGCAATTCACAAAGCAGGCTAGCAAAGGGATGCTTTGGGCGTACAAAAAATATCGGATAAAGGAGAGCCCCATGCCCCTCATGAAAGCCATCGAAGCTGCCGTTCTTGTCATGCGCCGCGAAGGCATCGACACCGCGTTCGGTATCCCTGGCGCGGCCATCAATCCGCTGTACGCCGCGCTGAAGAAGCTGGGCGGCATTGACCATGTGCTGGCCCGCCATGTAGAAGGCGCTTCGCACATGGCCGAGGGCTATACCCGCGCCGTGGCCGGAAACATTGGCGTGTGCATCGGTACATCAGGCCCGGCCGGCACCGACATGATTACCGGTCTGTATTCGGCGTCGGCCGATTCGATTCCGATCCTGTGCATCACAGGCCAAGCGCCTCGCGCGCGTCTGCATAAGGAAGACTTCCAGGCCGTTGACATCTCGAGCATCGCGGCGCCAGTGTGCAAATGGGCGACCACGGTGCTAGAACCCGGCCAGGTTCCCTACGTCTTTCAAAAAGCCTTCCAGATCATGCGCAGTGACCGTCCAGGCCCGGTGTTGATCGACCTGCCCTTCGACGTGCAAATGGCCGAAATCGAGTTCGACATCGACGCTTATGAACCCCTGCCCGTGATCAAGCCCAAGGCCAGCCGTCAGCAGGCCGAAAAAGCCATGGCCCTGCTCAATCAGGCTGATCGTCCGCTGATCGTTGCGGGCGGCGGCATCATCAATGCCGATGCCTCGGCGTTGCTGGTGGAGTTCGCCGAACTGACCGGCATTCCAGTGATCCCTACCCTGATGGGCTGGGGCTGCATTCCCGATGACCATCCGCAGATGGCGGGCATGGTCGGTCTGCAAACGTCCCACCGCTACGGTAACGCAACGCTGCTCGAATCGGACGTGGTGATTGGCATCGGCAATCGTTGGGCCAATCGGCATACCGGCTCTATCCCGGTGTATACCGAAGGACGTCGGTTTATCCATATCGACATCGAACCCACCCAGATTGGCCGGGTACTGATGCCGGAACTGGGCATCGTCTCGGATGCCGGCAGCGCTTTGGTCATGCTGCTGGAGGTCGCCCGCGAATGGCACACGGCCGGTCGCCTGAAAAACTTCGCGCCCTGGCTGGGCCGTTGTCAGGAACGCAAAGCCCGCCTGCAACGCAAGACGCACTTCGATGATGTACCGATCAAGCCGCAACGGGTGTACGAGGAGATGAACCGCTTTTTCGGCCAGGACACCTGCTATATCAGCACCATCGGTCTATCCCAGATCGCTGGCGCGCAGTTCCTTCACGTCTACAAGCCTCGCCACTGGATCAATTGCGGACAGGCCGGGCCATTGGGCTGGACGATCCCGGCGGCCTTGGGCGTGGTCAAGGCCGATCCGCAGCGCCAGGTCGTCGCGCTGTCCGGTGACTACGACTTCCAGTTCATGATTGAAGAGCTTGCGGTCGGCGCGCAGTTCAAGCTGCCCTACATTCATGTGGTGGTGAACAATGCCTACCTTGGCCTGATTCGCCAGGCCCAACGCGGTTTCGACATGGACTATTGCGTGCAACTGGCGTTCGACAATATCAATGTCTCCGAACTCGAAGGTTACGGTGTGGACCATGTGGCAGTCGCCGAAGGACTGGGTTGCAAGGCATTGCGCGTCACTGATCCTGGCCACCTGCAGGCCGCCTTCGCCGAGGCCCGCACGCTCATGGAGCAGCACCGTGTTCCCGTGGTGGTGGAGGTCATTCTGGAGCGCATCACCAACATCGCGATGGGCACCGAGATCAATGCGATCAACGAGTTCGAAGCGCTGGCTGAATGCGCTGCCGATGCCCCGACCGCCATCAGCCACCTGGCCTGACTCGCTTTCTTTACCGGAGAAACCACATGACACGTCTATGCGCCAATCTGTCGATGCTGTTCACCGAGCAGCCGTTTCTGCAACGCTTTGCCGCGGCGGCCAACGCGGGGTTTACCGGCGTTGAATACCTGTTCCCCTACGCGTTCGGCTCAGCCCAGATCAAGGCGCAGCTGGATGAACATGCGTTGACCCAGGTCCTGTTCAACCTGCCTGCCGGCGACTGGGACCAAGGCGAGCGCGGCATCGCCTGCCACCCGGATCGGGTCGAGGAATTCAAGGCGGGGGTCGATCTGGCTATCGAGTATGCCAAGGTCCTGGGTAACATCCAGGTCAACTGCCTGGCCGGTATCGCGCCCGTGGGCGTAGACCCGGCGCGAGTGCAGCAGACCTTCGTCGACAATCTCCGGTATGCCAGCGCCAGGCTCGAAGCCGCGGGCATTCGCCTGGTCATGGAGATGATCAATACCCGTGATATTCCCGGTTTCTTCCTGACCACAACGGCCCAGGCGCTCAAGATCCATGAACAGGTCGGCAGTGCCAATCTGTACCTGCAGTATGACATCTACCACATGCAAATCATGGAAGGCGACCTGGCGCGCACCTTGGAGGCGCAATTGGCCGTGATCAATCACGTGCAATTGGCGGATAACCCAGGTCGCCACGAGCCGGGAACGGGCGAGATCAACTTTCGGTTTTTGTTCGAACACCTCGATCACATTGGCTACGACGGCTGGATTGGCTGCGAATACAAGCCGTTGACCACCACCGAGGCCGGCATGGGCTGGCTGAACACCCACAACCTTATCTGAGCAAAAGGATCGAACATGGCGACTATCGGATTCATCGGCACCGGCATCATGGGCTTGCCAATGGCACAGAACCTGATCAAGGCCGGCCATCAGCTGTTCCTATCGAGCCACCACAGCACGCCGCCCCAATCCCTCACCCAGGCGGGTGCCGAGGTGCTGGCGAACCCGCGGGAGGTGGCCAGCCAGGCAGAGTTCATCATTGTCATGGTGCCGGATACACCCTATGTAGAGGCGGTGCTGTTTGGCGAAAACGGTGTGGTCGAAGGCACTGGCCCAAACAAGATCGTCATCGACATGAGTTCGATCTCCCCGTCTGCAACCAAGGCGTTCGCTGAAAAAATCGTCGCCACCGGCGCGCGTTACCTGGATGCGCCGGTGTCGGGTGGCGAGGTCGGTGCCAAGGCCGGTACCTTGAGCATCATGGTGGGTGGCGAACAGGCCGTGTTCGACCGCGCCCTCCCCCTGCTGCAAAGCATGGGCAAGAACATCACCCTCGTCGGCGGCAATGGCGACGGCCAGACGGCCAAGGTGGCCAACCAGATCATTGTCGCCCTGAACATCCAGGCAGTCAGTGAAGCGTTGCTGTTCGCCGCGCGCAATGGTGCCGATCCAGCCAAGGTACGCGAAGCGCTGATGGGCGGATTTGCTTCGTCGAAGATCCTCGAAGTGCATGGCGAACGCATGATCAAGGGCACGTTCGACCCTGGTTTCCGCATCAGCCTGCACCAGAAGGACCTGAACCTTGCACTGGAGGGTGCTCGCGAACTGAACCTCAATCTGCCCAATACCGCCAACGCGCAGCAAGTATTCAGCACCTGCGCGGCGTTGGGAGGCAGCCAGTGGGATCACTCAGCGCTGATCAAGGGCTTGGAGCACATGGCAAGCTTCTCCATTCGGGGCCCCAGCAACAGCGAAGACCGGTAGCAGCCCGCCCAGCCTCTTTACAGAGGTTGGGTGTAGCCTGCCCATCAAAAAAATCCCGCCACACTGGCAGGATTTTTTTGGCCTCGATACTTACTCCGGTCGACGTACGTACTGGCGGTAGATCGGCTGCCAGAACTGCTGCTCGATGGCGTCCTGCAATGCGTCTTCGGACAAAGGCGGGGCTACGCCGTCACGCTGGGCCGCCATGCCGACCGCGAAGGCGATGTGCTTGCTCACCGCTTGGACGTCACGCAAGGAAGGCAACATTTGCCCAGGGCCGGCGCTTTCGGCCAGTGCCTGGGCTGAAGCCATGAGCATGCCGTCGGTGATGCGTGTCGCCTTGCTGGCAATTGCCCCCAAGCCAATACCAGGGAAGATGTAGGAATTATTGCACTGAGCGATGGGGAAGGTCTTGCCCGCCAGCTCGATCGGCAGAAACGGACTCCCCGTGGCCACCAGCGCCTGCCCTTCGGTCCATTGCAGAATGTCCTCAGGGTGCGCTTCGATCTGCGAGGTCGGGTTGGACAACGGCATGATGATCGGTTGCGCACAATGGGCAAACATCGTCTGGATGATCGGCTGGGTAAACAGGCCGGCCTTGCCCGAAACACCGATCAGCACGGTGGGCTTGGCGTTGCTGACGACTTCATGCAGCGACGGCCAGTCACCGCTGAATTCCCACTGCGCCAGCGACTCGCTGGAGTGCGCCAGGCGTTGCTGGAAATCATAGAGATTGGATTGGCGGTCGGTGAGCAAGCCTTTGCTGTTGAGCAAGTACACCTGACTGCGGGCCTGGGACTCGCTCAAGCCCTCCAACTGCATGGCGGCAATGATCTGCTCGGCAATGCCGCAGCCGGCGGAACCTGCGCCGACGAACGCAACCGTCTGTTCGGACAGCCGCTGCCCCTTGACCTTGCAGGCCGCCAGCAAGGTGCCGACGGTCACCGCGGCGGTGCCTTGAATATCGTCGTTGAAGCAGCACAGCTGATCGCGATAACGCGCCAACAGGGGCATGGCGTTGGTCAGGGCAAAGTCTTCGAATTGCAGGATCGCTTCAGGCCAGCGCCGTTGGATCCCCTCCACGAAAGCCTGCAGGAACTCGTCGTATTGCGCCCCGCGAATGCGCTCTTCCCGGCGTCCGAAATACAGGGGGTCCTCCAGCAGCGCCGGATTATTGGTGCCCACATCGAGCACCACCGGCAGCGTATAGGCCGGGCTGATGCCACCACAGGCGGTATACAACGACAGCTTGCCGATGGGAATGCCCATGCCGCCGACACCCTGATCGCCAAGCCCCAGAATGCGCTCGCAATCACTGACGACAATGACCTTCACATGCTCCTTGGTGACATTGTTGAGGATCTCGTCGATGCGCGCCTGATCGGCGATGCTGATGAACAAACCCCGATGGCTGCGATAGATGCGGGAGAATTCCTGGCAGACCTTGCCGACGGTGGGCGTGTAGATAATCGGCAGCATTTCATCAAGATGGTCATCGACCACCCGATAGAAAAGGGTTTCGTTGGAGTCCTGGATCGAGCGCAACAGGATGTGCTTGTCCAGATCGGTGGTGCACGCCTGGTACTGCTGGTAAGCGCGCCGCGCCTGCTGATCGATGGTTTCGACCTCCTGGGGAAGTAAACCTCGCAGGTGCAAGGCGTCGCGCTCTTGCAGGCTAAACGCCGTTCCCTTGTTGAGTAGAGGGGTTCCCAATAGGGTCGGGCCCACGAAAGGGACTTGTAGGGTACGTTCAGTCATCGCGCTCTCCTGGCTTTTTGTATTTTGAATTCAATATACACCTATGAATGCTGAATCCAAGTAGCTAACTGCAAATCCATTGAAGCGCCCACTCGGGACATCGACGACTCTTCTCACGGGAGATCCTCGCTCCCGTCCATCTCCTGAGCGAACGAGAGCCCCTCCTATATTTCCAAATAACCTATAAAAATTACTATTTATTCTTTTTTGTTTAATTTCCTTTCCTCTATAACTGTCTCCAGTCAAGCAACACCCCCGCTGTTGACCTGGGAACACTGCTTCAACAGCAACAGTTGCCCAGGCGACACCCACTCTCTGCAGCACTGAGAAGAACCCTCGTAAATCAGCAGGTTGCGTGCTGGCACAGGATTTGCCACCTGAGCCTACCGCCCTGCCCACGGGCTTCACGCAAAAGGATTCGAAGATGAGCACCCCCTTGAAAGTCGTTGCTGTGTCCGGTGGGGCCTATCGCCCTTCCCGAACCTTGGTCTTGGCCGAAGCGATCGCCGAAGCCTTCGGCGAGCACCTGGCGATCCAGACCCAGGTGGTGGAACTGGGGGCCATCGCGCGCCCGCTGGGTAGCGCCTTGAGTCGCAGTGAACTGCCCACCGACGTCGAGACGCAGATCCAGGCCATCGAAGCCGCCGACCTGTTGATCATCGCCTCGCCGGTCTACCGCGGCTCTTACCCCGGCCTGCTCAAGCACCTGTTCGACCTGGTCGGCCAGGATGCGCTGATCGACACGCCGGTACTGCTCGCCGCCACGGGAGGCAGCCCGCGTCACGCCTTGGTCATCGATCACCAGCTGCGACCGCTGCTGAGCTTCTTCCAGTCGCTGACACTGCCGTTGGGGGTCTATGCCAGCGAAGGCGATTTCCACAATTACCAAATCACCTGCGAGCTGCTGCAGGCACGCATCCGCCTGGCCGTGGACCGCGCCTTGCCCCTGATCACCGTCCCGCGCGCGCTGCGCCAGATCGCCTGAGGAGTTGCCGATGAATGTCTTCTGGTTCCTGCCGACCCACGGTGATGGCCATTACCTGGGCACCACCCAAGGTGCCCGCCCCGTCACCCTGAACTACCTCAAGCAGGTGGCCCAGGCCGCCGACAGCCTCGGCTACCACGGGGTGCTGATCCCCACCGGCCGCTCCTGCGAGGACTCCTGGGTAGTGGCCTCGGCCCTGGCGCCGCTGACCGAGCGCCTGCGCTTTCTGGTGGCCATCCGTCCGGGGATCATTTCACCCACCGTATCGGCGCGCATGGCCGCCACGCTCGACCGGCTGTCCGGCGGGCGCCTGCTGATCAATGTGGTCACCGGCGGCGACCCCGACGAAAACCGCGGCGACGGCATCCACCTCAGCCACAGCGAACGCTACGAGGTGGCCGACGAGTTCCTGCGCATCTGGCGCCAGGTGCTGCAGGGCGAGTCGGTGGACTTCGTCGGCAAGCACCTCAACGTGCAAAATGCCAAGGCGCTCTATCCGCCGATCCAGAAACCCTATCCGCCGCTGTACTTCGGCGGTTCTTCCGAAGCGGCGCATGACCTGGCTGGCGAACAGATCGACGTCTACCTGACCTGGGGGGAGCCGCCTGCCGCGGTGGCGGCCAAGATCGCCGACGTGCGCGAGCGCGCCGCCCGCCACGGCCGCACGGTGAAATTCGGCATCCGCTTGCACGTGATCGTGCGTCCGACCGAGGCCGAGGCCTGGAGCGCCGCCGACGCGCTGATCGCGCACATCGATGACGCCACCATCGCCGCAGCCCAGCAGTCCTTTGCCCGCTTCGATTCCGAAGGGCAGCGGCGCATGGCCTCGCTGCATGGCGGGCGACGCGACAACCTGGTGGTCGCGCCTAATCTCTGGGCGGGCGTCGGCCTGGTGCGCGGCGGTGCAGGGACTGCGTTGGTGGGCAGCCCCGAGCAGGTGGCCGAGCGCATCAAGGAATATGCCGACCTGGGCATCGACAGCTTCATCTTCTCCGGCTACCCGCACCTGGAAGAGGCCTACCGCTTCGCCGAACTGGTCTTCCCGCTGTTGCCCGAGCCGTATGCCAGCCTAGCCACTGGCGGCCAGACCAACCTGACCGGCCCGTTCGGCGAGATGATCGCCAACGACGTGCTGCCCGCCGCCCGCAAGCAACCGGCCTGACCTGGAGACTTTCGTGACATCGCCCATGCCCGACCCCTTCACCACCCCCTTGCAGCTGGCCCGCAACCTGGCCGCCGAATTCGCCACCACCGCAGCCGAGCGCGACAGGCAAGGTGGCACGCCACTGGCCGAGCGCGACGCCCTGCGCCGTAGCGGCCTGTTGGCCCTGAGCATCCCGACACGCTTCGGCGGCCAGGGCGCCAGCTGGCGCGAAACCTTCGACGTGGTCCGCGAGTTCGCCAAGGTCGACAGCTCGATCGCCCACGTCTTTGGCTTCCACCACTTGATGCTGGCCACCGTGCGGCTGTTCGCGCGGCCCGAGCAATGGCAGCCGTGGTTCGAGCAGACCGCTCGGCAGAACTGGTTCTGGGGTAATGCCCTGAACCCACTCGACACCCGCACGGTCATGAAGACCTTCGACGGCTGGCGCGAGTTTTCCGGACGCAAGAGCTTCTGCTCCGGGGCCAGCGACTCGGAAATGCTCATCGCCTCGGCGGTCGACGAGAACGCCGGCGGCAAACTGGTGATCGCCGCCATCCCCAGCGGACGCACCGGCATCACCTTGCATGATGATTGGGACAACATGGGCCAGCGCCAGACCGACAGCGGCAGCGCCACCTTTGAGCGGGTGCGGATCGAGGAGTCCGAACTGCTGCTGGACCCTGGCCCCCTTAGCACGCCTTTTGCCTGCCTGCGGCCGCTGATTGCCCAGCTGCACTTCACCAACCTGTTCCTGGGCATCAGCGAAGGCGCCTTCGAGGAGGCCCGCCAGTACACCCTCAAGGAGAGCCGTCCCTGGTTCACCTCCAAGGCCCGCGACGTCAGCGAAGACCCCTACGTACTGCGTCACTACGGCGAGTTCTGGGCGGCGCTCGAAGGCGTACGGGTGCTGGTCGAGCGCGCCTTGGTGCAATTGGACGAAGCCTGGAACAAGGGCGCCGAGCTGGGCAGCGAGGAGCGTGCGCGCCTGGCCTTGTCGATCAGCAGCGCCAAGGTCGCGGCCAGCCGCACCGGCCTGGACCTCTGTAGCCGGCTGTTCGAGGTCACCGGCGCGCGTGCCACCCATGCAGCCCTGCGCCTGGACCGCTTCTGGCGCAACCTGCGCACCCAGACCCTGCACGATCCGCTGGACTACAAGCTGCACGAGCTGGGCGACTGGGCCTTGAACGGCAAGCGCCCGACACCGACCTTCTATTCCTGAGCGAGAGCCCATATGCAATTGCTGACGCTACCCCCTTCGCCATCCCTGGCGACGTCGATCCGCGCCACCGCGCAGGTGTTCGAGGACCCGAAGTCCAAGACCCTGCTGGCCCACCTGCAACAGATCGCCCCCAGCGAAGCCAGTGTGCTGATCATTGGCGAGACAGGGACGGGCAAGGAACTGGTAGCGCGGCACCTGCACAACCTCAGCGGACGCTGCAACGGCCCGTTCGTCGCGGTCAACTGCGGCGCCTTCGCCGAATCGCTGGTGGAGGCCGAGCTGTTCGGCCACGAGAAAGGCGCCTTCACCGGCGCCCTCAGCGCCAAGGCTGGCTGGTTCGAGGAGGCCAACGGCGGCACTTTGTTTCTCGATGAGATCGGCGACCTGCCGATGGCCATCCAGGTCAAGCTGCTGCGGGTGCTGCAAGAACGCGAGGTGGTACGCCTTGGGTCGCGCAAGAGCATCCCGATCAACGTACGGGTGCTGGCGGCGACCAACGTGCAGCTGGAACGCGCCATCAACGCCGGGCATTTCCGCGAGGACCTGTACTACCGCCTGAACGTGGTGACCCTGCAACTGCATGCCTTGCGCGACCGCCCTGGCGACATCCTGCCGCTGAGCCGCCACTTCATCCGCACCTACAGCGAGCGGTTGGGCTACGGCCAGGTCGAGTTGACCGCGCAAGCCCAGTCCAAGCTGGTCAGCTACAGCTGGCCGGGCAATATCCGCGAGCTGGAAAACGTCATCCATCACAGCCTGTTGACCTGCTGCGATGGCCGCATCCAGGCCGAGGACCTGCGCCTGTCCAACTTGCGCCTGGAGCGCCAGGAGGACAGCTTCCAGGGCCGCGACGATGACGGCAACGCCGTGGACGAACTGTTGCAACGGGCCTTCCGCCGGCTCTACGAGGAACAGCCCGGCAACCTGCACGAGAAGGTCGAGACCGCGCTGCTGCGCTCGGCCTATCACTTCTGCCATTACAACCAAGTACACACCGCGCAATTGCTTGGCCTGTCGCGCAACGTCACCCGCACCCGCCTGATCGCCATCGGCGAGCTGGTCGTCAACAAACGCCGTAGCCAGGATTTCGAGCTGGATAATCGCGTCGTCCGCCTGTCGATCTGAAGCCATCGCCCACTGTGCTTGTCTTGAATGTTGTGGCGCCCTTGAGATCGAGCGCCGCCCGCGCGACCCATGGCGGCACAAGGCCGCTCTCATAGACGAACGCTAACGCATTGATTTAGCTGAAACCTGTGGGCGCGCGCCTTGTAGGCTTTGTTCTCAAGCACCGCGATGCGCCGCGCGGGCGGCGTTCGATCTCAAGGGCGCCACCCCCTCAAGACATGCACCTCTGATCGTCATGATCCTGCCGCAACCCATGCACCTACGATCCGGCCAGGCCACAGACCAATGGCATCAGCAGATCGAGTGCTTTACATAGCCTCCGCTCAATTGTATAACGTATACGATATTCGAATTAGCCTTTCCGGCTTTCACGCTAGACAGGCGCCCGCTCCACGAGACACGTTGTAGCGAGACGCACTGTTAGAGACTCCACTGGACGTTGAAGGAAAAACAATGAGCGACAATATCTTCACCGGCTGCATCCCCGCCCTGATGACCCCGTGCACCGCCGCGCGCACCCCAGACTTCGACGCCCTGGTGGCCAAGGCCCGCGAACTGATCGAGATCGGCATGAGCGCCGTGGTCTACTGTGGCTCCATGGGCGACTGGCCCCTGCTGACCGAGGCCGAGCGCCAGGAAGGCGTGGCCCGCCTGGTCGCGGCTGGCGTGCCGACCA
>JAEWGL010000009.1 GCA_023388335.1 Pseudomonadota bacterium | reverse complement strand
ATGATTTCTCATGCGGTCACTTGTGATGCTGATAATCTTGCAGACTATCAGTCCGTACTCACAAGCACCCACACGAATTGCTTGATTCAATTGTTAAAGAGCGGTTGGTTCGGAGCGCTTGGCTCGCTGAACCGAGGTGCGCATTCTACGCTTTCCTCTGAGTCTGTCAAGCGTTTATTTTGATGTTTTTGACTGGAAAGTCGTTCAACTTCAAACACTTGACTCGCTGCGATCACTCGTAGCAGGAGGCGAATCATACAGCGTTTAAAACCGCTGTCAACCACCTTTTTTCACCGCTGCCGACCTTTCGGTCGAAGCCCCTCCAGTGCTGCCTGAAACTTCTAACTCTCTGAATATCAAGGAGTTTTCCGTTCCAACTACGCTGGAAGTGGGGCGCATTATAAGGGGATCTGAAAGAGCGTCAACCCCTATTTAAGGAATTGGCAAAAAATCGGTCATTTCAGGGGTAAACCACCGAGATGCGCACTATATTGCTCATTCTCACAAGGACACGCATCATAGCTAACCGCCTCATTGATCAAGGAACGCCGCTCTTACATGAATATCCAACCCCGCAGCCTGGCTGCGACTCTCTTTCCCATCGGCCTTCTGTTGATCGCCATGGCGTCGATTCAGTCCGGTGCTTCGTTGGCCAAGAGCATGTTCCCCGTCGTTGGCGCTCAGGGGACCACGACCCTGCGCCTGATATTCGCCAGCGTCATCATGTTGTTGCTGTTGCGTCCATGGCGCGCGCGGTTAAACGCCAGCACTCTGCGAACCGTGGTGATCTACGGCTTGGCGCTGGGTGGGATGAACTTCCTCTTCTATATGTCGCTGCGCACGGTCCCCCTGGGTATCGCAGTTGCCTTGGAGTTCACGGGTCCATTGGCAGTGGCGATCTATGCCTCACGCCGAGCCGTCGATTTTCTCTGGATCGCCCTGGCGGTCGCTGGTCTGTTGTTGCTGATCCCGATCGGCCAGACCGACAGCGCCATCGACCTGGCCGGTGCCGGCTATGCACTGGGCGCCGGCGTGTGCTGGGCCCTGTACATTCTTTACGGGCAACGCGCAGGGGCGCAGAACGGCATCCAGACCGCAGCGCTGGGCGTGATGATCGCCGCGCTATTCATTGCCCCTGTCGGCATCGTGCATGCCGGCGCTGCCCTGCTTACACCGGCGCTGTTGCCTGTAGCACTAGGCGTGGCGATCCTTTCCACCGCCCTGCCCTATAGCCTGGAGATGATCGCCCTGACGCGCATGCCGGCGCGGACATTCGGCACATTGATGAGTATCGAACCGGCTTTCGGCGCACTCTCGGGGCTGCTCTTTCTCGGCGAAGTCCTGACACTGGCACAATGGTTGGCAATCGCGGCCATCATCACTGCCTCGGTAGGCGCAACGTTGTCCATGCAGAAGGAAACCACCCCACCAGTGGCTGCCGACTGATATGAGAGATATTTTCATCTAATACGGCGTCAGTCATTGTACCGACTTGTCGCCGTGTTTAAGCTGTCGTTGTCATCGTCACGTCACTAGCCCGCGGCGTGATGCAGGAACATCAGCAAGACGCACAGCGCCAACGAACAGATCCAGGCGTAGAACTGGACATGCATTAAGGACGGGAATGAAACGAATTCTGCTCATTCTGGCCGTCTTGGCCATTACAGGATGCGCCGCGACTGCTAATACAGAGGTCAAGCGGGGCAAGAAAGGACTGCACATCAATTGTTCCGGTTTGTCGTCCTCCTGGGACAAGTGCCACGCCAACGCAGCATCGTCCTGTGGCAGCAAGGGATACAAAGTCATCGCCCGCGCCGGCGATGACGACGGCGAGCCCGGTGATTATCTGTTCGGCATCAACCCGGCCGGCTATACCAGCCGCAGCATGATCGTCATCTGCAAGTAAATCGGACTAGGGGCAGCATCGAAGCTGCCCTTTTTTCACCGCAGGGATCAGATCGCTTGCGTTCGCTGGTTCAGCCAATCCAGTCCCTCGCCCTGCAGTAATGGCGCAAGGCGCTCGCGGACTTCGGCATGATAGCCATTGAGCCACTTCACCTCTTCCTGGCTTAGCAGTTCAGGCAACAGGCAGCGGGTATCAATCGGACAGAGCGTCAAGGTCTCGAACGCCAGGAACTCACCGAACTCGCTGCGCCCCACCTCGCGACTGACCACCAGATTCTCTATCCGCACGCCCCACTGCCCGGGTCGATAAGTGCCCGGCTCGATCGAGGTGATCATCCCTGGCTGCATGGCGGTCTGCGGCGTGATGGCAGCTTGATAGGCAATGACCTGCGGCCCCTCATGCACGTTCATGAAGTAGCCCACCCCATGCCCCGTGCCGTGGCCGTAGTCGACCTGATCTGCCCAAATAGGCGCACGCGCGATTGCATCGAGCAAGGGAGAGAGAATGCCGCGGGGAAAACGTGCTCGTGACAGGGCGATGACCCCCTTGAGAACCCGTGTGCAGTCTTGCTTTTGCGCAAGGCTAGGCGTACCGATCGGCACCATCCGGGTGATATCGGTGGTTCCGCCCAGGTATTGGCCTCCCGAGTCGATAAGCAGTAAGCCATCGCCCTCGATCCGCGCGTGGGAGTGTTCAGTCGCCCGGTAGTGCGGCATCGCACCGTTGGCGTTGAAGGCGGCAATGGTCGAGAAGCTCAGGGAGACGAACCCTGGTCGGCGCGCTCGGGCCGCACTGAGCTGTTCATCGACAGTCAGCTCAGTGACGGCTGAGTGCTCCCGATGCGCTTCGAACCAGGCAAAGAACTCGCATAGCGCAGCGCCGTCTTGCTCCATCACCTGACGGATGTGTACCAGATCGTTCTCACCCTTGCGCGACTTGCTCAAGGTGGTGGGGTTGATCCCTTCGACCCAGCGCACCTGCTCATTCAAATGGTTCAGCAAGCCGACGGTCACGCGCGCCGGGTCGAGCAGCAGACTGCTCCCGGCGGGAATCGCCGAGAGGGCCGGGCCGATCTTGGCATAGTCACGCAGCTGGATGCCATCGGCATCGAGTACCTGGCGCAGATGGCTGTCGACTTTGTCGAGGGCGACAAACAAGATCGCCTGACGCTGGCTGATCAGGGCGAAGGCGACGAAGACCGGATTGTAAGAGACATCGCTGCCTCGCAGGTTGAACAGCCAGGCGATGTCATCAAGGGTGGCGAGGAAATGCCAGTCAGCCCCTTTTGCCTGCAGTTCCCGACGCAGATTCGCCAGCTTCTCGGCACGACAGACGCTAGCCTGCGGCGGCAGGTGCGGGTAGATCGGATTCGATGGAAGCGTCGGGCGTTCGCCCCATACCTGACCGGGCAAATCCAGGTCCGTCAACAGGCGCACCTGGCGCGCCTCGAGTCGATCAGCGAGCTGCCGCGCGGCAGCCAGTGCCAGGACCGCTCCGTCGACAGCCACCGTCCCCTGCTCGGCCACCTGCTCGGCCAACCAATCCAGTGCGCCTGGCTGTCCCGGTCGCAGCCTCATGAGCTGGATACCGCTACCGGCCAGCTCGTTTTCGGCCTGCTCCCAGTAGCGGCTGTCGGCCCACAGGCCGGCGAAATCGCTCGTTATCACGAGGGTCCCAACCGAGCCATGGAAACCTGAGAGCCACTGGCGGGCCTGCCAATGGCCCGGCAGGTATTCGGACAGATGCGGGTCAGCCGAAGGCACCAGCAAGGCATCCACGCCCTGCGCTGCCATCACCTCGCGCACCCGCGCCAGGCGTGCTGGCACGCTTTTCTGTATCGAAGACTGACTGTTCATGCGGACTCCTGCTGCATGCCGTTGACGGTTCCAGGCCGCTGATGATGAAGCAGGCGTGCTCCACCGGCAACCATCCACACGCAGGCCGACCGTTGCAGGACAGGCATTGCCGACACCGGACGCTGCCCAGACCAACCCGTCATTACTACTGAACTTCGTGCCGGAATCGACTTCACAAAGAGTATATCTGGAGCAAGAGAGCCCGATCATGCCTCGCTTATCCGAACATAAGGCGGGTGTAGTACTGCTCGATACCCGTGAGCACACCACCGAGCACGAGCATGCGGTTCACCTGAGGATCGGTCACTACCTGGCCGACCTGCTGGGCACCACGATGCTCGATCCTCAGGACTCACCACCCCGGGATGCTGCGTGCTACTACTTGCCGACGTCGACCCTGATCGATCCCACTCGCTATGAGCCGCTGGGTATCACCGACGAAAATGATCTGTTCGGCGGGCTCGTCAGCCATCCCTACATGGCAACCAAGGCCATCTCCCACCCGCTCCTGGCACAAGCCAGATTTCCACCTGGCTGGACCGATGACTTCGCGCTGCAGGCCAGTGATGCTTTATTGCGTGGCTACACGGTATTCAGCAAGGCCGATGCCCGCCGGGCCGCGCAATTGCTGTTGCGCGATGGCTCCGTGAGGATCAAGCCGGTGCTGGCCTGCGCCGGACGCGGCCAGCAAGTCATCCGCCAGGCCGCCGAGCTCGACCCGTTGCTCGATGAAATGGACGACGCCACCCTGGGCCTCTGGGGACTGGTGCTCGAAGAGAACCTGACCCAGGTAGAAACCTTCAGCGTCGGCCAGGCACGGGTGGCAGGCCTGATGTGCAGCTATTTCGGCATCCAGCAGCTGACCCGCGACCACCAGGGTGAGCAGGTGTATGGTGGCTCAGACCTTGTGGTGGTACGCGGCGGCTACCAGGCCTTGCTGCAGTTGCCCCTGGACGACCACCTGCGCCTGGCCATCAACCAGGCCATGATCTATGAGCGTGCGGCAGAGCAGAGCTTTGCGGGCTTCATCGCCTCGCGGCGCAACTACGACATCGCCCGAGGCCTGGATGACAAGGGTCACCTACGCAGTGGCGTGCTCGAGCAATCCTGGCGCATGGGCGGCGCCAGCAGCGCGGAGATCCTGGCCTTGCAGGCCTTTGCCGACGACCCCCAGCTGGCCCGGGTACGAGCCTCCAGTCACGAAGTCTTCGGCGAACCCGATCTGCCCGAGGACGCCACCCTCTTTTATCAAGGACAAGACAGTGAACTCGGACAACTCAGCAAATATGCGCGGATCCGCGACTATGACCATCCATAGTGAGTCTCTGGAGCTGCAGGTCGACGGCGAAAGCATTGCCGGCACCCTCGTCAGCCCCGGCAGCAAGATGCCAGGCATTCTCTTCGTCCACGGCTGGGGTGGCAGCCAGCAACGTGACCTGGCCCGAGCCCGGCAAATCACCGGCCTTGGATGCGTGTGCATGACCTTCGACCTACGCGGTCACGAGAAGACCGAAAGTCAGCGCTTGAGCGTGACCCGCGAGCAGAACCTGGATGACCTGTTGGCCGCGTACGACCGCCTGGTCAGCCATCCTGCCGTGGACAGCAGCGCCATTGCCTTGATCGGCAGCAGCTACGGCGGCTATCTGGCCACCCTGCTGACCACCCTGCGCCCGGTGAAATGGCTGGCGTTACGGGTGCCGGCGCTGTACTGGGACGATGAATGGCAAGTGCCCAAGCAGGCGCTGGACCGCCAACGCCTCCAAGACTACCGCCAACGGATGCTCGGTCCTGCCGACAACCGCGCCCTGGCTGCCTGCGTGGACTTCCGCGGCGATGTATTGCTGGTGGAGTCGGAACAGGACGATTACGTGCCGCACAGTACCTTGATGAGCTACCGCTCGGCTTTCCTCAATGCCCATTCACTGACCCATCGCATTGTCGATGGCGCTGACCACGCCCTCTCGAGCGAAGAGAGTCAGAAAGCCTACAGCTCGATGCTCGGCTCGTGGATCAGCGAGATGGTCATTGGTGCCCGGTTGGACCGCTACCCGCACTATGCACCTTGGTACGCCTGAGCATCCGCGACCGCAACCGCTGGACACCGGAGCAGGCTGGAGGGATCAGATCACCACGTTGCGCACGAAGCGCGTGGCCACGGTACCCTCATTACGGTAGGCGTGACGACAGTTGCTGGCGAAGGCGAAAAACTCTCCGGCCTGCAACCGGTGTTCCTGCTCTTCGATGACTAAGGTCAGGCAACCCTCGAAGACATACACCTGCTCGCTCCAGCCGTCGGCATCGATGTCACTGGGGTA
>JAEWGL010000234.1 GCA_023388335.1 Pseudomonadota bacterium | reverse complement strand
GCGCTGAACCGCCGCTCCCATAGGTTAGGTTGTTGCTTCAGTCCATCAGGATCAGAAGGTCATTTCCTTCACATCATCGGGCACGATCAGCTTGCCGGCGGTCTTCTCGATGATTTCCTCGATGCTTACGCCTGGAGCGGTTTCGCGCAGGATGAAGGCGCCGTTGTCGATCTCAAGGTATGCCAGGTCGGTCAGGACCTTGCGAATGCAGCCAGCACCGGTCAACGGCAGGCTGCAGCGCGGCAACAGCTTGGACTCGCCATCCTTGGAGGCATGGGTCATGGTGACGATGATGTTCTCGGCCCCGGCCACCAGGTCCATCGCCCCGCCCATGCCCTTGACCAGCTTGCCGGGAATCATCCAGGAGGCGATGTTGCCCTCCACGTCCACTTCGAAGGCGCCGAGCACGGTCAGGTCGACATGACCGCCGCGGATCATCGCGAAGGACTCGGCCGAGTTGAAGATCGAAGCGCCACGGCGGGCCGTGACCGTCTGCTTGCCAGCGTTGATCATGTCGGCGTCCAGTTGCCGCTCGGTGGGGAACTCGCCCATGCCGAGCAGGCCGTTTTCCGACTGCAACATCACGTCCATTTCGGCCGGAACATAGTTGGCCACCAGGGTGGGGATGCCGATGCCAAGGTTGACATAGTAGCCATCCTTGAGTTCACGGGCGACGCGTTGCGCCATTTGTTCGCGGGTCAGTGCCATGGTCAGGATCTCTTTGTTGTTCTGGGCGATGGGGCGGTCAGGCTTTGACGGTGCGCTTCTCGATGCGCTTCTCGAATGTGCCGACGATGACCCGGTCGACGTAGATGCCCGGGGTATGGATCTCACTGGGCAGCAGCACGCCCGGCTCGACGATCTCCTCTACCTCGACCACGGTGATCTTGCCGGCGGTGGCGGCCAGCGGGTTGAAGTTCTGCGCGGTGTTGCGGTACACCACGTTGCCGTAGTGGTCGGCCTTCCAGCCCTTGACGATGGCGAAGTCACCGGTGATGGCTTCTTCGAGGATGTAGTGGCGACCGTTGAACTCGCGCACTTCCTTGCCTTCGGCGACCGGGGTGCCATAGCCGGTGGCGGTGAAGAAGGCCGGGATACCGGCGCCACCGGCGCGCATTTTCTCGGCCAAGGTGCCCTGCGGGGTCAGCTCGACCTCCAGTTCGCCGCTGAGCAACTGGCGTTCGAATTCGGCGTTTTCGCCCACGTAGGAAGCGACCATCTTGCGAATCTGCCGCTCTTCGAGCAGTACGCCCAGGCCAAAGCCATCGACGCCGCAGTTGTTGGAAACCACGGTCAGGCCCTTGACGCCACGACGGCGGATCTCGGCGATCAGGTTTTCGGGAATGCCACAGAGGCCGAAGCCACCGGCCAGTACGGTCATGTCATCGGTCAGGCCATCGAGGGCCTCTTCATAGCTTGCTACGCGCTTGTCCAGTCCGGCCATGCTGATCCGCCTTTTGTAGTTGTTAACCGACGAGGCTGTCGGTGAGCGTCTGGCGCATCTTCTCCCTCGGCGACTAATTTGTTAATTTTGTTTTATTCATCGATTGATAATTTTTCTAAAACAACGGACGAGCCGCTCATGAACGTCAAGCAACTGCGTGCCTTCGTCACCGTGGCCAAGTACCAGAGTTTTGCCCAGGCCGGCGAGCACCTGCACCTCTCGCAGCCAGCGCTGAGCCTGACCATCAAGGCGTTAGAGGACAAGCTCGGTGGCGCCCTGCTCAGCCGTACGACCCGCAGCGTCAGCCTGACTCCGGAAGGCGAAGTATTACTGCCGCTGGCGCGGCGCCTGCTGGCGGACTGGGACGACACCGAGGAGCTGCTGCGCCAGCGCTTTACCCTGCAACTGGGCCGCGTGGCCATCGCCGCCATGCCGGCCTTTGCCGGCAACCTGTTGCCGGCCTCGCTGAAGGTGTTCCGCCAGCGCTATCCGCGGGTCAATGTCACGGTGCACGATGTGATCAACGAGCAGGTGCTGGAACTGGTGCGTCACCATCGCGTCGAACTGGGCATCGGCTTCGAGCCCGACAGTGGCGATGCCCTGCACTTCCAGCCGCTGTACCTGGACCGGTTCGTCGCCGTGGTGCCGGCCGACTCGGCTCTGGCCTTGCAGCAACAGGTGACCTGGCATGAGCTGCTGGCCGAAGACTTCATCGCCCTGCAACGGCCGTCTGCGGTGCGCTTGCTGCTCGAGCAGCACCTGGCGGCCGAGCATGGCAAGCTGGCGGTGGCTTTCGAGAGCCACCAGCTCACGACCATCGGTCGCATGGTGGCCAACGGTTTGGGCGTCAGTGCCGTACCGGCCCTGTGCATCGGGCAGATGCAGGAACTCGGTGCGCGCTGCGTGCCGTTGGTCGAGCCCAGCGTGGAGCGGCGCATTGGCGTCATCTCGCTGGGTGAGCATAAGCTGTCTACCGCAGCCCAGGCGCTGCTCGACGTGCTATTGGCACACACCCGTCCTCAGGAGGTGACATGCGTTCCGTGAAACTTGCAGGTACCCAGGTTCCAACCGTTGGCCAGGGCACCTGGTACATGGGTGAAGACCCCCGCCAGAAGACTCGCGAGGTAGCGGCTTTGCAGCAGGGTATCGACCTGGGGCTGACCCTGATCGACACGGCCGAGATGTATGCCGAGGGTGGCGCCGAGTCGGTCGTTGGCCAGGCCATCGCCGGGCGGCGCGACCAGGTCTTTCTGGTCAGCAAGGTCTACCCGCACAACGCCAGCCGCCAGGGCGTGCCTGCCGCGTGCGAGCGCAGCCTGCGGCGCCTGGGCACCGAGTGCATCGACCTGTACCTGTTGCACTGGCGCGGCCAGTACCCGCTCGACGAGACTGTCGAAGCTTTCGAGCGCCTGCGCGAGGCTGGCAAGATCCGCCGCTGGGGCGTGTCGAACTTCGATGTCGACGACCTGCGCGAACTCGACAATCCCGACTGCGCGACCAATCAGGTACTGTACAACCCGGCCCAGCGCGGGATCGAATTCGACCTGCTGCCCTGGAGCCAGGCCCATGGTTTACCGACCATGGCCTATTGCCCGCTGGCCCAGGCAGGGGAGCTGTTGGACCATCCGGTGTTGAAGGAGATTGCCCAGCGTCACGACGTGACCACGGCCCAGGTCAGCCTGGCCTGGGTGACCCGCGCTGAAGGTGTGATCGCCATACCCAAGGCCGTAGCGCCCGAGCATGTGCAGCGCAATGCGGTCGCGGCCGACCTGGTGCTGGACAGCGAAGACCTGCGCGCCATCGACCGCGCGTTTACCCCACCGACGCGCAAGCAGCGGTTGGCGATGGTGTGAGTACGTGATCGCATGATCGTGGGTGGCCGCCGGCACTGCAGGAGCGGGCTTGTCCCGCGATCGGGCGCGCAGCGGCCGTAAGGCCAGCGACGTCGAACAATCTGATACAACGCGATTGCAGGGGTTGGGGCCGGTCCGGCACCCCGGCAAGGCGCGCTCCCATTAGGGTTTTGCGGTGGCCGCATAATCGTTCCAGGTCATACCCAGTCGGCAGGACCAATACAGTTGAAGAAGCTGGCTCGCCAGGCAAGGCTGTGATTCAGTGGAAATCCCGGCTGCGCACATCCAGCCCCTGCAGCAGCACGCTGACATCCTCCAGCCGACGGGCGATAAGGTGGCGTACGCCGTTCTCCTGCTCCAGCCGGCCAAACACCTTGAGCAGGCGTGAGCCCACCAGGGCCCGGCGCTGGCGCTCGGCGAGGTCACGCCAGACCACCACGTTGACCATGCCAAACTCGTCCTCCAGGGTCACGAAGGTCACTCCAGTGGCGGTCTGCGGACGTTGTCGGCCGACCACCAGGCCCGCCACGCTGACGTTATCGCCATGCTGCACCTGGGCCAGCGCCTGCGAACTGCGGCAACCGTGCGCGTTCAAGCGGGGACGCAGCAAGGTCAGGGGATGTGGCCCAAGGGTGGTGCCGAGTGTGGCGTAATCGGCGATCAGGTCTTCACCGACCGTGGGCGTCGGCAGATCAACCCTCTGTTCCGGCCGAGCCTCGAACTGGGCGAACAAGGGCAATTGCGCCTGCACCGCCGCCACCTGCCAGCGCGCCTGGTGGCGGTCCCGCGCCAGGGCTCGCAGGGCTCCGGCGTCGGCCAGGCGGGCGCGGGCGCGGCTGTCGAGACCGGCGCGCAGGCACAGGTCTTCGACATCGCGCCAGGGGTGCTGCGCCCTCGCCTGCACCAACCGCCGGGCATCGCTTTCGGCAAAACCGCGGATCTGCCGCAAACCCAGTCGAATCGACAGGACCGCTTCGCCTTCGAGGCTGCAATCCCATTCGCTGTGGCAGACATCCACCGGCAGTACCTTGATCCCCTGACGGCGCGCATCCTGCAGCAACTGATCGGGCGTGTAGAACCCCATGGGCCAGCTGTTGATCAGCGCGCAGATGAAGATCGCCGGCTCATGGCACTTGAGCCAGCTGCTGGCATAGGTCAGCAAGGCAAAGCTGGCCGCGTGAGACTCGGGGAAACCGTAGCTGCCAAAACCCTTGATCTGCTCGAAGATGCGCTCGGCAAAGCCTAGGTCGTAACCGTTGCGCAGCATGCCCTGGATCAGCCGCTCACGGTGCGGCTCCAAGCCCCCGGTGCGCTTCCAGGCGGCCATGCTGCGGCGCAGCTGGTCAGCCTCGCCGGCACTGTAGTCGGCGGCGACCATGGCCAGCTCCATCACCTGTTCCTGGAACAGCGGCACACCCAGGGTGCGCTCGAACACAGCCTTCAGCGCCGCAGACGGATAAGTGATCGGCTCCGTGCCCAGGCGCCGGCGCAGGTAGGGGTGGACCATGTCGCCCTGGATCGGCCCGGGCCGCACGATCGCCACCTCGATCACCAGGTCGTAGAAATTCCGGGGCTGGAGCCGGGGCAGCATGGCCATCTGCGCCCGCGACTCGATCTGGAATACGCCGATGGTCTCGGCGCGGCTGATCATGTCGTAGGTGGGCTCGTCATCGGCAGGTATGCTTGCCAGGGTCAGACGCCGACCGCGATGCTGCTCGAGCAGGTCGAAGCAGCGGCGCAAGGCGCTGAGCATGCCCAGGGCCAGCACATCGACCTTGAGCAGGCCCACCGCGTCGAGGTCGTCCTTGTCCCATTGGATGATCGTGCGTTGTTCCATGGCGGCGTTCTCCACCGGCACCAACTGGTCCAGAGGGTGCTCGGAGATGACGAAGCCGCCGGGGTGCTGCGACAGGTGCCGGGGGAAACCGATCAGCTCGCCGGCCAATACCAGAATGCGCCGCAATGACGGGCTCTGCGCCTCGAAGCCGGCCTCTTGCAACCGCTCTGGCGTCGGAATGCGGTCACTCCAGCGTCCGCAACACTTGGCCAGTGCGTCGATCTGATCGGCCGGCAACCCCAGCACCCGGGCCACGTCGCGTACCGCGCCGGCGGCGTGATAGGTACTGACCACCGCGGTCAGTGCCGCCCGGTGCCGGCCATAGCGTCGGAACACGTACTGGATCACTTCCTCGCGGCGGTCGTGCTCGAAGTCCACGTCGATGTCCGGCGGTTCGTCGCGTTCGCGCGACAGAAAGCGTTCGAACAACAACTTGCTCTTCATCGGATCGAGCTCGGTGATCCCCAGCACGAAACACACCACCGAGTTGGCCGCCGAGCCTCTGCCTTGGCAGAGGATGTGCTGGCTGCGGGCAAAGCTGACGATGTCGTGGACGGTAAGAAAGTAGCTTTCATAGCCCAGTTCTGCGATCAGCGACAGTTCCTGCTCCAGGGTGTCACGCACCACCGGACTTGGGCCCTCGGGCCAGCGCTGAGGCAGATGGCGCTCGCACAGGTGACGCAGCCAGGTGGTTGGCGTCTGCCCGTCGGGCACCAGCTCGCGGGGGTACTGGTATTGCAACTGGCTGAGGTCGAACTGGCACTGTGCGGCGATCAGCGGGGTTTGCGCGAGCAACTCCGGTGGGTAGAGTTCGGCCAGTTGCGCCAACGGGCGCAGGTGCCGCTCGCCATTGGCAAACAGATGCTGCCCGGCCTCGGCCACCGTCGCATGGTGGCGGATGGCGGTCATGCAGTCCTGCAAGGCGCGGCGGCCGCGCGCGTGCATGTGCACATCGCCGCAGGCCACGGCGGCGATTCCCAGGTCCTCGGCCAAGGCAAGCAGTTGCTGCAGGCGGAGGGCATCATCGCAACCGCGGTGCAGGTGCACGGCCAGCCACAGACGTTCACCGAAGTGACGTTGCAGCCACTGCCCAGGGGCCAGGTGGTGCGGATCGTCGGGCACCCAGAGGGCCAGCAGGCCCTGATGATGGGCCTCTAGGTCCGCGGGCAGCAGGCAATAGCTGCCTTTCTTCGCCCGGCGGCGAGCGCGGGTGATAAGGGCGCAGAGGTTCTGATAGCCGCCGAGGTCCTGCACCAGCAAGACCAGCTTGGGGCCCTCCTGCACCCGCACTTCGCTACCGACGATCAGCCTGAGCTGGTGCTTGCAAGACGCCTGCCAGGCGCGGACGATGCCGGCCAAGGTGCATTCGTCAGTGATCGCCAGGGCCTGGTAGCCCTGCTCTGCCGCCCGCCGGAAGAGCTCATCGGCGCTGGAGGCACCGCGTTGGAAGCTGAAGTTGGACAAGCAGTGCAGCTCGGCGTAAGCCGCCGTACTCATGCGAACCAGCCTTGCAGCCATAGTGGCCCGGTTTCGCCCAGGTCACGGTAGGCCCAGCCGCGCTGGCCGGCAGGGGTTTCGATACGGTAGTAGTCGCGGCGTACATCGCCGCCGTCCCACCAGCCTGACTCGATGCGTTCGGCCTGGCCGAGCAGGCGCAGTCCCGCTTCGGGCAAGGCTTGAGGCTGGGGCAGCAGCCAACCCGGGCGGCTGCCCGGCGCTACTGCCAAGGCCCCCATCGCCCCTTCGCTCGCGCCCAGCCAGGCACATTCGGGTCGATGGTCGGCACGCGCCTGCAGGCCCTGAACGGCGTCGTCACCGAGTCGGGCGCGCAGGCGCTCGCGCAGCTGTGCCCAGGGCTGAGCCTGCTGCGAGCGAACATCGAACAGCGCCTGATGCTGGGGCACAAAGGCCGGCAGGTCTTCGGCCAGCAGGCGCAGGTTGCGCACCGGTGCCGGGATACGCAGGGGCTCCAGGCGCCCGCGGGCCAGTTCGAAGAGCATCGCTGGCTCGCGCTCGGCGGCCAGCAGGCCGACAGTGAGGCAGGTATCGGGACCTTCGACGTGTTCCAGGTGCAGGGCGAAACGCTGCACGCCGCAATCGCGGCCGGCGAGAAAGACCGCGAGGTCGTTGATCAACCGGCGCAGTGGGAACAGCAATGCCTGGTGGGACTCGACATCAAAATTGAGTTCGAGCCTGGAGTCGAAGCGGTCCGCTAGCTGATAGAAGGCCAAGCCCTGACTGCGCAGTCCAAGCAACTGATCCAGGTGCAACTGCACCTGGGCCGTGAAGCGCCGGGCCAAAGCTTCGCGCGGCAATGCCAGGACCTGGCCCAACTGGCGCAGGCCCATGCGCGCGAAGGCCTCGGCGGCCTCCAACGGCAAGCCCACGCGGTCGATGGGCATCCGCGCAAGAGCCGCCGCGGTCTCCTCGCGGCTGGTGACAGCCAGGCCGTCATGGCCGTTGGCGAGCATGCGCGCGGCAACCGGGTTGCTGGCCAGGACGATCCGGTGGCGCAAGCCGAGCCCACGCAGCTCTTCACGCAGGCGCGCTTCGAACAGCGGCCAGGGGCCGAACAGCTGCAGGCTGGAGCCGACTTCCAGCAGCACTGCCCGCGGATAATGCAGGCTGACCTGGGCGCTGAAACGGTAGGCCCAGGCGGCCAGCAATTGCTGAACCTGCTCGGTGTTGGCCGGATCGGCCTCGACGCAGGCAAAACCATCAGCCAGTGCGCGGGCGGCGTTGAGGGTTTGCCCCGCGCGCAGGCCGAGCGCCGCTGCCGCCGGGTTGACGGCCTGCACTACGCGCCGCTGGGTCGGCCCACCGAGCAGCACCAGCGGTGCATCAGGGTCGTCGCGCCCGCGCAGGACAGTATCGAGCGCCAGCTGTGGCAGGAGGATGCAGGCCCAGAGCATGGTGCATCAACCCCGCCCGTTGGCCGCGATGGGCGCACTCGGCGGCAGGCCGCCACGGCACTTGAGCACCCGCCACTGCGCCGGCCGCGTGTCGATGGCAATGCGCAGGGCGGCGGGTGAAGGGTTCAGGGCCACCTGCTGCGGTCGGCAGGCAAAAGCCAGGGCCTGGCCGGTCTCGGCGGCCACCTGCAAGCGACGCAGGGCACGGTCATCGGCGCGCTCGGGCCAACACAGCACCGCCGCGCAGCTGCCCGAGCGCAGGCACTGCTCCGCCGCCCACAAGGCCTCGGCCGGCTCGGCGTCAACCCGGGCCAGCCAGCGCAAATCCACCCCGGCCGCCTGCCAGGCCGGGGCATAAGGGATGAAGGGCGGCGCCACCAGCAGCACCCGCCCGCCTTCAGCCGTCAGCCGCGCCAGACTTGGCCACAGCAATTGCAGCTCGCCGCAGCCGGGCGCGGCCAGCAGCAGTTCGATGAGCGCGGCCGATGGCCAGCCCCCATCGGGCAGACAGGCATCGAGCGCCGTATGACCGCTGGGCTGCAGCCCCTGGGGACGTGCCTGGGCCTGGCGCCCGCGCCAGACCCTGCGCTGGTCGAGCAGGCCGTCGAGGTCGACCACCGCGCCCATCAATCACGCCTCAGCAGGCCGCAGAACACGCCTTCGATGACGAAGTCGCGCTCTGGACCCACCTCGATCGGCGCATAGGCCGGGTTACGCGGCAACAGCCGATAACAGCCGGCGTCGCGTTGCAGGCGCTTGATGGTCACCTCGCCATCCAGGCGCGCCACGACGATCTGGCCATCATGGGCCTCGCCCTGCTGGCAAATGCCGACCAGGTCGCCATCGAAGATGCCGTCGCCGATCATCGAGTCGCCGCGCACCTTGAGCAGGTAGTCGGGTGTACGACGGAACAGGCTCGGATCGAGCATCAGTTGCTCGTGAATACCTGAGTCAGGACCGATCGGCGCCCCCGCGGCCACCTGACCGAGCACCGGGACCTCGAGGATCTCGGGACGGCGCAACGGCTCGGCCAGGCGAATGCCGCGGGCCTGGTTCGGCGTGACCTCGATGAAACCGGCCTCGCACAAGGCCTGGATGTGCTTGCGCGCAACACTGCGCGAGGCAAAACCGAAACGGCTGGAAATGTCGGCCAGGCTCGGGGGCTGGCCGTGTTCGGCAATGCGCTCGCGAATGAATTCGAGAATGGCGCGGCGTTTGGGAGATAGTCTGTCCATGGAGTACATTTGTACTCTTTTTGCCGAATCCTGACCAGCCCCCTTTCGTCGCCAGCTTTTTCGGTATCATCGTACGGGTCATTTTCTCCACACGGATGCCCCATGCTGACCGCTCTGCTGTTCGACCTCGACGGGACCTTGACCGATACCGACACCTTGCACCTGCAGGCCTTCCGGCGATTGCTCGAGGAACATGGACGCACACTGAGCCAGGCCGAGTTCGACGCCAAGGTCAGTGGCCGGGCCAACGGCGAGCTGTTTGCCGAGCTGTTCCCGCAGACCAGCCTGGACCATCGCCTGGACCTGGCCAATCGCAAGGAGGCACTGTTTCGCGAGCTGGCGCCTGAACTTCAGCCCATGCCCGGCCTGCTGCGTTTGCTGGAGCACGCTCAGGCGCGCGGCATCGGCGTATGTGTCGTGACCAACGCACCGCGCCACAATGCCGAGCATATGCTGACGGCCATGGGCCTGGGCGGGCATTTCGAACATGTGCTGGTGGCCGAGGAACTGGCCCGCGCCAAGCCCGATCCCCTGCCCTACCTGACCGGTCTGCAGCGCCTACAAGCCATGGCCGGCCAAGCCTTGGCATTCGAGGATTCCGTCCCGGGCGTGACGGCCGCCAGCAGCGCTGGCATCTTTACCGTGGGCTTGGCCACCAGCCTGCCGGCCGAGCGGCTGCTGGCCGCGGGCGCACAGCTGGTGATCAGGGATTTCGATGATCCGCGGCTGTGGACGCTGATCGAAACGCTGCAGGGCTGAGCCGGGTCAGTGGCAGTAGTTTTTATCGATCCCAGCACCTTCACCGGCTTCAGCGCTTCATGCAACGCTGATAGCGCGCGTCCACCCGCTCGGCGAACCACGCCGTGGTCAGCGTGCGGGTGATCTTCGGGCTCTTGAGCACGATGCCTGGCAGCACGGCACGGGGTAGCGGCTTGCCGGCCGCTGCATCGGCCAGGGCGAACACGCCCTGGTAGAGGTCTGTGTCTTCGAATTCCAGGCTGTCGCCTTGCTCCAGCTGGTTGCGGATCACCGGATTGCGCAGGCCCAGCTTCGGTCCCAGACGACGGGCGGCTTTTTCGGTACTGCCTGGCAGGATCGCCCCCGGCGCAACCAGATCACCATCGAGTGCCAGCTCGACCCCGCTGGCCTGGCTCAAGGCGCTCTGGAACGCCGCATTGCGGCTGGCGTACCAGCCAGCGTTGAAATCAGCAAAGCGGTAGCGTTGCTGCGTGTAGTGGGTGGGATAGCCGAGCAGATGGACGATGCCGAAGTACATGCCCCCGCGGCGGCTGAAGACCTCCTGGCGGATGGTGCCGTTGTAGGGGTACGGATAATTCTTGGCGTGGTGCTCGGCAAAATCGATGCTGACCTGCATTGGTCCACCGGTATGCACCGGGTTCAAGCCGCCGAGCAAGGTTTGCCCGAGCGGCAAGGTGCCGATCAGTTCATCGAACAGAGCGCTGAGCTGCTTCTCGCTGCGTACCGACGACAGCCGTTGCTGATAGGTCTGACCGTTGCCCGAACGGGTCTGCAGGCCGCCCTCGACCAGCACCTTGGGGATATGCAGGCGGGCAGCGCGCCGGTCGATCTCCTCGCGGGCGATACGGCCCAGCCCGGGCACCTGCGGATCGGCCTGAAAGGTCGACTCCTGTTCGGTGACCGCCAGCACAGCGCACAGGTTGCTCTTGCTCGGTGCAATACGCTGGGCGCTGAAGGCGGTCTCGATGTCCTTGGCCCAACCGGCGCGATCGTGGGTCGAGGCCGGCAACAGGCCCATGAGATCTGCCCGCACCTTGGCCGGATCGACCACCGGTTCGGCCCGCTGGCCGGCACAGCCTTGCAGCAATGCCAGTACCATCCCGCCCACCAGTGCCGTACGCCACGCCATGTACACCTCCGGATGCTGTCGATGAGTGGACCATAGCAGCAGGCGTGCACCTCAGGACAGCACGATGTAGTCGCTACGCTGGACGATCGGCCGATGCTCGCCTGGCACCAGATGGACATAGCGCCCCTCGACCTGATCGATGGCGATACAGTCGTCGATGTCCATCACCGCATCGGTGTGCGCCTGGGCCCACTGGCTCAGCATGTGCTGCTTGCCCTTGCTCCTGGCCTGACGCAGGCTGGTCGCGGTGAGCAACAGGTAGTGATGGGCTTCGCCGAATGCTCCCGGCTCGTATCCGCCCAGGTTGATGAAGTACAGGCGTGGCTCGCCGGCTGCCGGCTGCTGGTTGCTCCAGCGCAGCCGGTAGCCCTCGACCCCCTCTACCTCCAGCCAGGAATCGATGTGCAGCCCCTTGGGGCTGCCGAACCACTGCTGGCGCAGTTGCGCATAGGCCGCTTCCAGATTGGGTGCGACGACGAAGACCACATCATGGACCTCGATCCTGGCGAGGGGATGCTTGCCCCCTAGCATGACCACATACAACACGGGGGTTACCTCAAGGCTGCTCGCCTACCAGGTAGGCCTTGCTGATGTGGCGGAACAAGGAGTGACTGGCACTGCCGAGCAACTCGAACACCACCATCTCGCGGGTGACCACCTGCGCCCCGGCATCGCGCATCCGAGCAAGCCCGGCGGCCTTGCTCTGTATGCTGCGGCTATCACAGGCATCCTCGACCACGAAGACCTGCTTGCCCAGGGCCAGCAGGCCAAGCACCGTCTGCAGGACGCAGACATGGGTTTCCATGCCACAGACGATGACCTGCTCGCGCGCCAGCAGGCTGGCCGGTAGGCAGTTGGCCGCCACGCAGGAAAAATGCAATTTCTCCACCACCTCGGCCGTCGGCGCCGCCGCCTTGAGCTCGGCAACGGTCGGGCCCAGGCCCTTGGGGTACTGCTCGGAGATCACCGTGGGCAGTTCCAGCTCGGCGGTAACCGCCAGCAGCCAACGCGCACGTGCCAGCGTGCCCGCCGGGTCGCTGACCGCACCGATGAGCTTTTCCTGGATATCGATGACCAGCAGCGTGGCGTTGAGCGGATCGATGAGCATTGTCTGCGCCTTGCCTGGGAAAAGGCCTAGCCTCACCCAGGCAAAGGGATGACGTCAATAATTGGAAAAGGTAAAGGTGAAAGACACCGAACGATGATCCGAGTCCGCCACCTGCCCCACTACCCCAGGGTTGGCCGGCTGCGACGTCCCGTTGACCAGCGCATAATCGAGCATCCGCGAAGGCCCCTGGCTGGGGTGGGTCGGGCCATTGGCCGGGACGAACTCGGCAATGCCAGGCGGCGAGATCCAGTTACCCTGCTGCGGATCAAGCGGCCCCGCCGTTTGAGGCTCGCGATTGAAGTCCCCTACCAGGACGTAGCGCGACCCGCAGTGCCAGCTCACTTCGCGCAACATCCATGGGCAGTTGGCCCCGCCGTTGGATATGGCGTGAAAATTGAGGACCGTCACTTCCTCGGCCAATCCCGCAAGGCGCAAGCGCAGGCCGAGGACCGGCCTGGGCTGCGCGGCACCCGAGGGCCGCCTCACGCCGTCGGCGATGACGATCACGCTGCGCACATCGACCTGCTCGGGAACCACCATGGCCAGACGCACGCGCAAGCGCTCAACTTCCAGCATGAACAGCTGATAGCGCTCGGGGCGGGCCAGGCTGCCAGGGTCCCAGATGTACTGGTTGACCTCGTGCGGCACGCCGAACTGGTCCGCGATATCCAGCCGCGCCACATGCTGGGCGGTAAACGGCGCAACGCCCGCCTCTTGCAAGGCCAGCACATGATGCATGCGCACCAGAGGCAGCACGTGTGAACGGTACTTGGTGCTGGTGATTTCCGAACTGCCCTGCATATTGAACGTCGCCACACGCAGGTCGACGACTGGCGCACCCCGCGAGGGCGTGCGGCCAATCTCGATCTGCAGTCCGCCCAGCGGCTGCTGGAGCCGTGCATGGTAATAGTCGCGGATGCCGCCGCCCAATCGCAGCAACGCATGCCAGGGCCCCCACGCCGCCGTCAGGGCAATCTGCAGCACGCGCAAGGCATCGAATGCGTCCAGCATTAGCGGCCCACGAGCGGACCGCAAGCCATTCATCAGCAAGGCGCAGTGAATGTTGTAGAGGCGCAGCAGCAGGGTAAAAGCTTGCGCGCGTGGCGCGGCGCTGAGCATGGCCTGCACCCGGGGCTCGTTGTACAGCCGCCGCAACAGCGTGGTAAGGCCGGCCGCCAGCTCGGCCTGCTGGGTATCGTTGTTACGGTGCATGAAGGTACGCGACAGGCTGTAGCTCAGGTAGGCCGCTGTCGCCTGGGCATCATTTGGCCTCAGCGACAACAGTGCGAAGGTATCCTCGAGAAAGGCGTCGAGATGAAAAAATATCTCTTCTTCGTTGGGTAATCTGGAGAACCGGTAATCGATTTCCATGCGTATGCGACGATCAACTGGCATGCCAACCTCTACGGGATCAATGGACGGTACTCAGACAGCGCGGTAGATAAGGTACAACTCACCCTCTAGGACCCCGGCGGTGACGGGCCCGGCGGCCTGAAGGTTGAAGCTGATGTCGGCCAGCCCGAGGGCATTGCCGTCATAGCGGTACAGGTAGAGGTCGGTGTCCAGGTTTCTGCCCGTGGGCATCGTGCAGGCAAGGGTCAACAGACCATCATGCACGACCACGGCGGGTGGGCTGTCAAAGCGCTTGGTGACCAACGGACGTGATCGGCTCCAGCCTCGATCCCCATCGAACCTGAGCTGAGCGACGCCGATTGGCTGATTGTGGAACAGGCGGTTAAGGCCCTGGTAGACGCATGCCACAGGATCCAGGGACGACAGCAGAGGCTCGACGCCGTCCAACAATACGGGCTCGGAGGCGCTCCAAGCCTTTAGGTCTTCGCTGCGGCTCCAGCGCAGTTCACCACCCCGACGTGCCCTGTAGAACAGGTAAAGGGCCTGCTTGTATTCAACCAGCGCGGGCGTGCCCTGGAAATTGATGCCGAAGTCCTCGACCGTGAACGACTGCCTGGAGTCATCGTAACGGGCAAGTTTTGGCGAGGCGGCGAGTTCCCGGCCGCTGAAGTCTCCACCGGCGAGGATGTAGAGTGAATCCTTGAACGTGAAGATCGCCGGGGTTCCCTGGTAGCCCTCACACCCCACATCGATCGAGCCGCTCCAGCCTCCTCGCGCAAGCCTGCTGGCATAGCAGACCCTGTTGGGCTCGCCCTCGTCGACGAAGGTACAAAACAGCTGGTTGCGGTAAACGGCGGCCCGGCAATCTCCGCCTGTCCTGACCGGTAAGGCAAGGCTATTGTTGAGCAGCCCATGGCGGGCCACCGTACAGTGCAGTTGCATATGAAGCACCTCATCATCTCTGAGTGAGGTGCTAGTGGAACAGTGGGTCAAGGGCCAGGTCTGTCAGCTCGGCTACCCATGAGCTACGGAAAGCTGACCTGCCTGCAACCGAAAGGGCTCCAAGGTCGTAGCCAATACATCCAGAACCCTGTCTTCCTGCTCGTGGATGAAAAAGTGACCACCGGGAAACATCTCTAGGGAGAAGTCGCCGACGCTCTCCTTGCGCCAGGCCAGCAATTGCGCCTCGCTGGCCCGATCATCCTTGCCACCCAATACCCGCAACGGACAGCGCAGCGCTGGACGCTGACGGTAGGCATAGCGCCCGCAGAGCAGGAAGTCCGCGCGCAGCACCGGCAGGGTCAGGCTCATCAGTTCTTCATTGGCCAGCACCTCCTCAGGCGTGCCATTGAGCTCACGCAACTGGTCGATCAGCTCGGCATCGCTCTTGGGGTCGCGCCAGTGCTTAGCGTCGTAGTCCTCGCGCCGGGTCGGCGCCGCGGTGCCACAGGCGAACAGCACCACCGGCGCTGGGCAACCCAAGGCTTGCAGCTCGTGGGCCAGTTCGAAGGCCAGCAAGGCGCCCAGGCTGTGACCCAGCAGCGCATAGGGCGTAGTGGCAGCCAGGCGTTGTTCGCGGCCCAGTTGCCGGGCCAGAGCCTGCATGTCGGTTTGCAACGACTCCCCCAGGCGCGCACCTCGTCCGGGCAGCTCGACCGGGCGCACCTGCAGCCAGCCTGGCAGCTTGCGCCGCCAGCGGCTGTAGACCATGGCACTGGCGCCGGAATACGGCAGGCACAGCAGGTTCAACTCAGACACTGGCCGGCCCTCACTGGGCCGCGGTGGTTTCGGCCATCTTCTGGCGCAGGCTCAGCGGACGCATGTCGGTCCACACCTCGTCGATGTAGGCCAGGCACTCCTTCTTCAGGCCGCTCTTGCCCACGGCGCGCCAGCCGGCCGGGATGGCCTTGTAGTCGGGCCAGATGGAATACTGCTCTTCGTGGTTGACCACTACCTGGAACTCGATGTCGTCGCGGTCGAATACGGAAGTCATTGCCTGTCTCCTTGAATGATGAGGACGCACGATGCCTGCGGGCGTTCGGCGGCTACAGGTATGACGAAAGGTCTGCGCGAAAAATTACTGGTCGCCTCAGGCGTCGCGCAACAGGTCGTGTGCGTTGAGCAGGCCAAAGGCCACTTGCGGATTTCGCTCAAGGCCTCGACGAATGGCGGCAGGGATCGCCTGCCGGGTCTTGCGGCAGAGGCCGGGCTGGTCTTCCAGCTCAATGTGGATACCGCGCATGGTGCGCACCTCGTTGAAGCTCGGCGCGATGTGCACGCGGATGCCAAGTTGCTCGTAAAGACGCCGCTGCAGGCGCGCAAGGTCCTCCAGGCTACTGAGGTTCTCCAGTCGATCGAGCAGGCGCTTTTCTTCCTGGCGGGTCAGCAGGAGGATGCGCTGGGCTGCCTGCGGCCCTTCATGCAGCCGCTCGCGCCCGCAATTGCAGGCGCCGGGGGGGCACGGTTGGCGAAGGGATGTGGAGGTATTCATGAGGCCAAGCATAGCCTGAGCCGCAGACCTTGTGGACCATCACCCATGCACAGGATGCATGGGCTCGCGCTCGAGGGGGTGCAACAGCCTTAGGCTCGATACGGATAGGATGCAGGCAGCAAGAATGCCTACCCTCTGTAACGATGAACCACAGCTCGACTGCCAGCTCGACCGCCTCAAGGAAGCCTGTTGCGCCAACAATGCTCACAAGATTGAGGAGGCACCCAGGCGAAGTGAGCATGCAAGCCGAGGTGGATGCTAGGCTGTGCTTCTTACGCCATCCCATGCAGGAGACAACCCATGCTCGGAGTGACCGACTATGGCGCTTTCGTGATCGCATTCATCATCGTCCTGGCCATTCCTGGCCCCGGCAACTTCGCCCTCATCACTGCTACCGGCAAGGGGGGCATAAGGGCGGGCTTGGCTGCGACGTGCGGAGTGATTCTGGGAGATCAGGTGCTGTTGTGGTTGGCGGTCGCAGGCGTGGCAACGCTACTGGCCGCTTACCCGGCAGCCTTCCATATCATCCAGTGGCTGGGTGCGGCGTATTTGGCGTGGCTGGGTCTGCGGATGTTGTTTAGCAAGCCTGGGGCCGCCCCTCGCAAGAGCCAGATGGATAACGGCCACTTCCTGCGTCAGACCATGATGATCACCTTGCTCAACCCTAAGGCAATCATGTTCTACATGGCCTTTTTTCCGTTGTTCGTCGATCCGGTGAAGCATCAGGGCCTCGTGACATTCGCCTTCCTGGCCGCGACCGTAGCGGTGGTGACTTTCCTCTATGGTTTGATAGCCGTGCTGTTGACCCACCAGCTAGCTGAGCGCATGCGGGCCAATCCGCGCATCGCCAACATGCTGGAGCGCTTAGCCGGCGCTTGCCTGGTGGGGTTCGGCATCAAGCTGGCAGCCATGCGCTAAGTTCGAACCGAATCACTTCCATGCCCGCCCGCCGCTCGCTCGGCGGCATTATGAAATACGCGTCGAATCCCTTCAGCTTCCGACTCAGTAATGGCCTTGGCGGCGGTCAGTCCATGCGCGAAACCGATGCCAAGGCTCTTGGCGCAGATCAGTTCCTCACGATCCTTTGCATCGGCAATATCGCCCAGATACAGGGCAACAGGATGTTCGAAGCGCTCCGCCAGCTTCAATGCACGCAACTCGTCCAACGCGATGGTGAACTGAGCGGCGGCATTCTTGCCCAGACTTAAATGCTCAAACTGAAGCAGGCTCAGACGGTCGGTGGCTGTCATGGTGATTTCCCTTTTCCTCATTGAGATCGTTTCAACCTGCGCGCTCCTGCGCCTAGGCTCGTGGAATGGTTAAGAGCCTTGAACCAGATTATCTGAACGGATCGTCAGGAGCGCTGGCCAATCGCATCATTGTACGTGATCAAGTATGCGCTTGATGGAGCACATCGGGCGCTCATCATTGAAATACAGTGGGATGGGGCCCCTTAGGCCTCACTGCGCAGAGTTTGGTGCGCAGCCTACCTCAAACATGTGTTCAAGGTGGCGCACGGCTGAGCCCAGCACAACGTCGGCACCTGTATGCAGCACCCCGCAATTGTCGGTATGGTGTTGTACAAGAAGGATGTTTTACCCGCACAGGACAAATCAGCATGCACCAACGCCATGTCATCAACGCATCCGTCAGCCCCAAAGGCAGCCTGGAGACGCTGTCGCAACGTGAAGTCCAGCAACTGAGTGAAGTCGGTACCGGCACCCTGTACACCCTGTTCCGCCAATGCGCCCTGGCCATCCTCAACACTGGGGCGCATGTCGACAACGCCAAGACCATCCTCGAAGCCTACAAGGACTTCGAGGTACGTATCCACCAGCAGGACCGCGGCGTGCGCCTGGAACTGCTGAATGCGCCAGGCGATGCCTTCGTCGATGGCGAGATGATCGCCAGCACCCGCGAGATGCTCTTCAGCGCCTTGCGCGACATCGTCTACACCGAAAGCGAACTGGCCAGCCAGCGCATCGACCTGGAAAGCTCCCAGGGCATCACCGATTACCTCTTCCACTTGCTGCGCAACGCCCGCACCCTGCGGCCGGGCGTGGAGCCCAAGCTGGTGGTGTGCTGGGGCGGCCACTCGATCAACACCGAGGAATACCAGTACACCAAGAAGGTCGGCCATGAGCTGGGCCTGCGCAAGCTGGACATCTGCACCGGCTGCGGCCCAGGCGTCATGAAAGGCCCGATGAAGGGCGCGACCATCGCCCACGCCAAGCAGCGTATGCATGGCAGCCGCTACCTGGGCCTGACCGAGCCAGGCATCATCGCCGCCGAGGCGCCCAACCCGATCGTCAACGAGCTGGTGATCCTGCCGGACATCGAGAAGCGCCTGGAAGCCTTCGTCCGCGTCGGCCACGGCATCATCATCTTCCCCGGCGGCGCCGGCACCGCCGAGGAGTTCCTCTACCTGCTCGGCATCCTCATGCACCCGGACAACCAGGCGCTGCCCTTCCCGGTCATTCTCACCGGGCCCAAGAGCGCCGAGCCCTACCTGCAGCAGCTGCATGCCTTCGTCGGCTCCACCCTGGGCGAAGCGGCCCAGCGTCATTACTCGATCATCATCGACGACCCGTCCGAAGTGGCGCGGACCATGGTCGAGGGGCTCAAGGCGGTCAAGCAGTTCCGCCGCGAGCGCAATGACGCCTTCCACTTCAACTGGCTGCTGAAGATCGAAGAAAGCTTCCAGCGTCCCTTCGACCCCACCCACGAGAACATGGCCAACCTGGCCCTGCGCCGTGACCTGCCGGCCCACGAACTGGCCGCCAACCTGCGCCGCGCCTTCTCCGGCATCGTCGCAGGCAACGTCAAGGACAAGGGCATCCGCCTGATCGAAGACCACGGCCCCTACCAGATCCGCGGCGACAGCGCCGTTCTCGATCCGCTGGGCCGACTGCTGCAGGCCTTTGTCGAGCAGCACCGGATGAAACTGCCAGGCGGGGCCGAGTACGTGCCTTGCTACCAGGTTGTGACCTGAACACAAAACCGGGCCGCCCTGCGGCCCTTTCATTTAGCTGAAACTGGCCAGTGGGCATGGCGCCGGCCAGGTAGGAGCGCGCCTTGTGCCGCGATGGGGCGCGTAGCGGCCCTAAACTAGACAGTGGGATGTGCCTGGATATCCACGGTGATACAGGCAGAGTGAAGCACTCGACCAGTCTACCGGGCGGACGCCGGCTGCGGATTTGCAGATGGCGGCGTGCGCTGTCGCAACCCGTCTTGGGCCAATGCCTGCAGTGA
>JAEWGL010000163.1 GCA_023388335.1 Pseudomonadota bacterium | reverse complement strand
CGGCGCTCCGACTTGCCCGCGAAGCAGGCACCGCGGTGTATGGCACCGGCTTCGCCGGTGTTCGCGGGCAAGCCCGCTCCCACAGGGTTCAGCTAAATCAATGAGTTAGCGTGTGTTCTAGGAGCGGCCTTGTGTCGCGAATGGGCTGCAACGCAGCCCCGTGCGGTTCCACGGCAGGGCAGATGGTATGAGGCTTCCACTCGTTTGGCGTGGCTCGGATTTGCCCCTTAGTAAAAGTCCTTGATGCACAGTTACCTGGCTTTGTTTTGAAGTGACTCGGTCTCGGGATCGGTGGGGATGAAATCGGTGGCACACAGGTGAGCTTCTCGGGCAACGGTGTGGGTTTTCTTGCTATTATCCAATTCGAGTACGAGTACTTATGAAAAGTGTAAGTTTTATGCGCTGCGGTTCGTTCAGGAGTTCAGCAGTCTTTTTACCTGCACGAAAGTCATTTCCTGTTCGCCATCAGTCCCATCTCCAAACGATGCCCAGTTCATGATCTCAAACATGAATTGTTCTTGCTGAGGCTCTATAAATTTTTGGTATTTCATCGAATCATCAGGACTGGGTTCTGGTAGAAAGCCTGTGACATATAGAAACATAAGTACTCCTCGACCGTCGGATCGTGACCCGCTTCGACAAGCTCGCAAAAAGCTATGCCGCCATGGTCGCGCTGGCTTGCGCCATGCGGTGTCTGCGACATCTCTTTTCGTACAGAGCCTAATTCTCGTCACGTGCTCTGTAGGTTAGTCTTATGTTGTACCGCAAAGAGAAAGCTGCACTGGCGAGGGGTCGCCAAATAGCTATAGTCTGCTCTACATGCAAGTACTGATGAAAAGTGTAAGATGTGAGAGTGGTCTTTCGCCAAGATATGAAACTACACGCTTAACTTGTTCCGCTGTCATTTCTTGCTCTCCATCACACCCATCTTCCAAGCAGGTCCAGCCCATTATTTTTAGAATCGCCTGTTCGTCCTGGTGATCAATTACTCTTTCGTATTTGATAAATTCGTCCGGATTGGGGTCTGGCAGGAAGCCACTTATCACTAATCGCATACAGTACACTCAATGATGCTGGTTATTAATTTTCAATTTCCCTGATCAAGGTCATTGTATCTAAGTATTCGGGGAGATGTCGGGTTACTTGGGCGTGGTTCTGCCAGGTACTGCAGGCTTCAGTTGCTTTCCGGTGTTGTGATCAAACTCACCTAAATTCCGGACTTGCTTGTTGTATGTCTCAAGCGCGCCGTGCTGGTAGTCCCGTCTGTAAATTTCTCCCTTGAGGTGCACTCAGCGGTTTATCTGCTCGTACTAATGAAGATAGTAAGCCTTGTGATGTGTGGGGGCCCGAATATATCTGCTATTTGTGAAGCTTGCTCTGCAGATAGCTCATGCTCTCCATGAATGCCATCTTCCAAAGAAGACCAGTACATGATGCTGAGTGGTAGTGTCTCTTTTTTTTGGTACAAACTTTTCATGCTTCACTAGGTCGTCTGGATCAGGTTGCGGACGAAAGCCGGTGATTAGCAGGAACATTAGGGAACTCCTTGATTTATTTTTCCGTTTTTCTTTCAGGTTTAGCAGGTTTCGTTTTTTCGCCAGTTTCAAGGTCGAACTCGCCGAGGTGATTTCTTTGTTTATCGTACATCTCTACTGCGCCATGACGATAATCCCACTCATAAATCCAGCCTTTTCGAACTCTCCAGCGAGTACGTTTGCCGCCGCCTCCTTGTACGTGGCCTTTAGCATGGGCGCGCACTGCAGATGGAGGACGCTTCCGATATTGTTGGACACACGTGTCAGGACGTGCTGGGTGCTGGCTTGAAGCCTTTGGGAAGGGGGATCGCCCGTCAATGGGGTGGTGTGGGTCACTGCGTTCGCAGGTAAACCCGCCCCATAGGGTCCGAGTCAATCACTTGAGTTATGGTGCAGGACTATGTGGGAGTAGGTTTAATCTCGGGTGCAGATGAACAGCGATAGCTGTTTTATGTGGCTGTCACCTAGCAGTTCCGAAACACGGTCTGTTTCATCTTGTGTTAGTTCGTACAACCCGTTAGAGCCCTCATCTAGTGAAGACCATCCGAGAATAGCCAGTATGGCCTCCTCTTGGTGCTTTTGTATGGCTTTTTCATACTTCAAAGTTTCATCTGGGTGTGGGTCTTTGAAAAAGCCGCTGATGTCTAAGTACATTATATTTCCTTGTTTACTTAGGTGTTGTTCTGCCCGGCTTTGCCGGTTTGGTCTGTTCGCCTGTCTGGGCGTTAAACTCTCCCAAATGGTTACCTTGTTTCGTGTATAGCTCCACCGTGCCGTTCTCGTAGTCCCACTCGTATATCCGTCCTTTTCGATCCAGCCAGCGCTCCCGTTTTCTTCCGCCTCCTTGGACATGCGCTTTTGCCTTGACGGGATATGTATCAGGAAATGCAGCGAGAAACTTAGGCGCACGGTTGTAACCGCTTTTCCCGTTGAGGCTGAGCACAATGTATAACGGCCGCACCCCCGAGTCAGCCGGAAACACCAGAATGAAATCCTTGTACTCTGGTGGATAAATCGGGTTAACGATGATCCGATCCGCCTGCTCGGTCGGTGGGAAGATCCAGATAGCAGGAGCCTTCGGCGCCCCTTGCAGCGGCGGTATGGCTGAAGCGCGGCTGGTATCGAGCGCAGGTGTCCAGATCAGCGTGATGCCATTGCCGAGTCAGCCACCTGCTGGTCACCGCGCGGTTGAAACTGCACTACCGGGACCATTTCCCAGTCGCGCCGGCTCTGCGTGTTATAGCCGTAGCCCTTGAGCGTGCCATCAGGTTTTACCTCGACATGCAGGCGCACGCGGGTACGGCCGTGTTCGAGGGTTTTCAGCTGTTCGTCGGTGTACAGCGAGCTGTCCCCCAGGCTGGAGGGCCAGAGCAGGGCCACCACCCCGGCCAGGCTGGCGGCAACGGCGCTGGTCGAGGCGCTAGCGGCAATGCTTCCCAGGCTCAGTCCGCCCGAGGGGGCAGCGGATACACCCGTGAGGGTGAGTGTGCCGAATGCTGGCGGGAGCGTTGTACCGCTGATGGTCTGCAACGGTAAGTTGCCATCAGTATCGAGTGCGCGGCTACCGAGCAGCGCCAGCTGGCCATAGATGTGGACGAGGTCGGTGGGGATGAAGCCGTTGCTGTTGCCGTGATCGACCACACCATTGGGCAGGGTGCCGGGCTTGCAGAAGACGCAGTCGGGGGGGCGGCGGCGCGCAGGCGGGCTTCTCGGGCATGTCCTTGTATTGCGCCCAGATCCGGGCGTGGTAGTCGCCGGGATCGGCGCGGCCAGCGTGCGTGATGTTCTGCTGGTTGGGACGTGCCGGCTGCGGCACACGGGGCATCGGGCCGGGTCCCTGATTGATGGCCATTCGCTGATCCTTGTGAAGCGAATCGAACGGAGTGACCCTATAGAAACTCAGGTTTTAATGATGTAGGACGCTTCCGAAACTCTGGGTGTACGTGTCAGAACATGTTGGAAGGTGGTTTGAAGCCTTTGAGAAGAGGTTCACCCGCCCATGCGGTGGTGCAGTCGCCACCGCTTTCGCGGGTAAACCCGCACACAAGGGCCGAGGCGATCACTTGAGGTGTGGTGTGCAGGGCCGTGTGGGAGCCCGCCCAGCCCGCTGGGCTGCGCTGTCGCGCAGAGAACAAAGTCTGCAAGCGCGGCACCAGCCTGTGGGAACGCGCCTTGTGCCGGGACGCCGGACCGCGCGATCGGCTGCGAAGCGGCCGTAAAGCCAGCCATCTCTATCTGTCTGATGCAGCGCGGTTGCAGGGGTTGCGACCGCTGCGCGGTCGATCGCGGCACAAGGCCGCTCCTCCAAGGTTCAGCTAAATCAATGAGTTAGCGTTTGTTCTATGAAGCGGGTTTACCCGTGAATGGAATGAGCCATCACCGATTCAGATGAGGATGATCGTGCGCCTTCAGCGCTTGGGCAGGAACGGCGGCAAATACAGCCCCAGATAGGCCTCGAACACCCGCTTGCCTTCCTCGGCCATGCGCGCAGTGATCTGCTCATGCAATTGCACCGACCGGGCATAGACCCGGTCGCTCAGCTCCATGGCCAAGGCAAACACGTCCACATCCGTCGGCACCGCCGGCAACTGAAAATGCTGGTCGAACAGTTTGTGCATCAGCAGGCCCAGTTCCATGTCGTGCTGACGGTCGGCCTGGGTGACTTCGCTCAGACCGTGCTGGGCGAGGATCAGCTGGCGGGCAGCGGCATCCTGATTGTAGATATCCAGCATGCGTTGTTCGATCAGCCGTGACAGGTCATGCCAGGTGACCAGCGCAGCCGAGTCTATTGGCGCCCTCAGTGCCTCGCGAAAAGCGCGGTGCACGTCGCTGGTGAGGGCTTCGAGCAAGGCCGGAACGCTGGCGAAAAAATGATATACCGACGACGGCGGGATCTGTGCCCGCTCGGCGACGCTGTAGATCGACAGGCTGGCGACTCCCTCGTCCGCCAGCAGCGTACGCGCCGCCGCCAGGATCGAGTCGATCCTGGCCTGGCTGCTGGCGCGTGGCTTGCGGGTACCGGTGGGACGGGTCATCAGTTGCTGATAGCCAGGATACTGGCCTGGTAGGCGCCGACGAAGAGGTCGAAATCACCCACTTCATCCTGCTCCAACCGGGCCTGCTCCTGCAGCGATTCGCGGGCAACGGCTTCGAATGCCTGCTGCTGAGCTGGCTGCAAGGCCTGCGCGCGAAACTGCTCGGCGTGCGCCTGGCTCTGGCGCAGGGAGAAGCGGGCGAAGCTTTCCTTGTGCTCGGTCATGCGCGCCAGGACCTGCGCCGACGGTGTCAGCGACGCATCCTCGACCTTGGCCCGCTGCAGGGTCAGGGACTTGCCATGCTCTTCACTGTCATGCGCGCGATCGAGCAGCTCGGCCAGCGGCGCGATGCGTTGCAACAGCTCTTGGGCCCACGCCTTCAGGGTGATCGGCTGGCCGTCACGCTGCAGCTCCAGGTCTGGCCGGCGGCCTTCCTTGACCACGCTGAGGAAGTTGCCCGTGCACGCGCCGCATTCGCCGTTGTCCAGCTGCGGGCTGTCTTCCAGCGCGCAGAACAGCAGGAAGGCATCGAGAAAGCGTGCCTGTGGCAGATCGATGCCGACCGGCAGGAAGGGGTTGATGTCCAGGCAACGTACTTCCACGTACTGCACGCCGCGGGCCATCAGCGCCTGGATTGGCCGCTCGCCGGTGTAGGCGACGCGCTTGGGGCGGATGTTCGAGTAGTACTCGTTCTCGATCTGCAGAATGTTGGTGTTCAGCTGCACCCACTCGCCGTCCTTGTGCGTACCGATCTCGACATAGGGCGGGTAGGGCGTGGCCACGGCCTTGCGCAGGCTGTCGGTGTAGCTCGCCAGGTCGTTGTAGCAGGGCGTGAGGCCAGCCTGGGCGTGGCTCTGGTAACCCAGGTCGCTCATGCGCAGGCTGGTGGCGTAGGGCAGGTACAGCGTCTCGGCGTCGAAGACATCGAGCTGGTGCGGGCGGCCCCGCAGGAAGCCCGCATCCAGCGCCGGCGAGGCACCGAACAGGTACATCAGCAGCCAGCTGTAGCGGCGGAAGTTGCGGATCAGTGCGATGTAGGCCGACGACTGATAGTCGCGGTCGCTGACCTCGCTGTTCTCGCGCTCACGCAGCAGCGGCCAGAGGCGTTCGGGCAACGAGAAGTTGTAGTGGATGCCGGCGATGCACTGCATGGTGCGGCCGTAGCGCAGCGCCAGGCCCTTGCGATACACGTGCTTGAGCTGGCCGATGTTGGAGGTGCCGTACTCGGCGATCGGAATGTCCTCCTCGGCCGGCAGCGGGCAGGGCATCGATGGACTCCACAGGTACTCGTTACCCAGCTTGCTGTAGACGAAGCGGTGGATGTTCTCCAGGCTTTCGAGGGTCTGGGCCGGGTCGGTCAGGGCTGGGGTGATGAACTCCAGCAGCGACTCGGAATAATCGGTGGTGATCTGTTCATTGGTCAGCGCCGAGCCCAACGCTTCCGGGTGCGGGGTCTGGGCCAGGCGACCGTCTTCGGTCACGCGCAGGCATTCGCGCTCAATACCGTGCAGGCACTGCTTGAGCAGGGGGAGATTTGCGCCGAGCAGGCTCAGGCGGCGGTTGAGGAGTTCGCTCAAGATGTATTCCTTCACGCGTCAGTCGCCCCAATATGGGGGTAGAGATGACGGTCTACAAGGGTAGTAAGAGAGGAACTGGCGTTGTCGCCTGGTCGACGCGAGCTTCGGCAGTGCCTGCGCACTGCCGAAAGTACCGCAGATAGGGGGCCGTGGGCTAGAGGACGGCGAAAGTCCCTTGGGCCTTGGCCACCCGTTTGTCGCCCTGGAACACGTCGGCCTCGACCACCAGCGTGCGGCGTCCGGCGTGCAGCACGCGGGCGACGCAGAGCACCTCGCCCTCGCTCACCGCGCGCAGGTAGTTGATCTTGCACTCGATGGTCACGCTTTGCTGATCGAAGCCGTGGCTGCTGGAGCAGGCCAGGCCCATGGCGATGTCCACCAGGCTGAAGATCGCCCCGCCGTGCAGCTTGCCGCCGCGGTTACGCAGCGCTGGCGCAAGCCCCAACGCGACCTCGGCAACGCCTTGCTCCAGGTGTTGCAGGCGGCAGCCCAGAAGCTGGCTGAAGGCGCTTTGGACCAGATCCGCGGGTACGTCCATCATTTCTTCTTCAACTGTTTGGCGTTGGCGAACAGGGCCGCCATGGCGTTATTGGCCGGGGCTGCGACTTCACGCTGGCGCGCTGGCGCGGGCTGTTGGCGTGCGCCGCCACCCTGGGGTCGGCCACCGCGATGGCCTTCGACCTTCTCGCCTGGGGTGTCGCTCATGCGCATGGACAGGCCGACGCGCTTGCGCGGGATGTCCACTTCCATGACCTTGACCTTGACCACATCACCGGCCTTGACCGCCTCGCGCGGGTCCTTGACGAACTTCTCGGACAGCGCCGAGATGTGCACCAGACCATCCTGGTGCACGCCGATGTCGACGAAGGCACCGAAGTTGGTGACGTTGGTCACCACGCCTTCGAGGATCATCCCGGGTTCCAGGTCCTTGAGGTCTTCGACCCCATCCTGGAAGGCTGCGGTCTTGAACTCCGGCCGCGGGTCGCGGCCGGGCTTGTCGAGCTCCTGGAGGATATCGGTGACGGTCGGCAGGCCAAAGGTCTCGTCGGTGTACTGTTTCGGGTCCAGGCGCTTGAGGAAGGCGCTGTCGCCGATCAGCGAGCGGATGTCGCGGTCGGTCTGGGCGGCAATGCGCTGCACCAGCGGGTAGGCCTCCGGGTGCACTGCCGAGGCGTCCAGCGGGTTGTCACCGTTCATCACGCGCAGGAAACCTGCGGCCTGCTCGAAGGTCTTCTCGCCCAGGCGGCTGACTTTCTTCAGCGCCGCGCGGGTGGCGAAGGCGCCATTGACGTCACGGTGCGCGACGATGTTCTGGGCCAGGGTCGCGTTGAGCCCGGAGATGCGCGTCAGCAGGGCTACCGAGGCGGTGTTGACGTCGACGCCGACGGCGTTCACGCAGTCCTCGACCACCGCGTCCAGGCCACGGGCCAGCTTCACCTGAGATACGTCGTGCTGGTACTGGCCGACACCGATGGATTTGGGGTCGATCTTCACCAGCTCTGCCAGCGGGTCCTGCAGGCGGCGGGCGATCGAGACAGCGCCGCGCAGCGACACGTCGAGCTCGGGGAATTCGCGGGCCGCGAGCTCCGAGGCCGAGTACACCGAGGCGCCGGCTTCGGAGACCATGACCTTGGTCATCTTCAGCGCCGGATACTTCTTGATCAGCTCGGCGGCCAGCTTGTCGGTCTCCCGGCTGGCCGTGCCGTTGCCGATGGCGATCAGCTCCACCGAGTGCTTGGCACAGAGCGCGGCGAGCACGGCGATGGTGCGGTCCCAGTCGTTTTTCGGCACGTGGGGGTAGACGGTGGCGGTATCGAGCACCTTGCCGGTGCGGTCGACCACGGCGACCTTGCAACCGGTACGCAGGCCTGGGTCCAGGCCCAGGGTGGCACGTGGACCGGCCGGGGCGGCCAGCAGCAGGTCGTGCAGGTTGTGGGCGAAGACGTTGATCGCCTCGCCTTCGGCGTTGTCGCGCAGCTCACCGAACAGATCGGTTTCCAGGTGGGTGTAGAGCTTGACCTTCCAGGTCCAGCGCACCACTTCGGCCAGCCACTTGTCAGCGGGACGGTTGCGATTGGCCAAACCGAAATGCTCGCCGATCATCAGTTCGCACGGGTGCAGGGTCCCCGGCAGTTCCTCGCCGACTTTCAGCGAGGCGCTCAGCACGCCCTCGTTGCGCCCGCGGAAGATCGCCAGGGCACGGTGCGAAGGCACGCCACGCAGCAGCTCGTCATGGGCAAAGTAGTCGCGGAACTTGGCGCCTGCTTCTTCCTTGCCGGCGACCACGCGGGCGCTGAGCACGGCTTCTTGCTTGAGGAAGCTGCGCAGCTTGTCGAGCAGGCCGGCATCTTCGGCGAAGCGTTCCATGAGGATGTACTTGGCACCTTCCAGAGCGGCCTTGACGTCGGCTACGCCCTTGCTCTGGTCGACGAAGCGCGCCGCTTCGGTTTCCGGGGTCAGCTGCGGGTCGTCGAACAGGCCGTCGGCCAGCTCGCCCAAGCCGGCTTCCAGGGCGATCTGGCCCTTGGTGCGGCGTTTTTGCTTGTACGGCAGGTAAAGGTCTTCGAGGCGGGTCTTGGTGTCGGCCAGCTTGATCTCGCGGGCCAGTTCCGGGGTCAGCTTGCCCTGCTCCTCGATGCTGGCCAGGATGCTCGCGCGGCGGTCGTCGAGTTCGCGCAGGTAGCGCAGGCGCTCTTCCAGGTGGCGCAGCTGGGTGTCGTCCAGGCTGCCGGTCACTTCCTTGCGGTAACGGGCGATGAACGGCACCGTCGAGCCTTCATCCAGTAACGACACGGCCGCCTCGACCTGCTGCGGGCGCACGCCCAGTTCCTCGGCGATACGGCTGTTGATGCTGTCCATAAAACCACCTGACAAATTGTGAATGCTTGAGGCCGCGGATGGGCACTTCGCCCGGCAGCGCTGGATGAAAGCGGCGCATTATACCCGTCACGTCGGCGTTGCGGTGATGGCGGCAGGCCAGCCCGGTCACAGGCATGAGTGGCACCATGGGAAAAATCTGCTAACAATGCACACGGCACGCTCGACTGCGGCTACGCCATAATGCGCGCCGAGATCAAAGGAGTTTTCAATGACCAGCACTGCAAATAACGCGGAAGGCGAAAAAATCCTCATCGTCGACGACGATCCCGGGCTGAGCAGCCTGCTGGAACGTTTTTTCACCAGCAAGGGCTACCGTGCCCGTGCGGTGCCCAATGTCGAGCAGATGGATCGCCTGCTGTCGCGCGAAGTCTTCAACCTCGTGGTGCTCGACCTGATGTTGCCCGGCGAGGATGGCCTGTCGGCCTGCCGTCGTCTGCGCGCGGCGAACAACAACATCCCGATCATCATGCTCACCGCCAAGGGCGATGAGCTCAGCCGCATCAAGGGCCTGGAGCTGGGGGCCGACGACTACCTGTCCAAGCCGTTCAACCCTGACGAGCTGGTGGCCCGGGTCAAGGCGGTGCTGCGCCGCCAGGCGCCAAGCGTGCCGGGCGCGCCGGGCAGCGAGGACGAGACGGTCACCTTCGGCGACTACCAGCTGTCCCTGGCGACCCGCGAGCTCAAGCGTGGCGACGAGGTGCACATGCTCACCACCGGTGAGTTCGCCGTGCTCAAGGCCCTGGTCATGCATGCTCGCGAGCCCCTGACCCGCGACAAGTTGATGAACCTGGCCCGGGGCCGCGAATGGGATGCCCTGGAGCGCTCCATCGACGTGCAGATTTCGCGCCTGCGGCGCATGATCGAGCCCGACCCGTCCAAGCCGCGTTATATCCAGACGGTCTGGGGCGTCGGTTACGTCTTCGTGCCGGATGGCAATGCCGGCAAGTAATGTTTCGTCTGTAGGCTCGCGTCACGGCGGCAGGGTGATCCCACGGGATCGCCCTGTTTTCGTCTGTGACGGACCGACAAAGCCAGCGAGCCGCGCTCGCGCTTGCACTGTGTAGCGGTCCTCGATGAAAACGCCCCTGTGGTTCCCCCAGAGTTTCTTCGCTCGCACCCTCTGGCTGGTGCTGATCGTCGTCCTGTTCTCCAAGGCGCTGACCCTGGTCTACCTGTTGATGAACGAGGACGTGCTGGTCGATCGCCAGTACAGCCACGGCGTGGCCCTGACCCTGCGCGCCTACTGGGCCGCCGATGAAGAAAACCGCGACAAGATCGCCGAGGCTGCCGGGCTGATCCGCGTGGTCGGCTCTGGCGTGCCCGAAGGCGAACAGCACTGGCCCTACAGCGAGATCTACCAACGCCAGATGCAGGCCGAGCTGGGCGATGACACCGAAGTGCGCCTGCGCGTGCATGCGCCACCGGCGTTGTGGGTCAACGCGCCGAGCCTGGGTGACGGCTGGCTGAAGGTACCGCTGTACCCGCACCCATTGCGTGGGCAGAAGATCTGGA
>JAEWGL010000138.1 GCA_023388335.1 Pseudomonadota bacterium | reverse complement strand
TGAGCGACTCGATGACGCGCTCACGCTGGTTCTGGGCGATGTCGCCGTTCAGCGCAGCGGCCTTGTAGCCTTTGGCTTCCAGGGCGCTGGCCAGGTCCAGGGTGGCTTGCTTGGTACGTACGAAGGCGATCAGCGCATCGAACTCTTCGACTTCCAGCAGACGCAGCACGGCCGGGATCTTCTGGTCGGCGTGGACCATCAGGTGGGCCTGGTCGATCGCGGTGACGGTCTGGGTCTTGCTCTGGATCTTGACGTGCTTCGGCTCGCGCAGGTGGCGCTCGGCGATGGAACGGATCGAAGACGGCAGAGTGGCCGAGAACAGCACGGTCTGGCGGGTTTCAGGAAGGGACTTGAAGATGACTTCCAGGTCGTCCATGAAGCCCAGCTTGAGCATTTCGTCCGCTTCGTCGAGCACCAGGTGCTTGACGGTCGACAGGACTTTCTCGTCGCGACGCAGGTGGTCGCACAGACGGCCCGGGGTCGCCACGACGATTTGCGCGCCGTTGCGAATGGCTTTGAGTTGTGGGCCCATCGGGGCACCACCGTATACAGCCACTACGTTAACGCCCGGCGTCTGCTTGGCGTAGGTTTCGAAAGCGGTGGCTACTTGCAGCGCCAACTCACGGGTTGGCGCAAGGATCAGGGCTTGCGGTTCGCGCTTGCTCGTGTCGATCAGGTTCAGGATCGGCAGTGCGAAGGCAGCGGTCTTACCGGTGCCCGTCTGCGCCTGGCCGATCATGTCATGACCGGCGAGAATGATCGGGATCGACTGATGCTGGATGGCCGACGGCTCTTCATAGCCAGTCGCCATCACGGCAGCAACAATATTCGGATTGAGATTGAGAGCGGCGAATCCGCCGGTTTCCTGGGTCATGGGTCTGCCTCTAGGTGCATCCGCAAAGACCCATGCTCCAAAGCTGCACATGCCTTGAAAGACCTTAAGGTCACCCAGGCAGCTTTGGCGGCGGGGATTTGCGAAAACGATTGAAAAAGGAACGTCTTGGGAAGGTCCGACTAGCGGACGCGCAGCCGAAGCTGAATTCGGAGGATTTGCACCGCCTAATATGAAGGCCCGCTAAAAGACCGGCGCGTACTATACCTGAATTAGCCCCGTGCGGTGAGAATTTTTTAGCAGAGTAAAACCAGTGTCCTCTCACTGGCGCGCAGGAGCTGAAACGGTTATCTAAAACCACCGAGCGCAGCCCAGCGGGCTGGGATCTCCCACAGGATTACGCCGAAAAACCAAGTCTGCAACCCGCTGATCTCACCCCGCTGATCTCACGTAGCCGGGCGAATCGACTTCATCAACGGCTCCAGCGAATACCCCAGCCGCGGCGCCAGCGCTTCAGCCCGGGCCCGCAGGCCAGCGTGGTCCAGCGTCTGCTCAAGGTCAGCGGGGACGATCAGGATCACGTTGCCTTCCTTGACTGGCAATTCCCAGTAATGCCGGTGGTAAAGCCCGCGCAGCAGGGCGGCGCCGAGCGGTTTGCCGTCATCGCCGGCCCACTGATTGATCACCAGCCAGCCGCCCGGATTGAGGTGGCGCTGGCACTTTTCCAGAAAACCCCACGCCAGGTGACCGACGCCCGGCCCATGGTCGGTATAGAGGTCGACGAAGATCAGGTCGGCAGTCTCGGCACTGGGCAGCAATTCCAGGGCATCACCGACGCGGATGTACAGCCGCGGGTCGTCGTCCAGGCCCAGGTATTGCGTCGCCAGGCGTGGCACGTCCGGGCGCAGCTCGATGGCCTCGACGTCTTCGAGCGGCAGGAACTTCAGGCACGCCTGGGTCAGTGTGCCAGCCCCAAGGCCGAGGAACAGCGCGCTTTCCGGCTGGTCATGGCAGAGTGCGCCGATCAGCATGGCACGGGTGTAGTCGTACTCCAGCCAGCTGGGATCGGCGGTGAACACGCAGCTTTGCTCGATCGCCTCGCCAAATTCCAGGAAGCGATAGTCGTCGACCTCCAGCACGCTGATGGTCCCGAACGCATCCTCTACCTGAGCCAGCAGGCGCTCTTCCCGTTCCACTGCAATACCTCTCCCGGGACCTTGGCGCCCACGCAAAACGGCTATTGTCCGCCAACACTGCCAGTGCAACAAGCGCGCTGCCACCTGATACCATGAGCTCACGCCTGATTACCCACATGACCGAGCCCGTGATGAACCAACCCTGGAGTCCTGATAGCTGGCGCGCCCTGCCGATCCAGCAGCAACCGACCTACCCCGACCCCGCGCACCTGCTCAAGGTCGAGCAGACCCTGGCCAGCTATCCCCCGCTGGTGTTCGCGGGCGAGGCCCGCGAGCTGCGCCGCCAGTTCGCCGAGGTAACCCAGGGCCGGGCATTCCTGCTTCAAGGCGGTGACTGCGCTGAAAGCTTCGCCGAGTTTTCGGCGGCGAAGATCCGCGACACCTTCAAGGTCCTGCTGCAGATGGCGATCGTCATGACCTTCGCCGCCGGCTGCCCGGTGGTCAAGGTCGGACGCATGGCGGGCCAGTTCGCCAAGCCGCGCTCCTCGGGCGACGAGACGCTCGATGGCGTAACCCTGCCAGCCTATCGGGGCGACATCGTCAATGGCATCGGCTTCGACGAAAAGAGCCGCGTGCCCGACCCTGAGCGCCTGCTGCAGGCCTACCATCAAGCCACCGCCAGCCTCAACCTGCTGCGCGCCTTTGCCCAGGGCGGCTTTGCGGACCTGCACCAGGTGCACAAGTGGAACCTGGACTTCATCGCCAACTCTGCCTTGGCCGAGAAGTACCATCAGCTGGCCGACCGCATCGACGAGACCCTGGCCTTCATGCGCGCCTGCGGCATGGACAGCTCGCCGCAGTTGCGCGAGACCAGCTTCTTCACCGCCCACGAGGCCTTGCTGCTCAACTATGAAGAGGCCTTCGTGCGCAGTGACAGCCTGACCGGCGACTACTACGACTGTTCGGCGCACATGCTTTGGATCGGCGACCGCACCCGTCAGCTGGACGGTGCCCATGTCGAGTTCCTGCGCGGGGTGCACAACCCGATCGGGGTCAAGGTCGGCCCGAGCATGGACCCTGAACAGCTGATCCGCCTGATCGATCGGCTCAACCCGGACAACGACCCCGGCCGCCTCAACCTCATCGTGCGCATGGGCGCCGGCAAGGTGGGCGACCACCTGCCGGGGCTGATCCGCACCGTCGAGCGCGAGGGGCGCCAGGTGCTGTGGAGTTCCGACCCGATGCACGGCAACACCATCAAGGCCAGCAGCGGCTACAAGACGCGCGATTTCGCGCAGATCCTCAGCGAGGTCAAGCAGTTCTTCCAAGTGCACCAGGCCGAGGGCAGCTATGCCGGCGGCATCCATATCGAGATGACCGGGCAGAACGTCACCGAGTGCATCGGCGGCGCCCGGCCCATCACCGAGGATGCCCTGTCCGACCGCTACCATACCCACTGCGACCCACGCATGAACGCCGACCAGTCGCTGGAGCTGGCCTTCATGATTGCCGAGACCCTCAAGCAGGTGCGCCGCTGAGCGAGGCGCGCTGCAGCGCCTGACGCAATCGCAGCGCGGCCTGGCGCGGGCAGTTCAGTTGCACCCGCGCCAAGCCGAGCCAGGCTGCCAGGCGCAGCAGGTGCTCGGCCAGGGCCTGGAACCCCGCCTCCTCCAGGCCTGGCGACTCTTCATGCACGGCATGCACCGCCAACCGGTCATGCGCGCGCTCGGCGCGCAAGTCCAGACGCGCGGCAATGCGCCCCTGGTGCAGAAACGGCAGCACGTAGTAGCCAAACATCCGTTTGGCCGCCGGCGTATAGATCTCCAGCCGATAGCGGAAGCCGAACAGCCGCTCGGTGCGGCTGCGGTCCCAGATCAGCGAATCGAAGGGTGACAACAATGCACTCGCCTCGACCCGCCGTGGCACCCTTGGCTTGGCCAGACAATAGGCCGGCTGCGTCCAGCCCTCCACCGTACAGGGCTGCAGGCGCCCATCGGCCAGCAGCTCGCCCAGCGCAGCGCGGGCCTGGGCTGGGCTCAGGCGAAAGTAGTCGCGCAGGTCTTGCCCGGTGGCCACCCCCAGTGCGCCGGCTGCGTGCAGCAGCAGGCCCTGCTGGGCTTCGGCCGCGCTGGGCACAGGCTGCTCGAGCAGGGCGGCGGGCAGCACCCGCTCAGGCAGGTCGTACAGGCGTTCGAAGCCACGCCGGCCCGCTACCGTGACTTGCCCGGCGGCGAACAGCCATTCCAGGGCATGCTTTTCAGGGCTCCAATCCCACCAGGGACCCGCCCTTTCCTGGCGCGTGGACAGGCTGCCAGCGCCGAGCGCCCCCTGCTCCCGGACCGCCGCCAGCACCCGTGCGATGGTCGCCTGCTGCTCCCGGCCAAACTGCGCCAGCTGCCGGTAGATGCCCTGCCCCTGCGCCGCCTGCTCCATGCGCCAGCGCATCAGCGGATAGAGTTTCAGCGGCAGCAGCGACGCCTCGTGCCCCCAGTACTCGAAGAGCTGACGCTGCCGGCCGCGCCCCCAGGCCAATTGGTCGAGCATGGCCGGTGAATAGTCGCCCAGACGGGAAAACAGCGGCAGGTAGTGGGAGCGCACCACGGCGTTGACCGAGTCGATCTGCAGCACGCCCAGGCGCAGCAGCATGCGCTTGAGCGCCGCCGTCCCCGGCGCAGGGCCCGAGGCGGCGGCAAAGCCCTGGGCAGCCAGGGCCAGGCGTCGGGCTTGGGCGAGGGAAAGGCTGAAAGACATGCAACGCTCCTTCGAGGGTGCACTTCTACCTTAGCAGTGCGCTCAACCGCTGACTGCGCCCCGCCTTATTTACGCAGTGGATCATCCCAGAACGGCCGCTCCACTTCCTTGACGATATCTGCACGGCTCAGGCCGAGGTCGCTGAGTGTCGCATCGCTCAGACTGGCCAGCTCTCGCCGCTGATGGTACAGCTCATGCCAGCGCGCCAGGCGCTGCAACAGGGCATGACCTTGTTCAACCAGAGACAGGCCATGGAACGTCGGTTTCAAATGGGGAATGTGGCGGATGTGACCTTTCATCTTGTTGCCCTCCGTAAGGATGGCGTCAGTGTCTCGCCAGGCTTAAGATCAATCCAACGAATGTTTTTTATACCTTGCATCTAGGAGATTGATGCAATGTCCCAGTATCAAAGCCTTGATTCAGACGTGCTGCGCACCTTCGTCGCCATTGCCGACCAAGGGGGTTTTACCCGTGCCGGTGAAGTGGTCAACCGCACCCAATCTGCCGTGAGCATGCAGATGAAGCGCCTGGAGGAAGACATCCTGCAGCGCCAGCTGTTCGAGCGTGACGGGCGCCAGGTGCGGCTGACCGCCGAGGGCCAGGTCCTGCTCGGCTATGCCCGGCGCATCCTCAAATTGCAGGGGGAGGTGTTCAACACCCTACGCATGCCGCACATGGTCGGCCTGGTACGCATCGGCACGCCGGACGACTATGCCATGCGCTTTTTGCCGGGCATCCTGTCGAGCTTCGCCCAGGCCTACCCGCTGATCCAGGTGGAGGTGCACTGCGAACCGTCGAAACAATTGATGCTGCGCCAGGACCTGGACCTGACCATTGTCACCCGCGAACCGGGCTATGAAGTCGGCCAGCTGCTGCGTCAGGAGCGCCTGGTCTGGGCCGCGGCCCAAGGCTTTTGCCCACATGACCAGCGGCCGATGCCACTGGCGATGTTCAACACTGACTGCTTTTGCCGCTCCTGGGCCTGCAACGCACTGGATGCCATGGACCTGAACTACCGCATTGCCTACACCAGCCCGAGCCTTGCGGCGATATTTGCCATCGTCAGCGCAGGCCTTGCGGTGACCGCGCAACTGCAGAGCCTGATCAGCGGCAATTTGCGCATCCTTGGCGAAAACGAAGGCCTGCCACAGCTGCCGCTGGCCAACGTAATGCTGCTGCGCAACCCGCAAAGCCAGTCCCCGATCACTGATTGCCTGGCCGGGTACATTATCGAGGGTTTTGCGCTCTGAGCTCTGAGCTGCAAGCAAGAGCAAGAGCAAGAGCGGTCCTGCGCTGTCCATGCTTTTTCTTGTAGCTTGCAGCTTGCAGCTCGAATACGGCTAAAGCTTGAGGGCGAGCATGACCGCGCAGATCACCAGGAACCCGCAGAACAGCAAACGCAGCACTCTCTCTGGCAGTGCATGGGCCAATTTCACGCCCCAGCTGATGCTCAGCAGGCCGCCCATTGCCAGGGGAATGCCCATGTGCCAATCAACGGTGTTGTGCCAGGCATAAGTCAGCAGGGTGACCGTGGTGCTGGGTGCGGCCAGGGCCAGGGACAGGCCTTGCGCCACGACCTGGGTGGCGCCGAAGACGCTGGTGAGTATCGGGGTGGCAACCACCGCTCCCCCGACGCCGAATAAACCGCCCATGCTCCCGGCGAAACTGCCCAGCACGGCGAGCCAGGGCCAGGCATAACGCAATCCGGGGCTGGGGGCGGCGGTGCGCATGAACATCCGTGCGCCGTTCCACAACGCCAGGGCGACCAGGAAGGCTATAAAACCCAGGCGCATGGCCTGGGCATCGAGACCCACCGCCCAGATCGAGCCGAACCAGGCGAAGACGAAACTGCACACGGCCAGCGGCAAGGCGTGGTGCAGTTCGATACGGTTGCGCTGGTGATAGCGCCACAGCGCCAGCAGCACGTTGGGCACCACCATCACCAGTGCGGTGCCTTGGGCCAGCTGCTGGTCAAGGCCGAACAGCACCCCCAGGGCCGGAATGGCGATCAGGCCGCCGCCAATGCCGAACAACCCACCCACCGTACCCAGTGCGGCACCCAACCCGATATACATCAACCACTCGATCATCAGTGCCTCATCCGCTCGTTCAATACGCGCATGCTACCGGGGTGAGGCTTGGGGGGAAACGCTCAGCCGAGCACAACGGCTGGGCTTTTTCGCTGAGGTGGTGCTTGCACGAGCCCTTGCGTCTCACCTGGCGGCTGGGCCTGTTGCTGAAAGTGCTCGAAACCGAACGAACTCTCGCGGCTGCTTGCTGCTCGAATTTCTCAAGAGCCGTTTCAGCCCGGTGCCACCGTGGGCCCTGGCGTTGCGCAGCGAGCTGCGATGGCAATAAATATTCCTGATGGCTTGCGTGCTAATTTTCACTACAGAGATTTTTCAAGGACCTGCATGAACGCCGATACCCAAGCCCCCTGCGATGAGCTGCTGCTGGACAATCAGGTCTGCTTCGCCCTGCACTCGACCTCGTTGTTGATGACCAAGGCCTACAAGCCGCTGCTGCAAGCCCTCGGGCTGACTTATCCGCAATACCTGGCCATGCTCGTGCTCTGGCAGCAGGACGGCCTGACCGTAGGTGAGATCAGCCACAAGCTGCTCACCGATCCCGGCTCGCTTACCCCCTTGCTCAAGCGCCTGGAAGGCGAAGGCCTGCTCAAGCGCACCCGTAGCCGGGAAGATGAACGGGTGGTGCTGGTGCAACTGACCGATCAGGGCCGCGCCCTGCAGGAGCAGGCCAAACGCGTCCCCCCTTGCATCCAGGCCGCCAGCGGCCAGAGCTCGGAACGCCTGCGGCAGCTCCAGGCCGACCTGCTGGAACTGCGCGCGCAGCTGCAAAAAAACCTCTGACGCTGCTTGCGTGACCGCTGATACGGCGGGCCACAGCTGGCATCGGCGGATATGCAGTAGCCTGTAGCGGCCGGCCTGAGGCCGCCGCCGTAGCGTTTACGCGGGATCGAGTAGGGTGAGGGATTACTCCCTCAGCCCTCTCACACCACCGTACGTGCGGTTCCGCATACGGCGGTTCAATTAATACGCTGGAGTCCCTGCACAGTGCCGCGCAGCGAGACCAGCCCCATTTTGGCGAAATACAGCGTTGGCACGGCCTGGTTCATGTGTTTGGACGCTGAGTTCCACCAAGACCCCCTTCCGTTGACGCTCGACTTCCACGCCCGCTCAGGCCTGAGCCCAAGTGAGATGAGTCGTCGTTCACGAGTCTTCGGGGTTTTCCACTGCCGCCAGAGCAGGCAACGTAGTTTTCGACGCAGCCACCAATCGAGTTCGTCCAGCGTCCGCATATTCGCGGTCAACCGGAAGTAATTTGCCCAGCCCCGTAGTACGGGGTTCAGCGTCTCGATGGTGCGAGACAAGGATCGTCCTCGCCCTTTGCGCAGCAACTCGCGAACTCGATCCATCAGCCTACGCAGGCTTTCGGGCGCAACACGCACCCGCGCCTCTTTGCGGTAGAGGGTGATCGCGTAGCCCAGAAACTTTCGCTTCCAGGGTCGTGCCACTGCGCTCTTCTGCTCGTTGATACGCAGCTTCAGATGACCTTCCAAGAAGGTTCTGATGTTCGCCATCGTCCGTTGCCCTGCGCTTTCACTGCCGACATAAATATTGCAGTCGTCAGCGTAACGGCAGAACTTCAACTGCCTTCTTTCCAGCTCCCGATCCAGATCGGTCAGCAGGGTATTCGACAGGAGTGGTGACAGCGGCCCGCCTTGAGGCGCGCCTTCGTTGCGAGGCTGGGTCACGCCATCGGCCATCATCCCCGCTTCCAGGAAGCGACGAATCAACCTCAGTGCGCGACCGTCCTTCACCCGATAGGCGAGTCGAGCCATCAGCGCGTCGTGGTTGACCCGATCAAAGAATTTCTCCAGATCGATATCCACCACCCAGTGTTTTCCTTCGGCTACATACTCTTTCGCCTTGGCCACCGCATCGAGTGCGCTTCTCTGTGGACGGAAGCCGTAGCTGCCGTCGGAGAAGCTGGGCTCGAAGATCGGTTGCAGTACTTGATGGAGCGCCTGCTGAATGAGTCGATCCAGCACTGTGGGAACGCCAAGTGTTCTGATCCCGCCATCAGGCTTAGGAATGTCCACTCGGCGCACCGCTCGTGGCAAGTAACGATCGT
>JAEWGL010000122.1 GCA_023388335.1 Pseudomonadota bacterium | reverse complement strand
CTGGCCGTGGCCTACGCCACCCTGGCCTTCTTCGGCCTGCGCGATTTCTACCGCAACGCCAAGCCCACGCCCAAGGCCACCCCGGTGGCGGTTCACGCCGACGGCACCCTGAGCCTGGACTGGACCCGCGTGATGACGCGCGCCTTGGTGTTGCTGCTGTTCGCCGCTTCGATCCTCAAGCTTTCGGCGCAGAGCTATTCGCCGTTCTTGTATTTCCAGTTCTGAGGCAGATGACATGACCCGGACATTACGCATCTTCTACTCGCTGCTGTTTCTCGCGCTGCTGCTGGCGCTGGGGCTGTGGTCGCTGGGCGGCTTGGGCAGCTTCCAGCGCACCGCGCCGATGAGCGTGCTCGACGGCAAGCTGGCCAAGGCCGCCGAGACCCACTACGACGCCCAGTTCCCGCTCAAGCGCATCGGCACCAACCTGTGGGCCGCGCTGGATTTCAAGCTGTTCAACGAAGGCCGCCCCGGTGTGGTGCTGGGCCGCGAGCAATGGCTGTTCTCCGACGAAGAGTTCAAGCCGACCGCGGGCGCCGATCACCTGATGGAAGACAATCTCGCCCTGATCCGCGGCGTGCGCGACACCTTGCAACGCCATGGCGTGCAGCTGGTGCTGGCGATCGTCCCGGCCAAGGCGCGGCTGTACCCGGAGTACATCGGGGAAGAGGCGCCCGCCAGCCTGCATGCTGACCTGTACAGCCGCTTCCACGCCATGGCCCGCCAGGCTGGCGTGTTCGCCCCCGACCTGCTGGCGCCGCTGCAACAGGCCAAGGCGCGTGGTCAGCTGTTCCTGCGCACCGACACCCACTGGACGCCGATGGGCGCCGAAGTCGCCGCCCAGGCCCTGGCCGAAGCCGCGGGCCGCCAGACCCTGCTCACCGGCGAGCCGCAGGCGTTCGTCACCGAGACCGGCAACAGCGTCCCGTACAAGGGCGACCTGACCAACTTTCTGCCGCTCGATCCGCTGTTCAGCAACTTGTTGCCCCACCCGGACACCCTGCAGCAACGCAGCACCCGCCCGGCCGATGGCCAGGCCGACAGCGGCGACGCCCTGTTCGCCGACGCCCAGGTCCCGGTGGCGCTGGTCGGCACCAGCTACAGCGCCAACCCGCACTGGAACTTCCTTGGCGCCCTGCAGCAGGCCCTGCGCAGCGACGTGGTCAATTACGCCGAAGATGGCCATGGCCCGCTGCTGCCAATGCTCAAGTACCTGCAGAGCGATGCCTTCAAGACCAGCGCCCCGCAGGTGCTGATCTGGGAGTTCCCGGAACGTTATCTGCCCATGAAGAACGACCTCGGCGCCTTCGATCCGCAGTGGATCGCGCAGCTGAAAAACACCCGTAAATCCGAAGCAAACCTGGCTCTGTCGTCCAATCGGACGGACCACTGAAGAGGAAAACGTACATGACCACCAAGACCTCCATCGCCAAAGCCTTCACCCTCGCCGCCGGCCTCAGCGTGCTCTCGCTCCAGGCCTTCGCCGGCGCCGACGCGGCCCTGTACGGACCCAGCGCACCGAAGGGCTCGACCTTCGTGCGCCTGTACAACGCCACCAGCCAGCCGGTCAGCGCCAATGTCGGCAATACCCAGATCAGCCAGGTTGGCGGCCAGGGCAGCAGTGACTTCAGCTTCATGCCGCAGGGCGACTACAGCGCCCAGGTCGGCGGCAAGAGCGTGCCGGTCAAGCTCGCGGCCGACAAGTACTACACCCTGGTCAACAACGGCAGCGGCAACCCCCAGTTGATCGAGGAGCCGCCGTTCAAGAACAAACAGAAGGCTCTGGTCCGGGTGCAGAACCTGACCGACCAGCCATTGACCCTGAAGACCGCCGACGGCAAGACCGAAGTGGTCAAGACGGTGGCCGCCAAGGGCCGTGGTGACCGCGAGATCAACCCGGTCAAGGTCAACCTGGCCCTCTATGAAGGCAACAAGAAAGTCAGCGACCTCAAGCCGGTCGCCCTGGAGCGCGGTGAAGCAGCCGTGCTGTACGTCACAGGTTCCGGCAACAGCCTGTCGCCGGTCTGGGTCACTCGCCCAGTGTCCACCAACTGATTCCTGCCCCTATCGACCTTTGGAGAAACAACATGATCCCGGTAATTCTTTCTGGTGGTAGCGGTTCGCGCCTGTGGCCTCTGTCGCGCAAGCAGTTCCCCAAGCAGTTCCTGGCCCTCACCGGCGAGCACACCCTGTTCCAGCAGACCCTGGAGCGTCTGGTCTTCGAGGGCATGGACGCACCCATCGTGGTGTGCAACAAGGACCACAAGTTCATCGTCAACGAACAGTTGGGCGGCCTGAACCTGCAGACCCAGGCCATCCTCATGGAACCCTTCGGGCGCAACACCGCGCCAGCGGTGGCGATTACCGCCATGAAGCTGGTCAACGAAGGCCGCGACGAGCTGATGCTGGTGCTGCCGGCCGACCATGTGATCGATGACCAGAAGGCCCTGCAACGCGCCCTGGCCCTGGCCACCGTGGCCGCCGAGCGGGGCGAGATGGTACTGTTCGGCGTGCCGGCGACCAAGCCCGAGACCGGCTATGGCTACATCCGCTCGAGCCAGGACGCCTTGCTGCCCGAAGGCGTGGCACGGGTGGCCCAGTTCGTCGAGAAGCCCGACGAGAAGCGCGCCAACGAATTCGTCCGCGCCGGCGGCTACTTCTGGAACAGCGGCATGTTCCTGTTCCGCGCCAGCCGCTTCCTCGAAGAGCTGAAAAAGCATGAACCGGACATCTACGACACCTGCCTGCTGACTCTGGAACGCAGCCAGGAAGACGGCGATAACCTGACCATCGACGAAGCCACCTTCGCCTGCTGCCCCGACAACTCCATCGACTACGCGGTGATGGAAAAGACCCAGCGCGCCTGCGTGGTGCCGCTGTCGGCCGGCTGGAGCGATGTCGGCTGCTGGTCGTCGCTGTGGGCAGTGCATGAGAAAGACGACGACGGCAATGTCACCAAGGGCGACGTGGTGGTACAGGACAGCCGCAACTGCATGATCCATGGCAACGGCAAGCTGGTGTCGGTGATTGGCCTGGAGAACATCGTCGTGGTCGAGACCAAGGACGCCATGATGATCGCCCACAAGGACAAGGTCCAAGGCGTCAAGCAACTGGTCAACACCCTCGACCAGCAAGGCCGCAGCGAGACCCAGAACCACTGCGAGGTCTACCGCCCGTGGGGTTCCTACGACTCGGTGGACATGGGCGGGCGCTTCCAGGTCAAGCACATCACCGTCAAGCCCGGCGCCAGCCTCTCGCTGCAGATGCACCATCACCGTGCCGAGCACTGGATCGTGGTGTCCGGCACTGCCGAGGTGACCTGTGACGAGAACGTGTTCCTGCTCACCGAGAACCAGTCGACCTACATCCCCATCGCCTCGGTCCACCGCCTGCGCAACCCGGGCAAGATCCCGCTGGAGATCATCGAAGTGCAGTCCGGCAGCTACCTGGGCGAGGATGATATCGAACGCTTCGAGGATGTGTACGGGCGCAGTTCCACGCCAATCGAGCGCGGGGTCTCGGTGAAGTCCATCGCTCAATAAGCTCCAAGCTGCAAGCTGCAAGTAAAAGCGGGACTGTGGGGTGCCGAAGACGAAGGCATCACACGGTCCCGCTTTTTTCTTGCAGCTTGAAGCTTGAAGCTTGAAGCTCCAAGATGAACAGACCCCGCATCAAGAGGTCTGCACATGCTTATCGGTGCCCTGCTCATCCTCACCTGGCTGGTGCTGCTTTTGCGCTACCCGGCCAAGGCCCTGCCCATTTCCCTGGCCGCCGTGCTGGGTCTTGGCCTGGTGGCGCTGTGGGTCGTCTGGGAGGACAAGCGCGAGGCCACGCAACTGGCCCGCCTGGACCTGCGCCTGAGCTACGCCCCCGATCAATGCCCCGCCGACCGTACCCTGCAAGTGCGCATCAAGAACGGCAACAAGGCCCCGCTCCAGGAATTGCGCTGGCGCGTCGCGGCCTATGCACCGGGCGACACGGTCAATCTTGCCGAGAACACCTACGGCGCCCCGCGCTATCGCGGCCCTGGCGAATTGCAACCTGACGCCCAATGGAGCGATTGCCTGCCGCTGCCGCCGCTGCGTTCGGGCTATCGTCCGCAGACCCTGGAATTTCGCGCCGAGCACTTGCAGGGCAGCTTCGCCAACTGAATACCCCCATCCTCCAAGGTCCCTGTGAAAGCGGGTTTGCCCGCGATGCGCTGGGCCAGTCAACTCAGATGTCCCTGTTGGCGCCATCGCGGACAAACCTGCTACAGGTATCTAAACCCTATGATCAGCCCCCTTTCAGAGGTCACCGCCATGCCCACCGTCCTCATCACCGGTTGTTCCAGCGGCATCGGCCGCGCCCTGGCCGACGCGTTCCGCGATGCCGGCCATGAGGTCTGGGCCACGGCGCGCAAGGCCGAGGATGTCGCACAGCTGGCCGCCGCCGGCTTCACCGCCCGGCAGCTGGACGTCAATGACAGCGACGCCCTGCAACGCCTGGCCGAAGAACTGCAGGACAGCCACAATGGCCTGGACATTCTGGTCAACAACGCCGGCTACGGCGCCATGGGCCCGCTGCTCGACGGCGGGGTCGAGGCCATGCGCCAACAGTTCGAAACCAATGTGTTCGCCGTGGTCGGGGTGACGCGTGCCCTCTTCCCGCTGCTACGCCGCACTCGCGGTGTGGTGGTCAATATTGGCAGTGTTTCCGGTGTGCTGGTCACGCCGTTCGCTGGCGCCTACTGCGCCTCGAAGGCAGCGGTGCATGCCTTGTGCGACGCCCTGCGCCTGGAGCTGGCGCCATTCGGCATCCGCGTGATGGAAGTGCAGCCGGGGGCGATTGCCTCGCAGTTCGCCAGTAACGCCCGGCAGCAGGCGGACCAGGTGCTGGCGGCTGATTCGCCATGGTGGCCGCTGCGCGAATACATTCAGGCCCGCGCCAGGGCGTCGCAGGACAAACCAACTTCGGCCGCGGTCTTTGCCCAGGGGCTGCTGGCCGCGACTCGCAAGTCGCCTGTGCCGGCCCTGGTGCGCCTGGGCAACGGCAGTACGGCGTTACCGCTGTTGGCCCGGCTGGTGCCGCAAGGGGTGCTGGACAAGGTGCTGCGCAAGCGGTTCGGGTTATTGCGGCCGCTCTGAACGATGTGTCGACCGTACCGGCCTCTTCGCGGCGGTCCGGCGTCCCGGCAAGCCCCACAAGTACAGCGCCAACTTCAATAAATGCGCTAATGGGAGCCCGCCCAGCCCGCTGGGCTGCGCTGTCGCGCAGAGAA
>JAEWGL010000110.1 GCA_023388335.1 Pseudomonadota bacterium | reverse complement strand
GCATATGGGGCTGAGCGCCACGAAAATGCGTTACAAACGTGCGCTCGACAAGCTCCGCGAGAAATTTGCTGGGCTCGCTGAAACTTAGTGGGATGCAAATGTCTCTAACCAGACGGCGAGTTCTGCTAAACTTGCCGTCGAGTTGTCCCCCGGGATGTTGGTGGGACTGCTTAACTATCACCAGATGGGGATTTAACGGATGAAATTGAAAAACACCTTGGGCTTGGCCATTGGTTCTCTTGTTGCCGCTACTTCGATCGGCGCGTTGGCACAAGGCCAAGGCGCGGTCGAAACCGAGATCTTCTACAAGAAGGAGTTCTTCGACAGCCAGCGCGACTTCAAGAACGACGGTAACCTGTTCGGTGGTTCGATCGGCTACTTCCTGACCGATGATGTCGAACTGCGTCTGGGCTACGACGAAGTCCACAACGCTCGTGGCGATGACGGCAAGAACATCAAGGGCGCGAACACCGCTCTGGATGCCGTTTATCACTTCAACAACCCGTACGATGCAATTCGTCCGTACGTTTCCGCTGGTTTCTCGCACCAGAGCCTGGGCCAGACCGGCCGTGGCGGTCGTAACCACTCCACCTTCGCCAACGTTGGCGCCGGTGCCAAGTGGTACATCACCGACATGTTCTATGCCCGTGCTGGCGTCGAAGCCCAGTACAACATCGACCAGGGTGACACCGAGTGGGCACCGAGCGTCGGTGTCGGCCTGAACTTCGGCGGTAGCCCGAAGCAAGCTGCTGAAGTGGCTCCTGCTCCAGTTGCCGAAGTCTGCTCCGACAGCGACAACGATGGCGTGTGCGACAACGTCGACAAATGCCCAGACACCCCGGCCAACGTTACCGTTGACGCCGACGGCTGCCCGGCTGTTGCCGAAGTCGTACGTGTCGAGCTGGACGTCAAGTTTGACTTCGACAAGTCGGTCGTCAAGCCGAACAGCTACGGTGACATCAAGAACCTGGCTGACTTCATGAACCAGTACCCACAGACCAGCACCACTGTTGAAGGTCACACTGACTCCGTCGGTCCTGACGCTTACAACCAGAAGCTGTCCGAGCGTCGTGCAAACGCCGTCAAGCAGGTTCTGACCCAGCAGTACGGTGTTGAATCCAGCCGTGTTGACTCGGTTGGCTACGGCGAAACCCGTCCGGTTGCTGACAACGGCACCGACGAAGGCCGTGCTATCAACCGTCGCGTAGAAGCACAGGTAGAAGCCCAGGCCAAGTAATTGGTTTGACGCTTCATGAAAAACCCGGCCTCGGCCGGGTTTTTCTTTGCGTGCGAATTGGCGTTGGGTACCTCCGGCAGAAAGGTTCAGCCCTTGAGCAGGGCGAGCAGCAGTATCAGGTTCAACAGCAGAAAAAACAGGGCCAGGCCGCGCCAGACCTTCAGCGGTTCGCGCTCAAGCAGTGGACGAGGGCGGGTGTGCAAGGCCTGACGATCGCCTTGTTCGAGCAACAGCAACCATTGTTCGGCGGTTTCGAAACGCTGGACCGGATCGGCCGCCAGGGCCTGTTCGAGGTTGCGTTGCAACCACTCCGGCAGGTCGGGTCGGTAGCGCGCCGCACTGACAGGCGCACCGAAGCGGGGCCGCTGGAAGGGTTCGATTTCGCCATAGGGGTAGTGGCCGGTAAGCAGGTAATACAGGCTGACGCCCACCGCGTAAAGGTCTTGCCGAGGGGCCGGCGGCTGTCCGTCAAACGCCTCCGGGGCGATGAATGACGGTGTGCCCGGCAGCTCACACGGAGGGTCTTCGGACAGTCCGGGGCAAAATGCCAGGCCGAAGTCGAGCAGGCGCAGTTGGCCATCTTCACCCAGGTGCAGGTTCTCAGGCTTGATGTCCCGGTGCAGCAGGTTGCGCCGGTGCAGGACGCCCACGGCCTGGAGCAACTGGCGCGCAAGCTCCAGCCATTGCGCCAGGGGCAACGGCCCATGTGTGGTGAACAGCTCAGCGAGGCTTCGCCCTGGGTGCTCGCGCATCAGGTAATACAGGTGCTGGCGCTGGGTCGCCGGATGTACCTCGGGAAAATGCCGACCGGCGACCCGGCGCAGAAACCATTCTTCCATCAGCAATCCTTGCAGCGCACCCGCCTCCTGCTCGCGTGCCGCCGGCAACGTCTTGAGCAGCCAGGCCTGGTTCTGCTTGTCGCGGACCCGATACAGCAGCGACTGCCGGCTCTGCCCGAGCAGCGAATCGACCTGCCAGCCATCGAGCACCTGACCGCGGCGCAGGGCCGGCGGGACCGGCCATTGCTGCAGTTGCGCCAGGGTATCGCCAAGGTTGGCCGGTCCAAGCTGATCGACGCGCACCAGTAGGGCGCTGGCGTTATCCTGGCTGCCGCTGTGATGGGCAGCACTGACCAGGGTGTCGACGGCGTCCTGCAGGTCGGTTTGCTCGCGCAGCACCGAACGGATCTGCTGCTCGTTCAGACTGGCCCAGACCCCATCGCTGAGCAGCATGAAGCAATCGCCCGCCTGCAACTCGCCCTCCAGGTAGTCGACCAGAAGATGCTGGTCCAGGCCCAGTGCGCGCTTGAGCACATGCTGCATGCCCGGCTGGTCCCAGACATGGTCTTCGCTCAGGCACTGCAATTGACCGGCGGCCCAGCGATAGGCGCGACAGTCGCCGACGTGGGCCAGGGTGAAGCGCCGACCGCGCATGACCAGCGCGCTGAGGGTAGTCAGCAAGGGCTGCCCCGCACCCTGGGCACGCAGCCAGCGGTTCTGTGCCAGCAACAGGCGATCCAAGGCCTGGGCCACGCCCCACGTAGCGGGGGTGGCGTAGTAGTCCAGGACAAGGGCCTGCAAGCTGGCCCGGGCGGCCAGGCCGCCGTCGGCGCACTGGCTGACGCCATCGGCGAGGGCAAACAGGTAGCCCTTGCTGGCGGCCAGTTCCGGCGCCGGCGTGACCAGGCGCAGGGCGTCCTGGTTTTGCGCTCGTGGTCCGGCGGCGCTGGCCTGGGCGAAGCTCAGTTGCAGGCTCATGAGGTGTTCAGACCCGCGCCGCGGTCACCGCAGCCGAACCCCAGGTGGTGCGCCAGCGTTGCTTGACGCCGTGCAGGCCGAACCAGGCCAGCACGCCGAGGCTGGCGAACGACCAAAGGGCCAGCTGGTAGTCCCCGGTGTGCTGTTTGATGGTCCCCAGCCCCGCGGCCAATAGGAAGCCGCCGATGCCTCCGGCCATGCCGATCAGCCCGGTCATCACGCCGATCTCCTGGCGGAAACGTTGTGGTACCAGTTGGAACACCGCGCCATTGCCAGCGCCGAGACCGAGCATGGCGCTGACGAACAGGGCCAGGGCCGCCGTGGCGCTGGGCAGGTTGAAGCCGACGGCCGCGATGCACACCGCTGCCACGCTGTACATGCCCAACAAGGTGCGGATGCCGCCGAAGCGATCGGCCAGGGCGCCGCCGAGCGGACGCATCAGGCTGCCGGCGAAGACGCAGGCGGCAGTGTAGTAGCCGGCAGTGATCGGGCTCAGGCCATACTGGTCGCTGAAATAGCCTGGCAGGGCGCTGGCCAGGCCGATGAAGCCGCCAAAGGTAACACTGTAGAAGAACATGAACCACCAGCTGTCACGATCGCCCAGCGCCTTGAGATAGTCGACCATGGCCTTGGGCTTGGGCCGCTCTGGAGCATTGCGCGCTAGCAGGGCGAACAGTACCAGTGTCAGCAACAAGGGGATCAGGGCGAAGCCGAATACGTTGCTCCAGCCAAAGCCCGCGGCCAGGGCCGGGGCCAGCAGGGCGGCGAACACTGTGCCGGAGTTGCCAGCCCCGGCGATGCCCATGGCCTTGCCTTGGTGCTGCGGTGGATACCACTGCGAGGCCAGCGGCAGCGATACGGCGAAGGAGGCCCCGGCAAAACCGAGGAACACCCCGAGCAGCAGGGCCTGTTCATAGGAGTGGATGCCCAGCTGCCAGGCGCACGCCAGGGCAACGATGACGATAACCTGGCCAATCAGGCCAGCGGTCTTGGGTGACAGGCGATCGACCAGCAGGCCCATGGCAAACCGCAGCACCGCGCCGGCCAGGATCGGCGTGGCAACCATCAGGCCGCGCTGCTGGGTGGTCAACTGCAGGTCGCCGGCGATCTGTACCGCCAGCGGGCCCAGCAGGTACCAGACCATGAAGCTCAGGTCGAAATACAGGAAGGCGGCAAACAGGGTAGGCACATGGCCGGATTTCCAGAAACTCGTACTCATCGGACACCTCGCTCAAGCATGCAACGCAGGTCATGCCCCGCATCGCAGGGCCGGAACGAAAAAGACGCCGCTGCCCGAACCACGGATGTGGAAGGGCAAGCGACGTCTTTGTCGTAGGATGGGGCAACCGCCGTTGGCTACCTGTGCAAATTCAATAGCAAGAGCCAGGCCAGAAGCATCTCAGCCAAGCAACTCCTGCATGGCAATGATCTGTTCGGCTACCTGCACCAGCTTCTGCTGCTTGCTCATGGCCTGACGGCGCATCAGCGTGTAGGCCTGTTCCTCATTGCAATCCTTCATCTTCATCAGCAGGCCCTTGGCCTGTTCGATGCGTTTGCGCTCGGCAAGCTGCAGGTCGCGCGCCTGCAGTTGAGCCTTGAGCGCCTGGTCGCTCTCGAAGCGGGCCATGGCCACGTCAAGGATCGGTTGCAGGCGCGTGGCCTGGATGCCCTCGATGATGTAGGCGCTGACTCCGGCCTGGATCGCTTGGCGCATCACCGCTGGGTCGTGCTCGTCGGTGAACAATACAATCGGGCGTGGGCGGTCGCGGCTCACCAGCACCACTTGCTCCATCACGTCACGGCCCGGTGACTCGGTATCGATCAGCACCACGTCCGGGCGCACCGTTTCGACGCAGGCGGGCAGGTCGATGGTCAGGCCGCCGGCGTCGATCACCTCGAAGCCGGCTTCCACCAGGGCAGCCTTCAAGCGACCGACTTTCTTTTCGGTGTCGTCGATCAGCAGGATACGCAGCATGTTCATGGTCCCCTCAAACACCAACCCGAATGGTCGGCTGGTCGTGCATGGCGTGCAGGCGGAAGCTGCGCACGTAGCCATGTGGGTCGCTGCCATCCCAACGGCTGCCGTCGGCCAGCAGGCTGCTGCGCATGGCCAGTTCGGCGCAGGGTATGCCCAGGGCCTGCGCCGCTTCGCGGTACAGGGCCAACTGCTGGACCTGGCGGGCCACGCCAAGGTAGTCGGGATCATCGCGCAGCAGTCCCCAGCGTCGAAACTGGGTCATGAACCACATGCCGTCGGACAGGTACGGCAGGTTGCAACGGCCCTGGTCGAAGAAACGCAAGGCGTGCGGGTCTTGCCAGCGATTGCCCAGGCCATCCTGGTAGTCGCCCAGCAGGCGCGGTTCGATATGGGCTGCGGGGGTGTTCAGGTAGGCGGTGTCGCTGAGCAGTTGCGCAGTGCTGCGACGGTTCTCGGGACTCTGTTCGATGAAGCGACTGGCGGCGAGGATCGCCATGACCAGCGCCCTCGCGCTGTTGGGGTACTGTTCGACGAACGCGCGCGCACAACCCAAGACCTTTTCCGGGTGGTCGGGCCAGATCGACTGGCTGGTGGCCAAGGTAAAGCCTTGGCCCTGGGCCACGGCATCGGCTGACCAAGGTTCACCGACGCAGAAGCCATCGATGCGTCCGGCCTGCAAGTGGGCGACCATTTGTGCGGGCGGCACCACGACACTGTCGACGTCACGCAGTGGATGGATGCCCTGGCTGGCCAGCCAGTAATACAGCCACATGGCGTGGTTGCCTGTGGGAAAGGTCTGGGCGAAGGTCAGCCGTGCGCCATTGTGGTGCACCAGGCGCGCCAGTGCCTCGGCGTTGACCACGCCTTTGCGTTGCAGGGCAGCGGACAGGTTGATCGCCTGGGCATTCTGGTTCAGGCCCATGAGCACCGTCATGTCGCTGGCGGCGCCCCCGCCGATGCCAAGGTGCACCGCATAGATCAGGCCATACAGGCTGTGGGCGGCATCCAGCTCGCCGCTGACCAGCTTGTCGCGCAGGCCAGCCCAGGAACTCTGGCGCTTGAGGGACAGGGTCAGGCCGTAGGGCTGGGCGAAGCCCTGGGTCGCCGCGACCACCACCGAGGCGCAATCGGACAGGGCCATGAAACCGATGTTCAGGCTGGGCTTTTCGGGGGCATCGCTGCCATTGACCCAAGCCAGGGGCATTACGGGGGGGATTGTGTTCACGGACTTCCTCGCCAGTACGGATAGGCTCTGTGCCCCAGACGTAGCAACCCATATGCCAAGGCCCTGTCGCCGAGGCGGCGCGATGGCTATAATCGCTCCCTCACTCACGTCGAGTCTTGCCCGCCCATGTATAACCTGGCCCGCCAGCTGCTGTTCAAGCTCTCCCCGGAAACCTCCCACGACCTGTCCCTGGACCTGATCGGCGCCGGTGGCCGCCTCGGTCTCAACGGCATGCTGTGCAAGCAACCGGCCATGCTGCCGGTCACGGTCATGGGCTTGAACTTCGCCAACCCGGTCGGCCTGGCCGCAGGCCTGGACAAGAACGGTGCGGCCATCGACGGCTTCGCCCAGCTGGGCTTTGGCTTTGTCGAGATCGGCACCGTGACCCCGCGTGCGCAACCGGGCAATCCCAAGCCACGGCTGTTCCGCCTGCCGCAGGCCGAGGCGATCATCAACCGCATGGGCTTCAACAACCTGGGCGTGGATCATCTGCTGGGGCGGGTACGTGCATCCCGCTACGACGGGATCCTGGGCATCAATATCGGCAAGAATTTCGACACCCCGGTCGAGCGTGCGGTAGACGACTACCTGATCTGCCTGGAGAAGGTCTACAGCCAGGCCAGCTATGTCACCGTCAATGTCAGTTCGCCCAATACCCCGGGCCTGCGCAGCCTGCAATTCGGCGATTCGCTCAAGCAGCTGCTCGAGGCGCTGGCGGTACGTCGCGAACAGCTGGCGGGCGAGCACGGCAAGCGCGTGCCGCTGGCCATCAAGATCGCCCCGGACATGACCGACGAAGAGATCGCCCTGGTGGCCGCTGCTTTGGCCGAGTCGGGCATGGATGCAGTGATTGCCACCAATACGACCCTGGGCCGCGACGGCGTCGAGGGGCTGGAACACGGTGACGAAGCCGGGGGCTTGTCGGGCGCGCCGGTGCTGGAAAAGAGCACCCACACCGTCAAGGTGTTGGCCGATGAGCTGGGCGGCAAGCTGCCGATCATCGCCGCCGGTGGAATCACCGAAGGCCGTCATGCGGCGCAGAAGATCGCTGCCGGCGCCAGCCTGGTGCAGATCTACTCCGGCTTCATCTACAAAGGTCCGGCCTTGATTCGCGAGGCGGTCGACGCTATCGCTTCGATCCCCCGTTGAGGTGCTTGCCTGCAGGACGCGGGCATAAAAAAAGGGGTCCCTTAAGGGACCCCTGGGCCTTAGCCCGCCGCCCGGATGGGGCGTGCATGGTGACTGGAATTAGATCCTCGTTCAGCCAACGGCGTGATTTTCGTTGAGTCTGTGAATCCCCGCGGTGCCGGTCATACCGTCCCAGTTGTCGCCGCGTCCTTCGCGCCAGCCATTGATCCATGCCTGGCGAACAGACGGTAGATTAAAAGGGCAAAGCTCGCGGGATTTGCCGGTGACCCCATATTGGTAGCCACGTGAATATGCTCTTTCCAACGGATCACGCTTAAGTCTTCTCATAGGGTGTTGCCCTCACTTGTTGACTGTAATGTCCCGTCGGCCTCTTGGAGGCCGGGCAGAATCGTTCTGCCGGTGTGCGCTCGCTGCCGGCGTGGCGAGCGGAAGTGCTGCCCCGTTGCGGTGACAACCTGATACGAGTTCTAACCAATGCAGGTCACAGTGTGAATGATCGATTTGTCATAAGCACGTAACCTTTCCGAGGATGAGGCGATAAGTAACTAAATGCGTTGCATCTTGATTCGACGCAAACCCCGCTATCATCAGGCTTTACTCGACAACTGCCTTCCTAGGCCCTTGCTAGGACGCGTGGTGGTAATAATCAGTAATGCGACGAAGGGTCACAATTGTGCCCTTGCCGCTGGAAATTTTCGTTCTGCCCAGTGATCAAAGCTTCTTTGCCATGAGCAAAAGGGCTTGTCTTGCGGGCGGCCTGGCACGCCTGTGATCAGGGTGCCACTCGAACGCCTGTTGGAAGGGTGTCCGAGCAAACATCGGCAGGGCATTGCGTTGCCCTGTCACTCATCTTGCCTAAGGCTCTGGATTGCACATGTCGGATCGTTTCGAACTCTACCTCACCTGCCCGAAGGGCCTGGAAAGCTTGCTGGCCGAAGAAGCCCGTAGCCTGGGCCTTGAGGATGTGCGTGAACACACCTCGGCCATCCGTGGCTCGGCCGACATGGAAACCGCCTACCGCCTGTGCCTCTGGTCACGCCTGGGCAACCGCGTACTGCTGGTGCTCAAGCGCTTCAACATGAAGAACGCTGACGACCTGTACGACGGCGTGCTCGATGTCGACTGGCAGGACCACCTGGCAGCCGACGGCACCCTGGCCGTGGAATTCAGTGGTCACGGCTCGGGCATCGACAACACCCATTTCGGCGCCCTGAAAGTCAAGGACGCCATTGTCGACAAGCTGCGCAACCGTGAAGGTCTGCGTCCGTCGGTGGACAAACTCAATCCGGATCTGCGTGTGCACCTGCGCCTGGACCGCGGCGAGGCAATCCTCTCCCTGGACCTTTCCGGACACAGCCTGCACCAGCGCGGTTACCGCCTGCAGCAGGGGGCTGCGCCGCTGAAGGAAAACCTTGCGGCCGCGGTGTTGATCCGCGCCGGCTGGCCCCGCATTGCCGCCGAAGGCGGCGCCCTGGCCGACCCCATGTGCGGTGTCGGCACGTTCCTGGTCGAGGCAGCGATGATCGCCGCCGACATCGCGCCGAATCTCAAGCGCGAGCGCTGGGGTTTCAGCGCCTGGCTCGGCCATGTCCCAGCCTTGTGGCGCAAGGTGCATGACGAGGCGGTAGCGCGTGCGCAGGCTGGACTGGCCAAGCCGCCGCTGTGGATTCGCGGTTATGAAGCCGACCCACGGCTGATCCAGCCTGGCCGCAACAACGTCGAGCGTGCCGGCCTGAGCGACTGGGTGAAGATCTACCAGGGTGAGGTGGGCACCTTCGAGCCGCGTCCGGACCAGAACCAGAAGGGCCTGGTCATCAGCAACCCGCCGTATGGTGAGCGCCTGGGCGATGAGGCCAGCCTGCTCTATCTCTACCAGAACCTCGGCGAGCGCCTGCGCCAGGCCTGCCTGGGCTGGGAGGCGGCGGTATTCACCGGTGCCCCGGAGCTGGGCAAGCGCATGGGCATTCGCAGTCATAAGCAGTACGCCTTCTGGAACGGCGCGCTGCCGTGCAAGCTGCTGCTGATCAAGGTGACTCCCGACCAGTTCGTTACCGGTGAGCGCCGCCAGCCTGAGCAGGACGGCAGCGACGCCCCACGGCCAGCCGCCGTGGCCAGTGAGTCGGCGCGCCTGAGTGAAGGCGCGCAGATGTTCGCCAACCGTCTGCAGAAGAACTTCAAGCAACTGGGCAAATGGGCGCGGCGCGAGCAGATCAGTTGCTACCGCGTGTACGACGCCGACATGCCTGAGTATGCCTTGGCGGTTGACCTCTATGAAGGTTGGGTGCACGTGCAGGAATATGCCGCGCCACGGTCGATCGACCCGGAGAAGGCTCAGGCGCGCCTGTTCGACGCACTGGCCGCGATTCCCCAGGCCCTCGGCATCGATCAGTCGCGCGTGGTGCTCAAACGTCGCGAACGTCAGACCGGCACTCGCCAGTACGAGCGCCAGGGCAGCCAGGGCCAGTTCCTGGAAGTCAACGAGGGTGGGGTCAAGTTGCTGGTCAACCTGACCGACTACCTGGACACCGGTCTGTTCCTCGACCACCGTCCCATGCGCATGCGCATCCAGCGCGAGGCGGCCGGCAAGCGCTTCCTCAACCTGTTCTGCTACACCGCCACGGCCAGCGTGCATGCGGCCAAGGGCGGCGCGCGCACGACTACCAGCGTTGACTTGTCCAAGACCTACCTGGACTGGGCGCGGCGCAACCTGTCGCTCAATGGCTATTCCGACAAGAATCGGCTGGAACAGAGCGATGTAATGGCCTGGCTGCAGGCATGTCGGGAGAGCTACGACCTGATCTTCATCGACCCGCCGACCTTCTCCAACTCCAAGCGCATGGAAGGGGTGTTCGATGTCCAGCGTGATCACGTCGAACTGCTGGACCTGGCCATGACCCGCCTGGCGCCGGGGGGTGTATTGTATTTTTCCAACAACTTCCGCAAGTTCCAACTCGATGAGCACTTGGGCGAGCGTTACGTGGTGGAAGACATCAGCGCCCAGACCCTGGACCCCGACTTCGCTCGCAACAACCGCATCCACAAAGCCTGGCGCCTGCAGTTGCGCTAAGCCGCGCTGGTGGGACCTGTGTGAGCGTGCCTTGCGCCGCGATGGGCCGCGCAGCGGCCCTGAAACCAGGCATCACGGTCTGACTGGAGGACTGGAGGAATTGGCCAAGGCGGGTTCCTGCAGTCCATATCGTCATCCTGGAATCCCCAGTGGGCGCCCGTCCTTAGACCGGCCGGGTGACTCATTCTGCCGGTATCACCGTGGATATCCAGCCACATCCAGCCGTCTGATTTGGGGCCGCTGCGCAGCCCATCGCGGCACAAGGCGCGCTCCTACCTGGCCGGTACATACCTGGAATGCAATAGACACCACTGACCATCGAAATGTGGGAGATCGCCCAGCCCGCTGGGCTGCGCTGTCGCGCAGAGAACAAGGCCTGCAAGCGCGGCGGTCCAGCCTGTGGGAGCGTGCCTTGCGCCGCGATGGGCCGCGCAGCGGCCCTGAAACCAGGCATCACGGTCTGACTGGAGGACTGGAGGAATTGGCCAAGGCGGGTTCCTGCAGTCCATACCGTCATTCCAGAATCCGCTATGGGCGCCCGGCCTGGAGATTGGCCGGAGTCTCACTCTGCCTGTTTCACCGTGGATATCCAGCCACATCCAGCCGCCTGATTTGGGGCCGCTATGTGGCCCCAAAGGCGGCAGGCTCGATCAGGGGGCGGAGGCCGCTGTGCTGTTGACCAGCTTGGGCTGGCGATAGAGGTCCAGCAGCACTTGGTCGAGCACGGCCGAGGCGCCCCAGGGCTTGGGATCGTTGAGAATCGCGGCGACCGCCCAGGTGGTGCCGTTGCTGTCACGGCTGAAGCCAGCGATGGCGCGTACGGTGTTGAGGGTGCCGGTCTTGATGTGCGCCTCACCGGTCATGGCCGTGCGCTTGAGGCGCTTGCGCATGGTGCCGTCCATGCCAGCCAGAGGCATGGAACTGATGAATTCTGCGGAATAAGGGCTCTGCCAGGCCGCTTGCAGCAAGGCGGCCATCTCCCGGGTGCTGACGCGCTCGGCGCGCGAGAGACCGGAACCGTTCTCCATCACCAGGTGCGGTGCGGTGATGCCTTTCTTGGCCAGCCATTGACGCACCACGCGCTGCGCGGCACGGGCATCATCGCCATCGGCATCGGTCCGGAACTGCGCGCCAAGGCTCAGGAACAGCTGCTGGGCCATGGTGTTGTTGCTGTACTTGTTGATGTCGCGGATGATTTCCACCAGGTCCGGCGAGAAGGCCCGGGCCAGCAGGCGCGCGCTCTTGGGTACGTTCTCGATGCGGTCGCGGCCCTGGATGGTGCCGCCAAGCTCGTTCCAGATCGCCCGCACCGCACCCGCGGCATAGGTTGGATGGTCGAGCAGCGCCAGGTAGGTCTGCGAGTTGCAGCCATCGCCCAGTTGGCCGCTGACGACCACGCTGACGCCGTCGGGGCCGGTCACCGGGTTGTAGCGCACATCGCCTGTACACTGCTTGGACGCTACGGCCTTGACCTGGTTGTCGATGCGGATGCTGGCGATCGGCGGCTCGACCGATACCAGGACCTTGCCGCCATCGTTGCGGGCCACGAAGCGCAGGGCCTTGAGGTTGACCAGTAACGAGTCGGGCTTGACCAGGAAAGGCTTGTTCACATCGCCACCGTCATCATTGAAATGTGGCAGGTTGGGCTGGACGAAGTGACTGCGGTCCAGTACCAGGTCGCCGGTGATGGTGCGCACGCCATTGGCGCGCAGGTCACGCATCAGCAGCCAGAGTTTTTCCATGTTCAGCTTGGGGTCGCCACCGCCCTTGAGGTACAGGTTGCCGTTGAGCACGCCGTTGCTCAGCGGACCGTCGCTGTAGAACTCGGTCTTCCACTGATGGGTCGGACCAAGCAGCTCCAGCGCTGCGTAGGTGGTAACCAGTTTCATGGTCGAGGCCGGGTTGACCGAAACATCGGCGTTGTACACGGTGGGGGTGCCCGGACCGTTGAGCGGCAGCATCACCAGCGAAAGGGCCGAATCCTGCAGCTTGTTGGTCTTGAGCGCTTGTTGCACCTTGGGCGAGAGGGTGGTGTTGACGGGGGCCGCCTGGCTGGACAAGGCCAGTGGCAGGAGCAGGCCGGCGAGCAGGAGAGGGCGGAGCGATTTGATCATGAGTACTGGAACCCTTCGCACGAGGGGTGAAAAAACGGGGCTGTACAAGATGGTGGCCCCCTGAAGAAAAATATAGCGCGCATTATGCCCCAAGCGTGCCAACGATGCGTCACGTTCGACGGAAAAGCCGGCAGGGTCCGTTGCATTAATCCGGCAGTCGTTCGACGAAACTGGTAAAGTGCCGCGCGTTAATACTCAAGAGGATTGTTTCATGGCTACCAACCGTTCCCGTCGTCTGCGCAAGAAGCTGTGCGTGGATGAATTCCAGGAGCTGGGTTTCGAACTGAACCTGGGTTTCAAGGAAGATCTGTCCGACGAAGCCATTGATGCTTTCCTCGATGCTTTCCTCGAAGAAGCCATGGACGCCAACGGCCTGGACTATGTAGGTGGCGACGACTTCGGTCTGGTCTGCCTGGCCAACCGTGGCTCGGTCAGCGAAGAACAGCGCGCGACCGTCGAAGCCTGGCTCAAGGGCCGCAGCGAACTGACCAAGGTCGAAGTCAGCCCGCTGCTGGATGCCTGGTATCCGGAAAAGCCGATCAACTCGGCTTCCTGATCCGATAGAAGCGGCCGCGCCCGGCGCGCCGCTTCACCCCTCGCACTGGCCTGAGGTTGGCTCACTCGCCAGCTCCCGGGTCAGCGCGTTCTCCACACGGCGTATCTGCCGTGCCAGCCGTTGCCGCCGCTGTCTGAGCAGTGCCGTCGGCAAACCTTGCGCACATGCCGTTTCAAGCCCATTGCAGGCCTGTTGCAATGTCCGGGCTTCGAGCATCCGTGCGGCGCTGAGAATCTTGTGCGCGTGATCTTCCAGCGCCTGCCTGGCGGTTTCCGGGTCGATGTTCAGCAAGGCTTGCAAATCTTCCCGCAAACTCTGGCGCACTGCCTCGAGCAATCGGTCGCGCTCCGTGCGACTGTCTCCAACGATGGCCGCCAGCCCCCGCAGGTCAAAGCAGGGCGCCGGGGCGGGCGCGACGAACCCAGCAGGAAATACCGCAGCCAGACGTTCGCCGAGCGCGTGTAGGCTGATCGGCTTGAGCAGGCAGTCATCCATGCCGGCAGCCAGGCAGCGTTCGCGCACCTCCGGCTGCGCATTGGCGGTGTAGCCCAGCAAAGTGCAGCGTCGCCGCCCCAGCTGGCGCTCCTCGGCGCGCACGGCGGCAGCCAGCTGATAGCCGTTCATCTGCGGCATGTTGCAATCGATGATCAACACGTCGAAACGGCCCCGCTGCCAGACCAGCAAGCCCTCGCGACCATTGCTGGCGCTCTCGTGGTGCAGGCCTAGGTATTTCAGCTGCTGGGCCATCAGCAGCAGATTGGCCGGGTGGTCGTCGATCACCAGTACCCTGAGCCGGAGGTCCGGTGTCTGGAATGTCGGTGTGGGCGCCGAGCAGGACTCGGAGGGGTCAAGGCAGTACAAGGGCATCAGCAGGCGGACCCGGGTACCGACACTCTGCAGGCTGTCCAGGGTCAGTTGGCCCCCCATCATCTCGCACAGGTTACGGCTGATGACCAGTCCCAGGCCGGTCCCGCTGCGGGCGGCTTCGCTGTTGGGATTGACTTGGGCGAAGGGGCTGAACAGGTATTGCTGGTCCTGTGGATCGATGCCAATACCGCTGTCGCAGACCTCAAGGTCCAGGAGGGGACCATCCGTGCCGTCCTGCTGGCGCACGTCCAGATGAATGCGCACGTAACCTTGCTCGGTGAACTTGATGGCATTGCTGACCAGGTTGGACAGCACCTGCTTGAAGCGCAGCGGGTCGAGCATGACCAGGCAATGCGACGCAGGTTCGATGATTATCTCCAGCACCAAACCCTTCTGCCGGGCCAGGCCATCGAAGACCCGGCCGACCGATTCGACCAGTTCGGCCAGGGCGACCGGTTCGGGACACAGGGTCAGGTGGCCCGACTCGATGCGCGCGATGTCCAGGATGTCGCCGATCAGGCCCAGCAGGTCCCGTGCCGAGAGGTAGGCGACCTCGATTGCCGCTCGGTCCGCCAAGCCCTGCTCGGCGCGCTTGAGGGCCAATTCGAGCATGCCGATGATGGCATTCATGGGAGTGCGGATCTCGTGGCTGATGGTCGCCAGGAAGGTGCTTTTGGCCCGGTTGGCATCGTCGGCCTGTTGCTTGGCCAAACTCAGGTCCTGCACCAGCTTGCGCCGCTCGCTAATGTCGATCCAGCCGCCGATGATGCCTTGCATTTCCCCCAGCGAGTTGCGATAGGGCAGGATCCAGTGATAGATGGTCAGCTCGCGGTCCTTGAGGCGCAACGGGCGATCGAGGATCAAAGGTTTGCCCTGGGCCATGACCGTCTGGTAATCGGCCTGAATCTGCCGGGTGTGTTCGCTGTGGCTGAACAGGCTTTCCTGCAGACGCTTGCCGATGATCTCGCCGCGCTGGGCGTCCACGGCCTCCAGGTAGCTGTCGTTACAACTTTGCAGGCAACCGTCGCGATCGCGCACGTACATCGGGTGGGGGGTGCCATTGAGCAGGGCACCCATGAACTCCAGTTGGTCGTTCAACGCCCGTTCGGCGGCCTGGCGCTGCTTGATCTGGCGCCTCAGCCGCGCATTCCAGCCAAGCGAGAGCAGCAGCATCAGGCTGGTACCGATCACCACCTGCAGGATCAGTTGCTGGTAGGTCTGCCAGTAGGCATCGTCGTGAGTGCTGTAGCCGCGCCAGCGGCTGTTGATCACGCCGAGTTCTTCAGGGGAGATGCTGAGCAAGGCCTTGTCGAGGATCGATGCCAATTCCAGCGCTTGATGCGAAGTGGCCATGGAGAAGGTCGCGGGCTCGGCGCCGACACTGCTGCGGATCACCAAGCTGGGGTTGGAGGCCACGACGAAGTTGGCATTGATCAAAGCCATGACCGCGGCATCGACCTGGCCGGTGTTGAGCAAGGTGGTGGAGTGAAAGGCGCTTTCGGTCACCGACTGCTGCAGGTGCGGGAAGCGCGAGGACAGCAGCTCGGTCATGGCGCTGTCGCGGGTCACCGCCACGCGCCGGCCGTTCAGGTGCTCCAGCGAGGCTGGCTGGTCAGCACCGCTGCGCGTCACCAGGACGTAGGAGTTTTCCAGGTAGGGGCGACTGATGTTGAGCAGGGCGCTGCGCTCTTCGCCGGACGAAATGGCCGCGATGACGTCGGCGCGCCCCTGCTGCACCTGGCTGATCATGTCGCTGATGCCCGTGGCGGACTGGACTTCGAAGCGCAGCCCGGTGCGCAGGCGAATCAGCTCCAGCAAGTCGGCGCTGATGCCGCGAAAGTTGCCGTGGTTGTCGAAAAATGTCAGGGGTGCCGCGGTCTCGTTGACCACCACCCGCATCACCGGGTGTTCCTGCAGCCAGCGCTCCTCGCGTGGCGAGAGTTGCAGCTTGCGGTCGGTGAGCAGGCTGCCACCGGCGCTCCAGCGATTGAAAATATCCTCGCGCGTAGCGCTGGACAGGCTGGCCAGGGTCGTATTGACCATCTCCAGCAGGATCTGATTGTCACGGTGCAGCGCGAAGCTGAACCCCACCGGCTCGTGCTTGCCGAAGTTGGCCATCTTGATGTTGGGGAGATGCCCCTGGTTGATCAGGTAATGGGTGGAGATGGTATCGCCGATAAACACGTCGGCCTGATCGAACGCCACGGCGTTAAGGGCATTCTGGTAGGACGGGTAGGACAATAGCGTAGCCTTCGGGTAAGCGGCGCGCACCTCGTCCATTGGCAGGTAGTGGTACAACATACTCAAGCGCATGCCCTCCAGTCCCGTGTCCAGCGGACGTTTCTCGTCCTCGCGGGTCACCAGCACCGGTTGGTCGACGGCGTAAGGTCGCGACAGGATGACTTGCTGATTCGCGGCTTCGAAGCCGTTGGCGCTGCCGAGCAGGTCGATTTGCCCCTGCATCAGGGCATCCACCGCCTCCTGGCGCGAGGCGAAGCGCTGCACCTTGATCGGCAGGTTCAGTGCTGCACCAATCAGGCTCGCGTAGTCTGCGGTCAGGCCTTGATAATCGCGGCCGCCCGCAGTGATATCGAAGGGTGGGTAATCCGGTGCCGAAGTGCCCAATACCAGCACCTGCCGGTCTCTGAGCCAGCGGCGCTGCAAGGGCGTCAGGGACAGCCGGGCCGGCTCGACTGTCGAGCGGCCGAGCAAGGTATACGGGGCCGTTTCGCTGGCGCGCGCAGTTGGCAGACCCAGTGCGATCAGCCACAGGCAGAGTAGACACCAGCCAATGATGCACCGGGGCATGGCCGCACTCACACCAGTGCGTTACGTTTGGCCATGTCGATCAGCTCGACCAGCGACTCGGCCTGCAACTTTTGCATCAGGCGTTTTTTGTAGGTGCTCACTGTCTTGTTACTGAGAAACATGCCCTTGGCAATCTCCTTGTTGCTACGTCCCTGGGCAAAAAGTTGCAATACCATGAGTTCACGGTCGTTGACTTTTCGAAATAATTCCAGGTCATGGCTGTGGTGTTCATCCTGCGCGGGATTGATGGCCTGGCTTGGGAAATAGTTGTAACCGGAAAGCACAGCCTTTATCGCGCTGAGCAGTTCACTCAGGTCTTCTTGTTTACACACGTAGCCAGCAGCCCCGGAGTGCATGCAGCGAATGGCGAACAGGGCTGGCGACTGGGCGGTGAGCACCAGCACTTTCATCGGCATGGCCATGGACTGGAAGCGCGAGAGCACTTCCAGTCCGTCTAGCTTGGGGATACTGATGTCCAGGATCACCAGGTCCGGTTTGGCCTCGCGAATCATCTGCATGGCATCGACGCCGTTATCCGACTCTCCAATGACCTTGTAGCTCTGGTTTTCCAGCAACATGCGAACAGCCAGGCGAATGACCGGGTGGTCGTCGACAATAAATACGGAATGCATAATCAACTTTCCATGCGGCAGATGTCAGAAACAGAGCCGCACCTTAGCTCAGTTGAAAGTCGGCGGACACGAGCGAGGGGGGTGGTAAGTTGTATATAAGAAAAGGCTTACACGATAAAAGCCTTAGTATTACGAAAATTCCTATAGTGGAACTTTGTCAACCGCCGTTAGGTAACCTGTTGTTTGCAATGTTTACAGTATTGTTTGTCCAAGTGCAGGCGTTGTAGGAATTCTCGACATCATTTGGCCCCCAGGGGCTGCCACGGCATGCACCTTGCGACGCCGTGGAAGGCTTTGGTCTTACACTGGGCTGGAGCGGCCGGTCATTTCCCGGGCCATTTCGGTGGCATAGCTGTCGGTCATGCCGGCGATGAAGTCGATCATTCGCAGGAACGCGCTGTGCAGCGAACTGTTCGGGTCGGGAGCGTTGTTGCCAAGCAGGTCGAGGATGCGCCGGCTCTTGAACGACGGCGTGCGCCCGCCATGCTGCTCCAGGGCTGCGCCGCAGAAGGCGTTGAGGAGGATTTCCAGGGTGGTGTAGGCACCGATTTCATGCAGCGTCTTGCGCTTGTCCTGGAAGATCTTCTTGCGCGCCATATCCTTGGCTTGCAGCACGCAGCGCTTGGCCGGGCCGTGCATGTGCTCGACCAGGTCACCGGCCAACTGCCCCGAGAGCAGCGCGTCCTGCTGTTCGACGAAGGCGCGGGCGGCGGCGTTGGTCAGGTGCTCGATGGCCTTGCCGCGCAGGATCGCCAACTTGCGCCGGCGCGAATCGTCCGGCCCGAGCTGGCGGTAGGTGTCCGGCAGGTCATCGCCTACCAGGCTGAGCAGCAGCGATTCGACCTCGGCGTAGTGCAGCAGCTCCATCTCCAGGCCGTCTTCCAGATCGATCAGGGCGTAGCAGATGTCGTCCGCCGCCTCCATCAGGTACACCAGCGGATGGCGCGCCCAGCGTTGGTCTTCCAGTTGTGGCAGGCCAAGCTTGCCGGCGATCTGCTCGAGCAGTGGCAGTTCGCTCTGGTAGCAACCGAACTTGTGCTTCTTGTACCCCAGGGCGTCGGCATGCCGGGCGCTCCACGGATACTTGAGGTAGGTGCCCAGGGTGGCATAGGTCAGGCGGGTGCCGCCGTCGAACTGGTGGTACTCCAGCTGGGTCAGGACGCGAAAGCCCTGGGCATTACCTTCGAAGTTGAGAAAATCGGCGCGCTCGTCCTCGTTCATGCCATCCAGCCAACCGCGGCCCGCGGCCTGCTGGAACCAATGGCGGATCGCATCCTCGCCGGAGTGGCCGAACGGCGGATTGCCGATATCGTGGGCCAGGCAGGCAGATTGCACCACCATGCCCAGGTCACTGGGTTCGCACCATTTTGGCAGGCTGTCACGCAGCGTCTCGCCTACGCGCATGCCCAGCGAGCGGCCAACGCAGCTGACCTCCAGCGAATGGGTCAGGCGGGTGTGGATGTGATCGTTGCTCGATACCGGATGGACCTGGGTCTTGCGCCCAAGGCGGCGGAAAGCGCCAGAGAAGATGATGCGATCATGGTCCTTGTGAAAGGGGCTGCGCCCCAGTTCTTCAGGACTGTAGAGGGCTTTGCCCAAACGTTCGCGGGTAAGCAGGGTGTGCCAATCCAAAGGCTCGATCTCCCATCAGGTGAGTCGCCATAGCTTCCCGTTTCGGCAGCGCCCGCGCAAGCGGCGGGTGCTGCCGGACATTTCAGTGCGGGCGATTGCCACCTTGCGTGAACAGGCGCAGCAGCGGTACCAGGCTACTGCCCAGGCGCAGCAGGCGGGGAAGGTTGCCGCTGCGTACGCCTTTGCCGGTCAGAAAGCCTAGGGCGACCACCGCGCCGATGCCCCAGAGCGGCGCATGCTTGACGCCCATGCCCTCGTGCAGCGAATTGCCCATGCCGCGCAATCGGTTGATCGGACCGAGCATCTGCGACGATTCGTGGCGAATCTCCTGGCGGTGCATCTCCAGGCGCAGGCGGATGAGGGTCTTGCGCATCTCGCGGCGGTTGGTGGTATTAGGTAGCTCAGGCAGGCTCATGGCAACAGGCGCTCCCGATCCTTGGCGAGTTCTTCGAGGGTGGCGTTGAACGGCGAGGACTCGTCGAATACCGCCGCTTTGAGGCGCAGCCCGCAATACACCGCGGCCAGCCCATAAAACACGCACAGACCGATGATCCCAGCCAGGCGGTAACTGTCCCAGAGTAGCACCAGGAGCAATCCTGAAAGCGCTGTAAGCAGCAGCAGGGCGAACACCAGCGCTAGGCCTGCAAACAGCAGCAGGCTCAAGGTCCGGGCCTTCTGCTCCTGTAGCTCGATGCCGAGCAATTCGATATGGCTGTGCAGCAGGCCGAGGACGGCAGCGCCAAGACGCTTGCCGGTGCTCGAGCTGCCAACGCCAAGGGCGTCGTTGTTCATCTCTGTTCCTCAGCGCCGGTTGGCCAGCAGACCGATCAGCAGACCTACGCCAGCGGCAATGCCCACGGCCTGCCAAGGGTTTTCCTGTACGTACTGTTCGGCGTTGCCCAGCGCGGCCTGACTACGCTCGCGGACCGTTTCCTGGGTCAGCTGCAAGGTCTCGCGCGCACGCAGCAGGCTGTCATGGATCTGTCCGCGCAATTCGTCGGCCTGGTCGCCCGCAAGGTTCGCCGTGTCGGCGAGCAGCTTCTCGGTGTCGCGGACCAGGGCCTGAAAGTCGGTCATCAATATCTCTTGAGCATTCTTTGCTGTTTGGCTGGCCATGGGTCTCTCCCTGTGGGTGTATGTGGCTATTTCGAGTCGTGGGGGGGACGGAAGGTTCAGTGCGCCCCGAGGGTACGACCTTGCTTTATCCGGGGGCGTGTCGTCGAGCGTTGTCTTTCTGGTCGGGCTCTTGGCGTCTGATCATTGGACACCTTGGTGCAAGCCGCGCCGGGCGGACCTAGTGTGCTGTCTGCGAAATAAGC
>JAEWGL010000102.1 GCA_023388335.1 Pseudomonadota bacterium | reverse complement strand
GCATATGGGTGAAACGGCGGTCGGCCAGGACCACCCGGTCAGCCGCGATGAAATCGGTGTCCTCGAGCAGCAACAGATTCATGGCTGGGTCGCTGGCGGCTGGTCGTTGGGATCGTCCGTCGCATCGTCGCGGCTCTGGCTGCGCTTGCGGATCAAACTGCCGAACAGTATGCCGATTTCGAACAGCAGCCACATCGGCACGGCCAGCAGGGTCTGGGAGAAGATGTCCGGGGGAGTCAGGACCATGCCGACGACGAAGCAGCCGATGATCACGTACGGACGGATCTTCTTCAGGTACCGCACATCGACCACCCCGATCCACACCAGCAGTACCACCGCCACCGGGATCTCAAAGGCCACGCCAAAGGCGAAGAACAGGGTCATGACGAAGTCCAGGTAACTGGAGATATCCGTCATCATCGACACGCCCTCGGGCGTGGCGCTGGCGAAGAAGCCGAAGATCAGCGGGAACACCAGGAAGTAGGCGAACGCCATGCCGGCGTAGAACAGCAGGATGCTGGAGATCAGCAGCGGGATCGCGATGCGCTTTTCATGGCGGTACAGCCCCGGCGCGATGAAACCCCAGATCTGCTGGAGGATCACCGGCATGGCCAGGAACAGCGAGACGATCATGGTCAGCTTGAACGGCGTGAGGAACGGCGACGCCACGTCGGTGGCGATCATCGTCGCATTGGCCGGCAGATGGGCGCGCAATGGCGCCGAGACCAGGGTGTAGATCTGCTGGGCAAAGGCGAACAGCCCGGCGAAGATCAGGAAGATGGCGGCTACGCAGCGCAGCAGGCGCGTGCGCAGTTCGGTCAGGTGCGAGACCAGCGGCATGGGCTGGTCGTGTTCCGGGATTTCGCTCATGGGGCTCTTGGCGGTTGGGGCGGCTCGGGCGCAGTGCCGGGTGCCGCTGCCGGGTGGCTGCTGCCCTGTTCGACCGCAGGGGTGGTCGGCGCCGGGCTCGCTGGCGGGGTGGGCGCGTCGGGCGGCGGTGTCTGCGGGTTGAGGATGCGCCGCGCTTCCTGCTCCATGGAGAGGATGTGCTCGTTGTGCAGTTGGCGGCGGATGTCATCGGCACCGATTTCGCGCTCGACTTCCATCTTGATGCTGTTGAAGCTGCGCTTGAGCCGGCCGATCCACAGGCCGGCGGTGCGCGCGGCACCGGGCAGGCGCTCGGGACCGAGCACCAGCAGGGCCACCAGGCCGACGAGCAGCAGCTCGCTGAAGCTGATCCCGAACATGGGTCAGTCTTTCCGCGTCGGGTCTTGGACCGGTTGCGCCTGGCCGTCGAGGGTATGCGGCGGGTCCAGCGGCGCGGAGGTCTGGGCTTGCGGCTGGGTCTGGACCGGCGGCACGGGCTGGGCCGGCGGCGGGACCGGCTCGGCTGGCTTGGTCTCGTCTTCGTTCATGGCCTTGCGAAAGCCCTTGATCGATTCGCCCAGGTCACCGCCGAGGTTTTTCAGCTTTTTGGTGCCGAAGACCAGGACGACGACGATCAGCAGGACGATCCAGTGTTTCCAGTCAAAAATACCCATGGTGGACTCCTTGAAATGTTGTGCGGGCCATATCGGTCAGGTTGACGTTTCGGGCGCTATCGCAGGCAAGCCCGCGCGTACAGACGATTCATTCAGGCTGATGGCTGGCGCGCGGCTTTTTCCGCGTGCCCAGACAAGCCGAAGCGGCGCTCGAGCTCATCGAGCACGGCTTGTGGATGCTGGCCCAGTTCGCTGAGCATGACCAGGCTATGAAACCACAGGTCGGCGGTTTCGTAGATGACATCGCTGCAATCGCCGCTGATGGCGGCGTCCTTGGCGGCGATGATGGTCTCGACCGATTCTTCGCCAAGCTTTTCCAGGATCTTGTTCAGGCCCTTGTGGTGCAGGCTGGCCACGTAGGAGCTGTCGGGAGCCGCGTGCTTGCGGGTCTCGAGTACTGCGGCGAGGCGGGTCAGGGTGTCGCTCATGTCAGTGTCCTGCGCTGTAGATGGCATGCGGGTCCTTGAGGACCGGGTCGACGGTCTGCCACTGGCCGTTTTCGTAGACACGGTAGAAACAGCTTTCGCGGCCGGTATGGCAGGCGATCTGGCCCAGTTGCTCGACCATCAGGATGATCACGTCGGCGTCGCAGTCCAGGCGCATCTGGTGCAGCTTCTGCACATGGCCCGACTCTTCACCCTTGCGCCACAGCTTGCCACGCGAGCGCGACCAGTAGATGGCGCGTTGCTCGGCGGCCGTCAGGGCCAGGGATTCACGGTTCATCCAGGCCATCATCAGCACGCGCCCGGTCTTGTAGTCCTGGGCAATGGCCGGTACCAGGCCATCGCTGTTCCACTTGATCTCGTCCAGCCATTCTTTCATCGTCGACTCCAAAACCGGGCCCGCTCCTGTACCGGGCCCTTGCGCTAGTGTGCCAGCCAGCGGCGCGGCTGGCTATCGACGCACGATCAGGTAGACCCCGGCGACAAGCATCAGCCAGGCAGGCCAGGCCGCGGGGGCACTGAGGCTGACAGCGCCGGCGGCGAGCGTCGCGCCACCGCCGAGCAGGCCAGCGCCCAGCAGGCGCAGGGGCCAATGGTCGTTCTGGCGCTGGCGCGGCATTTGTGGGTCGTTCAGGTGGGGTTGCGACAGCCGTTCGAGCAGGTCGCGGGTCATGTCGGCCAGGTGCGGCAGCTGTTCGACCTGGCTCTGCAGGTTGCCCAGGACGGTGCGCGGGCTCATTCGCTCGCGCATCCAGCGTTCGAGGAAAGGCTGCGCGGTGCTCCACAGGTCCAGGTCCGGGTACAGCTGGCGGCCCAGGCCTTCGATATTGAGCAGGGTCTTCTGCAGCAGGACCAGTTGCGGCTGGACCTCCATGTTGAACCGCCGGGCAGTCTGGAACAGGCGCATCAGCACCTGGCCGAAGGAAATGTCCTTGAGCGGCTTCTCGAAGATCGGCTCGCACACCGTGCGAATCGCCGCCTCGAATTCGTTGAGCTTGGTTTGCGCCGGCACCCAGCCCGAATCGATGTGCAGCTGGGCGACGCGGCGGTAATCGCGCTTGAAGAAGGCAAAGAGGTTACGCGCCAGGTAATCCTGGTCCTCGGGCGTGAGGCTGCCGACGATGCCGCAGTCGATGGCGATGTACTGCGGGCTCCAGGGCCTGACCGTGCTGACGAAGATGTTGCCCGGGTGCATGTCGGCATGGAAGAAACTGTCGCGGAACACCTGGGTGAAGAACAGCTCCACACCCCGCTCGGCCAGCATCTTCATGTCGGTGCGCTGGTCGGCCAAGGCCGCCAGGTCGGTCACTGGCACGCCGTAGATGCGTTCCATCACCAGCACCTTGGGACGGCACAGGTCCCAATAGACCTGGGGCACGTAGAGCATGTCCGAGCCTTCGAAGTTGCGTCGCAGCTGGCTGGAGTTGGCGGCTTCGCGCAGCAGGTCGAGCTCGTCGAAGATGGTCTTCTCGTAGTCCTTGACCACCTCGACCGGGTGCAGCAGGCGTGCATCGGCCGAGACCCGCTCGGCGCCCTTGGCAATCAGGAACAGCCATGCCAGGTCCTGGGCGATCACCGGCTTGAGGCCGGGGCGCACCACCTTGACCACCACCTCTTCACCGCTCTTGAGCCTGGCGCCGTGGACCTGCGCCACCGACGCCGAGGCCAGCGGCTCGACGTCGAAGCGGCTGAAGACCTCGCCGACGGTCGCACCGAGCTGCTCTTCGATCAGGGCCACGGCCTTTTTCGAGTCGAACGGCGGGACGCGGTCCTGCAACAGCATCAGCTCATCGGCGATGTCAGTCGGCAACAGGTCGCGGCGGGTGGACAGCAACTGGCCGAACTTGATGAAGATTGGCCCCAGGTCCTGCAGCGCCAGGCGCAGGCGAGCGCCACGATTGAGCGCGGAGGGCCGGCGGGGCAGCCAGCGCCAGGGCATCAGCAGGCGCAGGCTCCTCAGCCACCAAGGCAAGGGCAGGTCGAACAGCAGGTCATCGAGACGGTAGCGGATCACGACGCGCTGGATGCGCAACAGACGGCGGACGGCGAGCAGCTTCATGCGTTATCGCTGGTATCAAGGGATCGGGCAAGGCGCTGGACGCGCGCCTCGAGGCGTTCAATGTCGAGCTTGAGCGAGTCGAGCTCGCGGAAGGCGGCTTCGGCTTCGCGCTGGCCGACCAGGGTGCGGGCTTCTTCGGCCAGGTACTCGGAGAGGTTCTGGCTGAACCGCGCCAGGCCCTCGCGGGTCCAGCGGGCGCGCAGGCGCAGGTGGCCGGCGAGCAGGGCGGTGGGCACGGGCCCGAGCCAGCGTGACAGCTCGTACTCCCAGTCCAGTTCCAGGTCCTGCAGCACGCCGAACAGGTCGAGCAGCACCGCGCTGTCGCCATGCAATTGGACCTGCGGGCTGTGCAGCACGGCGTTCTTGTCGCTGGCCAAGGCCAGCTGGACCAGGCTGCCGGCCGGGGCGCGCAGGGTGCAGTCGACTTCGCCTTCCCAATGCGCGGCGAGCATCAGGCCTTCTTCATCGGGCAGGATGAACAGCCGCACGGAGGGCTGGCGGCAGTCGATGGCGATCACCTTGCCCTCCAGCGCGGCCAGGCGCGGCAGGGCCGTGCTGTCCATGCGCAGGACACGGTTGAGGCCGTGCTCGACGCTGGCGAGAAGGCCGGCGAGCAGCATCAGGGCTTGATGCCCCGGTGCAGCGCGACGATGCCGCTGGTCATGTTGTGGTAGGTGACGCGGTCGAAACCGGCGCCGACCATCATGGCCTTGAGGGTTTCCTGGTCAGGGTGCATGCGGATCGACTCGGCCAGGTAGCGGTAGCTTTCGGCGTCGTTGGTGATCAGCTTGCCGGCCAGCGGCATGAAGGCGAACGAGTAGGCGTCATAGGCCTTGGACATGAAGGCGTTGGTCGGCTTGGAGAACTCCAGCACCAGCAGGCGGCCGCCGGGCTTGAGCACGCGCAGCATCGAACGCAGGGCGTCGTCCTTGTGGGTGACGTTGCGCAGTCCGAAGGCGATGGTCACGCAGTCGAAGTGGTTGTCCGGGAACGGCAGCTTCTCGGCATCGGCCTGGACGAACTCGATGTTGCCGGCCACGCCGCGGTCGAGCAGGCGATCACGGCCGACCTTGAGCATCGATTCGTTGATGTCGGCCAGCACCACCTGGCCGGTCGGGCCGACCAGGCGCGAGAACTTGGCGGCCAAATCTCCTGTGCCACCGGCAATATCCAGCACACGGTTGCCGGGGCGAACGCCGGACAACTCGATGGTGAAGCGCTTCCACAACCGGTGCATGCCGCCGGAGAGGACGTCGTTCATCAGGTCGTACTTGGCGGCTACCGAGTGGAAGACCTCAGCGACTTTCGCCGCCTTCTGGCTCTCTGGCACGTTCTTGTAGCCGAAATGGGTGGTGGGTTCGGCGTGGTCGCCTTTGCGCTGGTCGTTCATATCGCTTCACCGGAAAAAATTACCGCCATTCTAGGGTGAACGGGCGGATTTGTCTTGGCGGGGTGTGTGCTCGGGCGGGCGCGGGCATAATGTGGGTATTGTCTTCGCACCCAGGATTACCGGCATGACCCAGATCAGCGTAGAACGCAACCACAGCCTCGGCCATGAGGCGGCCCGCGCCAAGGCCGAGGCCCTGGTGGAGAAGCTCTCCCGCAAATACGATTTCAAGGCCGACTGGCAGGGCGATCGTGTCGATGTCTCGCGCAGCGGGGCCAAAGGCAGCGTGTACATCAACGAGGACAATATCCGCATCGAGCTCAAGCTGGGCATGATGTTGTCGATGATGAGCGGGACCATCAAGGACGAGATCGAGCGCGCCCTCGACAAGGCTTTGGCATAGCTACGAGCTACGAGCTACAAGCTACAAGAAAGAGCGAGATCGCGTGAACGCCTCCATGCTCATGCTCATGCTCATGCTCATGCTCATGCTTGGAGCTTGGAGCTTGGAGCTTGGAGCTTGGAGCTTGGAGCTTGCAGCTGCTCTTAGGGTGAGAATTCTAATTTTTCTCCCTACCTTGTGCTCAAGCCCAACATCCATGGGCGGTTCCTCCATCCCCTATGAGCGTGAGGTGCAGAGCATGGCCAAGGTAACTTTGAAGAAAAAAGTCGACGTCCCGGAAAGTACCCTGGGCGACGTTCGTGGCTACGGGCGCAAGATCTGGCTGGCTGGGCTGGGCGCCTATGCCCGCGTTGGCCAGGAAGGTGCGGAGTACTTCAAGGAGCTGGTCAAGGCCGGCGAAGGCCTTGAACAACGCGGCAAGAACCGTATCGATCACGAGCTCGACGCGGCCAACAGCCAGGTCGACGAGGTCAAGCAGGAGTTGACCGGTGTGCGTGGCCGAGTCGAGATTCAACTCGACAAAATCGAAAAGGCTTTCGACACGCGGGTCGGCAATGCCTTGAATCGCCTTGGCATTCCGTCTAAACATGACGTTGAGGCATTGTCCATCAAGCTCGACGAGCTGACGGCCTTGCTCGGGCGTGTCGCGCGCAAACAATAAGGAGAGCAGGATGGCTGGCAAGAAGAACACCGAGAAAGAAGGCAGCTCCTGGGTCGGGGGGATTGAAAAGTATTCCCGCAAGATCTGGTTGGCTGGCCTGGGTATCTACTCCAAGATCGATCAGGACGGTAGCAAACTGTTCGATTCCCTGGTCAAGGATGGCGAAAAGGCAGAGCAGCAGGCCAAAGGTGCCCTCGACTCGGCCAAGGTCAATGCCAAGTCGGGCACTTCGCGAGTGTCTGATGTGAAGGAGCGTGCGCTGGGCAAGTGGGGCGAGCTCGAGGAAGCGTTCGACAAGCGTCTGAACAGCGCCATCTCGCGCCTGGGCGTGCCGAGCCGCAATGAGATCAAGGCGCTGCACCAGCAGGTCGATACCTTGACCAAACAGATCGAGAAGCTGACCGGCGCTTCGGTCAAGCCGGTGTCGGCCCGCTCCGCCGCGGCCAGCGCGACCACCGCCAAGCCGCTGACCAAGGCCGTGTCGAAAGCGCCGGCCAAGCCCGCTGCAGCCAAGCCGACCGCGCGCAGGACGGCGGCCGAACCGGCTGCTGCCCAACCGGCGGCAAAAACCGCAGCCGCCAAATCGGCCGCCAAGACAACTGCTGCCAAGCCTGCGAGCAAGCCTGCTGCCGCCAAGCCTGCTGCCGCCAAGCCTGCGGCCAGGAAGCCTGCTGTGAAGAAGGCGCCTGCCAAGCCGGCAACGGTCGAGGCCGAAGCGCCAGCGGCCAGTGCGGCATCGGTGGCAAGCTCGGCACCTGCCTCGAACTCCGCGTCTTCCAACGTACCGGCAGCGTCCTCGGAGAGCCAAGCCAGCCAGGCTTGAATCGCTCAGGGAAATCCCGGCTGTCGGCGGGTTTGGGGTGGGCTGCAGAGACAAACCGATGTCGAGCCCAACCCTCACCCTAGCCCTCTCCCAGGGGGAGAGGGAACCGAACGCGTTGTCCGGTCGTGCGTGTTCTGTACGACACCTCCAATCAGCGCCCTCTCCCTCTGGGAGAGGGTTGGGGTGAGGGCCGCAGGCACAACCGGTGTGCAGCCCAACCCTCACCCTCTCCCAAAGGGAGAAGGCATCGATCGCTTTGTCTGGCCGGACGCGATCTCTCTGCCGACTGCTATCCGCCCCGCAAGCGAACCCGGCTCACGCCTCCAGGTACCTTACCGCCAGCTGCTCCGCGGCCTGCCGCGAGGGCTGTTGCAAGTGTGGGGCGACCAGCATCATCACCTGATACACCACCACGCCAACATCCGCTTGCCGCGCCAGCACGCGCTGGTAGTCCAGTGAAAACAGCAGGGTCAGGGTGATCTGTTCCACCAGTTGTCCCAGCGCCTGGGTGTCGCTCTGCACCTGACCCTGGGCCTTGAGGCTGGCAAGCAGGGCCGCCAGCGTACGCTTGACGGCGTTGATCAGGTTGCGCATGCCACGGGCGAGTTTTGCGAGCCTTCCAGTCAGATTCGACAAGTCCTGGAAAAGGAAGCGGTATTGAGCCATCCGCTCGACGATCAAGTGCAGGAACAGCCAGTAGTCTTCGGCGTCCAGGCGCACGTCCAGCGGCGGGTCGAGCAGCGGCAGCAGCGCTTCCTCGAAGCGCTCGAACAGCCCCAGCACCAGCGGCTCCTTGCCATGGAAGTGGTAATACAGGTTGCCCGGGCTGATCCCCAGTTCGTTGGCGATCTCCAGGGTCGAGACATTGGGCTCGCCTTGCTGGTTGAACAGCTGCAGGGCGCAGTCGAGTATCCGGTCGCGGGTCTTCACTCGGGCCATTGGTCAGCGCGCCAGCACGTAGATGCCGGGAGCGGCGTCCAGCGGCGGATGGGCGTTGTTACCCAGCACGTCGTGCGCCTCTTTCAACGTGCCGGAGCGCTGGCTGATCCATGCCAGCCACAACGGCCACCAGCTGCCATCGCTGCGCCGGGCGTCGTGGGACCACGCCCGTGGGTCGCTGGGCAACCCCGGGTTATCCAGGTAGTAAGCCTTGGGGTTGCCGGGCGGGTTGATGATGCTCTGGATATGCCCGCTGTTGGCCAGCACGAAGCGTCGCTGGCCGCCAAGCAGCAAGGCCGAGCGATAGACCGCGTCCCACGGCGTGATGTGGTCGTTGCTGCCGGCGACGGTGAAACTGTCGAGGTCGAGCTGCTTGAGGTCGACCGGCGTGCCGCATACCTGCAGGCCAGACGGATGCGTCAGCGGGTTGAGCTTGAAAAAGTCCAGCAATTCTCCATGCAAGGCGGCGGGAAGTCGGGTGTTGTCGGCGTTCCAGTAGAGAATGTCAAAGGCCGGCGGCGTCTTGCCCAACAGGTAGTTGTTGACCCAGTAGTTCCAGATCAGGTCGTTGGGCCGCATCCAGGCGAAGACCCGCGCCACCTGGGCGCCATCGAGCACACCGCGTTGGTAGGAGCGGCGCTTGGCCGCCTCGAGGGTCTGCTCGTCGGCGAACAGGCTGGCGGGGCCGTCGAACTGGCTGTCCAGCAGGCTGACCAGGTAGGTGGCGCTACGCACTCGGCGCAACTGGCGCTTGGCCTGCAGGTGCCCTTGCAGGGCCGCCATGGTCAGGCCGCCAGCACAGGCGCCCATGAGGTTGGGGTCGCGGCTGCCACTGATGCTGCGACAGGCATTGAGGGCTTCCTCCAGCGCCTGCACGTAGCTGGACAGGCCCCATTCGCGGTGGCGTGGATCGGGGTTGCGCCAGCTGACCATGAACACCTGCAGGCCGTTCTTGAGCATGTACTGGACGAAGCTGTTGGTCGGGCCCAGGTCGAAGATGTAGTACTTGTTGATCTGCGGCGGCACTACCAGCAGCGGCCGGGCGAACTGCCGTTCGCTCATCGGGCGGTACTGGATCAACTCCAGCAGCTCGTTGCGAAAGACCACTGCTCCCGCGGTAGTGGCCAGGTTGACGCCGACCTCGAAGGCCTGCGGATCGACCTGGCGCGGCAGGCCGTCGTTGTGCCGCAGGTCGTCCAGCAGGTGGCCCAGGCCACGCACCATGCTCAGCCCGCCGGTATTGAACAGCTCCTTGATCGCCAGCGGGTTGAGCGGCGAGTTGCTCGGTGCCAGGGCATCGTTGAGCAGATTGAACAGAACGTGCGCCCGGGCCTGGTCGTCGGGCGCCAGCTGGCTTTCTTCGATCCATAGCCGGCTTTGCTTCTGCCAGGCCAGGTAGGCCTGCAGGCTGCGGCGGTAGAAGGGGTTCTGGCTCCACGTCGGGTCACTGAAACGGTTGTCACGCGCATGGGGCTGGTGCGGGGTGTCGCCCAGCATCACGCGGCCCAGCTGGCTGCCCAGGGCGAGCATGTGCCGGGCCGTGTGCAGAGGATTGCGCAGCCCGTGGCGGCCGACCTGGCGCAAGGTCGAGATCAGGTCGCGGCCGCGCAGGCCGGTGATCGCGTTCTGCACGGTCATTGTCGTGACAGGGGCCGGTCTGGTCCCCTTCGCCGGTTCGTCTTTCATCAGGCAACACTCCCTCGTCAGGCCTTGATCACAATCAGATCGATGCAAGAATGCCGCACGCAAGCCAACCGGCGCCGCCCATGGCGCGGTTTTCAGACGCCGGCGGCGGGCCGCGGATGCATGACGGCGCGTTGGCGTTCTTGCTGGAGGAACTTCATGATGATCGGAGCGACGGCCTTGGCCCGGGTGATCAGGAACAGATGGCCGTCGTCGATTATGTGTAGCTGGGCATTGGGAATTCGCCAGGCCAGCAGGCGCATGTTGATCAGTGGAATCAACGGATCGTCGTCGCCGGCCAGCACCAGCGTCGGCTGGTGGATCTTGTGCAGCCAGTGAATGCTGGTCCAGCCAAGGCCCGCGAACAGCTGCCAGTAATAGCCCAGCTTGCCGCCCGACCGCGCCCTTGCCGCATGCGACAGCGCCAGGTCCGGGTCACGGCGAAAGCCCCCGCCGTAGATCATGGGCGCGATGCGCAGCACGTGCGACGGCTGCACGTAGCGGCGCGGGCTGGCCATCATCCAGAGCACCTTGGGCTTGCCCGGGACCATGAACGCCCCGGCCGCGGTGGCGGCGAGCACCAGCTTTTTGCAGCGCTCTGGATAGTCGTAGGCGAACTGCTGGGCCAGCGCGCCACCCCAGGACACGCCGATGGCATTGACCTGGCCATAGTCCAGGTAGTCCAGCATGCGCGCCGTGAGCTTGGCCAGGCCTGCAAAGCGATAGGGATGCCTGGGGGTCGAGGAGCCGCCGACGCCTGGGACATCGAAGGCGATCACCTCCAGCTCCGGGTCCAGGGCCTCGATGAAGGGGAAGACCAGCTCCAGGTTGGCGCCAATGCCATTGAAGATGAGCAAAGGTGTCAGGTGCGACTTGCCGGGGCGCACCGCGGTGCGGAGGGTCTGCCCATCCAGCTCGATGGTCCTGAAAATATACGGTTGCGGCATGCGCGAAACCCTGTGGTGGAGAGTCGCCGCAGCCCCCGCGGGCGCTGCGGCAGTACGGCTTAACGTTCGTGGACGTAGGTGCCCGGCGCGGCTTCGCCGGCGGCGTAGGCGCGATTGCCCAGGCGGGTCGGCGCCTTCTTCAGGTCGCCGGCGCGTTCGCCCAGCCAGGCTTGCCAATGCAGCCACCAGGAGTCGGTGTGCTTGATCGCGTGCTCCTGCCAGGCCAAGGGTTCGGCGGGCTGCTCGGTGCCGGTCATGTAGCGGGCCTTGGGGTTGCCAGGCGGGTTGAGGATGCTCTGGATATGCCCGCTGTTGGACAGTACGAACTCGACCTTGCCGCCGAACAGGTGGGCCGAGCGGTAGCAGGATTGCCAAGGGGTAATATGGTCGGCGGTGCCGGCGACGCTATAGATGTCGCAGGGGACTTTCTTCAGGTCGATGGGAGTGCCGCACACTTCCAGGGCATCGGCCCGGATCAGCGGGTTGTTCTTGAACATCTCGATCAGGTCGCCATGGAAGGCGGCCGGCAGGCGCGTGGTATCGTTGTTCCAGAACAGGATGTCGAATACCGGAGGCTCATTGCCCAGCAGGTAGTTGTTGACCCAGTAGTTCCAGATCAGGTCGTTGGGGCGCATCCAGGCGAACACCTTGGCCATCTCGCTGCCTTCCAGCACCCCGGCCTGGTAGGAGTGACGCTTGGCCGCCTCGAGGGTCTGCTCGTCGACGAACAGTGCAACCGTGGTGTCTATCGTGGTGTCGAGCACGCTGACCAGCAGGGTCAGGGCATTGACCTTGGTCTGGCCGAGCGCGGCATAGTGGCCCACCAGCGCGGTGCAGGTGATGCCCCCGGAACATGCACCGAGCATGTTCAGGTCCTTGCTGCCGGTGATCGCCAGCACCGCGTCGACCGCCTCCTTGAGGGCGTCGATGTAGGTCGACAGGCCCCACTCGCGCTGGACCTTGGTCGGGTTGCGCCAGCTGATGATGAAGGTCTGCTGGTTGGAGCGCAGGCAGAAGCGTGCCAGGCTCTTCTCCGGACTCAGGTCGAAGACGTAGAACTTGTTGATCTGCGGCGGCACCACCAGCAGCGGCCGCTGATACACCTGCTCGGTGATCGGGCGGTACTGGATGAGTTCCAGCACATCGTTGCGGTAGACCACCGCCCCTTCGGTGGTGCCAAGGCTCTTGCCGACCTCGAAAGCATCCATGTTCACCTGGCTGGGCATGCCACCGTTGTTGACGATGTCCTTGGCCAGGTTGGACAAACCGTCGAGCAGGCTCTTGCCGCCGGTCTCGAAGAAACGCTTGACCGCCGCCGGGTTGGCCGCGGTGTTGGTCGGCGCCATGGCTTCGGTCATCAGGTTGATGACGAAATGCGCACGGCTGATGTCCTGAGGCGAGAGGTTGCTGTCATCGATCCAGTCATGCAGCTCCTTGCGCCAGGCCAGGTAGGACTGCAGGTAGCGGCGGTACAGGGGGTTCTGGCTCCAGGCCGGATCATTGAAACGGCGGTCATCGCTCTCCGGTTGCAGGCGGGACGTGCCCAGCAGCACGTTCTTCAACTCCAGGCCGAAATGCGCAACGTGCTTGGCGCTGTGCAGTGGCTGGCGAATGGCCTGGCGCAACACGTTGCGCGCCGAGGTCAGCAAATCCTTGCGGCGCAGCCCGATGATCGGGTTCAGCCCCAGGGTATTTTCCGAGGCCTGGCGCTGCAGCTCATCGTTATTCTTATTACTCATCTACGACGCTCCGTTGTCCTGAGACGAGTACCGGGGTTGTGCACGGGGACACAGGTGGATGCCCGGTACTGCTGCTCGGGTGACCAGTGATAACGAACAGCGGTGCTGCGCACGGATGCACAGGGCGATGAGCTGCGGGTTACCTTGCGTGTGAAGACAGCCTGCTCGTGCTCGTGACCCCTGCATACCGGCCTTGCCCCGCCCCGCTGTTAACGATGCAGGGACCTTGCCAGCCCCATTGGTTACCCGACTTTCATGTAATGCGCAAGACAGCCATTCATTGGCCGTGTGCCTGGCATTCAAGCAGAACGAATTAGAAAATGCGCTCTAAAGCCTGTAGTCCCCGCGCTAGAGCATCAACTTGACCACGGCTTGGGCTGGGTCGCGGGATTTGCCGGCCTTGTGCAGCTCGTCGAGGTAGTCGGCCCACAGCTGTTCCTGGCGCAGGCAGAGTTGCTCCAGGTACTCCCAGGTGAACAGTCCACTGTCATGGCCGTCGTCGAAGGTCAATTTCAGTGCATATTGCCCGGCGGGCTCCAGGCCGGTCAGGCCAACGCCGAGCTTGCCGAACTGCAGGATCGGATTGCCGTGGCCCTGGACCTCGGCGGAAGGGGAATGCACGCGCAGGAACTCGGCCGACAGGTCATACACCTCGCCGGGGGCGTAGGTGAGGCTGAGGGTCTTGGAGGCTTTGTGAAGGTTGATTGCGGTGGGGAGTCTGGGCATGGCTTAGGGCTCTCTAGGCTTCAAGCGTCAAGCTTCAAGCTTCAAGCTTCAAGCCGCAAGAGCGCAGATTCAAGCACCGCGGCATAATCGTGAGAGCGCCGTGATTTCAGCGCGGCCTGCGCGGCTGCAAGCGACGCCTATCAGCTTGTCGCTTACAGCTTGCAGCTTGCGGCTTACACCGCTTAGAGGATGTAACGCGACAGATCTTCGTTCTGCGCCAGTTCGCCCAGGTGGCTGTTGACGTACTCGGCGTCGATGCGGATCGGCGCTTCGCTGTGCGCGCTGGCCAGGTCACCGGCGCTGAACGACACCTCTTCGAGCAGGCGCTCGAGCAGGGTGTGCAGGCGGCGGGCACCGATGTTCTCGGTCTTCTCGTTGACCTGGTAGGCAATCTCGGCCAGGCGCTTGATGCCCTCGGCGGCGAACTCGATGTCCAGACCCTCGGTCTTGAGCAGTTCACGGTACTGCTCGGTGAGCGAGGCGTGCGGTTCGCTGAGGATGCGCTCGAAGTCTTGCGGGGTCAGGGCCTTGAGCTCGACACGGATCGGCAGGCGGCCTTGCAGCTCGGGCACCAGGTCGCTCGGCTTGCTCAGGTGGAATGCGCCGGAGGCGATGAACAGGATATGGTCGGTCTTGACCATGCCCAGCTTGGTGTTCACGGTGCAGCCTTCGATCAGCGGCAGCAGGTCGCGCTGCACACCTTCGCGGGATACATCGGCACCGCCGACGTTGCCGCGCTTGGCCACCTTGTCGATCTCGTCGATGAACACGATGCCGTGCTGCTCGACCGCTTCCAAGGCCTTGGCCTTGAGCTCATCCTCGTTGACCAGGCGACCGGCTTCCTCGTCGCGGACCATTTTCAGCGCTTCCTTGACCTTGAGCTTGCGCGCCTTGCGCTTGCCCTTGCCCATGTTGGCGAAAAGGTTCTGCAGCTGGTTGGTCATCTCTTCCATGCCGGGCGGCGCGGCGATCTCGACACCTGCCGACTCGGCCACTTCGATCTCGATTTCCTTGTCATCCAGCTGGCCTTCGCGCAGGCGCTTGCGGAACAGCTGGCGGGTGTTGGAATCGCTGCTGGAGGTGGCGGCTTCCTCGGCAAAGCCGGTGGTGCGCGCCTGGGGCAGCAGGGCATCGAGGATGCGGTCTTCGGCGGCGTCTTCGGCGCGGTGGCGCACGCGGACGATTTCCTGCTCGCGCAGCATCTTGATCGAGGCATCGGCCAGGTCGCGGATGATCGATTCGACGTCACGGCCGACATACCCGACTTCGGTGAACTTGGTCGCTTCGACCTTGATGAACGGCGCGTTGGCCAGCTTGGCCAGGCGTCGGGCGATCTCGGTCTTGCCGACACCGGTGGGGCCGATCATCAGGATGTTCTTCGGGGTCACTTCGACACGCAGCTCGGCGGGGAGCTGCATGCGCCGCCAGCGGTTGCGCAGGGCGATGGCCACGGCGCGCTTGGCGTCGTCCTGGCCGATGATGTGGCGATTGAGTTCGTGGACGATCTCGCGGGGGGTCATGGACATGATCTATTGGGCCCTCGGGTAGAGTGAATCAGCGTGGAAAAGCCCGGCCGCCGGGGCCGGGCGCCAGAACAGCTGATCACTCGGCCAGGTCCTGCTCCTCGATGGTCAGGTTGTGGTTGGTGAACACGCAGATGTCACCGGCGATATTCAGGGCGGTCTCCGCGATCTCGCGGGCCGACAGGTCGGTCTTGTTCAGCAGGGCGCGCGCGGCGGCCTGAGCGAACGCGCCACCCGAGCCCATGGCGATCAGGCCGTCTTCGGGTTCGACCACGTCACCGTTGCCGGTAATGATCAGCGAGGCATCCTTGTTGGCCACGGCCAGCATGGCTTCCAGGCGGCTCAGGGAGCGGTCGGTACGCCATTCCTTGGCCAACTCGACGGCGGCGCGAACCAAGTGGCCCTGGTGTTTTTCCAGTTGGCCCTCGAAACGCTCGAACAGGGTGAAGGCGTCGGCGGTGGCACCGGCAAAGCCCGCGATGACCTCGCCGTGGTACAGGCGACGGACTTTCTTGGCGTTGCCTTTCATCACGGTGTTGCCGAGGGAAACCTGGCCGTCGCCAGCCATGACGACTTTACCGTGGCGGCGGACTGAAACGATGGTGGTCAAGGGGAGAGTCTCCACGCAGCGGGGCGAAAATGCCTGATGCAGACTCATATGGGGGAGGGGGGGAAGGATTTCAACCTCGCGCTTGCGCGCGAGCGATGAGCTACAAGCTTCAAGCGGCAAGAAAAAGCGGATCGGCAGATGACGTGCTTCTTCTTGCAGCTTGCAGCTTGCAGCTGGCCTCAGGCCTCGTGACAGACCCGTCCATCGACCAGCGTGTAACGCACCGCGCTCGGCAGGCAATGCCCGATGAACGGGCAATTGTCACCGCGCGAGTACCACTGCTCGCCGGCCACGGTGGAGGCCTTGGGATCGAACAGCACCAGGTCGGCGGCACCCCCCACCTTCAGCTCGCCGGCCGGCAGGCGCAGGGCGGACGCGGGGCCACTGGTCAAGCGCGCGAGCAGGGTCGGCAGGTCGAGCAGGCCGTCCTCGACCAGGGTCATGGCCAGTGGCAGCAGCAGTTCGACACTGCTGATGCCCGGTTCGGTAGCACCGAACGGAGCCAGCTTGGCGTCGCGCTCGTGGGGCTGGTGGTGGCTGGAGATGGCCTGGATCACCCCGGACTTCACGGCCTCGCGCAGGCCATCGCGGTCCGCGGCGCTGCGCAGTGGCGGTTGCACGTGGTAGAGGCTGGAGAAGTCGCGCAGCGCTTCGTCGGTGAGGATCAGCTGGTACAGGGCAACGTCGGCGGTCACCGGCAGGCCGAGCTGCTGAGCCTGGGCGATCAAGCGTGCGCCGCGGGCACTGGTGAGCTGGCTGAAATGCGCACGCACGCCGGTCTGCTCGACCAGCAGCAGGTTGCGCGCCAGGGCCACGGTCTCGGCGGTTTCCGGGATACCGGGCAGGCCGAGGAAGCTGGCCATGGCGCCTTCATGGGCCAGGCCGCCCTGGGCCAAGTCGCGGTCCTGGGAGTGGAATACCACGGTCAGGTCGAAGGTCGCGGCGTATTCCAGGGCGCGGGCCAGGGTACGGTTGTTGCCGATGCTGCTCAGGCCGTTGCCGAAGGCCACGCAGCCGGTGTCGCGCAGGGCCACCAGCTCGGCCAGCTGCTCGCCTTCCAGACCCTTGGTCAGGGCGCCGACCGGGTAGACCTTGCTGTGGCCAGCCTCACGGGCGCGGTCCAGGATCAGCTCGGCCACGGCCGAGGTGTCCAGCACCGGACGGGTTTGTGGCGGGCAGCAGAGGCTGGTGACGCCACCGGCGGCGGCGGCGCGGGTCTCGCTGGCGATGTTGCCCTTGCGGCTGTAGCCGGGCTCGCGCAGGGCGACGTCGAGGTCGACCAGGCCAGGCGCCGCCACCAGGCCCTCGGCGTTGAGGGTGCGGCTGGCGCTGAAGCCGGCCGGGGCCGCGCCGATGGCGACGACCTTGCCGCCATCCAGGTGCAGGTCGCTGACCTGGTCGAGGCCGCTGTGGGGGTCGATGACCCGGGCGCCAAGAATACTGATGCTCACAGGGCGTTCTCCTGGTCCAGTTGTCGTTGCGCGGTCTGCCCGCTCATGGCCATGGACAGCACGGCCATGCGTACGGCAATGCCGTAGGTGACCTGGTTGAGGATCACCGAATGCGGGCCGTCGGCCACCGCCGATTCGATCTCCACGCCGCGGTTGATCGGCCCCGGGTGCATGACGATCGCATCGGGCTTGGCGCCGGCCAGGCGCGCGGTGGTCAGGCCGAACAGGCGGTAGAACTCGCCTTCGCTGGGCAGCAGGCCGCCGGCCATGCGCTCGCGCTGCAGGCGCAGCATGATCACCACGTCGACGTCCTTCAGTCCCTGTGCCAGGTCGGTGTAGACCGTCACCCCGTACTGTTCGATGCCGATCGGCAGCAGGGTCTTGGGGCCGATCACGCGGATGTCCGGGCAGCCAAGGGCCTTGAGCGCGAGCATGTTCGAACGGGCCACGCGCGAGTGCAGGATGTCGCCGACGATGGCCACCGAAAGGTTCTCGAAGCTGCCCTTGTGCCGGCGGATGGTCAGCATGTCGAGCATGCCCTGGGTCGGGTGCGCGTGCCGGCCATCGCCGCCATTGATGATGGCTACGTCCGGGCACACGTGCTCGGCGATGAAGTGCGCGGCGCCGGAGTCGGCGTGGCGCACCACGAACATGTCGGCGGCCATCGCTTCAAGGTTGCGCAGGGTGTCGAACAGGGTCTCGCCCTTGCTGGTCGAGGAGGTCGAGACGTTCAGCGTGATCACGTCGGCCGACAGGCGCTGGGCGGCCAGTTCGAAGGTGGTGCGGGTGCGGGTCGAGTTTTCGAAGAACACGTTGCAGACGGTCTTGCCGCGCAGCAACGGGACTTTTTTCACGGCCCGGGCGCCGACTTCGAGGAAGGAGTCGGCGGTGTCGAGGATCTCGGTCAGCAGCTCGCGGGGCAAACCGTCGAGCGAGAGAAAGTGGCGCAGCTGGCCCTGATCGTTGAGCTGCAGCGGGCGCTTGGCGTCGATTGGCGTCATCGCGGGGGACTCTTAAAGGGCGGAAGCGGTGGCGAAGTCCTGGCGCTCGAGGGCGAGCGGCGCGGGTCCGGTCAATTTTACCCGTTCATGGGCGGCCAGCGACAGGGTGGCACCAAGCACGTTCGGCCGGATCGGCAGTTCGCCGGCATCCAGGTCGAGCAGGCAGACCAGGGTCACGCTGGCCGGACGACCGTAGTCGAACAGCTCGTTGAGCGCCGCGCGAATGGTGCGGCCGCTCATCAGCACGTCGTCGACCAACACCAGGTGCTGGCCTTCGATCTCGAACGGCAGCTGCGAGGGGCGTACTTGCGGGTGCAGGCCGTTCTGGCTGAAGTCGTCGCGGTAGAACGACACGTCCAGGGTGCCGAGCGGGCTGTCGCTACCCAGTTCCTCGAGCAGCGCCTGGGCGACCCACACGCCACCGGTATGGATGCCGATGAAGCGGGGTTCGGTGATGTTGCGGCGGGCCAGGTGGGCGCGCAGGTCAACGGCCATCTGCCGGACCAGTTCGGCGGGATTGGGTAGGCTCATGCTTGCTCCTCAAGACGCCGGGCGGGCCGGCTTGAAACCGATGGTCGGGTTACTGCCCGGTGTTGGCATCCAGCCAGCCCTGCAGCAGCAGCGCCGCGGCGATGGCATCGACCGGATTGTCGCGGTAACTGCCGCGCTGGCCGCCGCGGGCCAGGCGTTCGCCCTTGGCCTCGAAGGTGGTCAGGCGTTCGTCGTGGGTATGTACAGGCAGGTTGAAGCGCCCGTTCAGGCGGCGGGCGAACTTTTCGGCGCGGGCGCTCATTTCGCTGGGTGTGCCGTCCATGTTCAGCGGCAGGCCGACGACGATGGCGTCGGGTTGCCACTCCTTGATCAGTTTTTCGACCTGAGCCCAGTCCGGCACCCCGTTTTGCGCCTTGAGGGTGCACAGTTCGCGGGCCTGGCCGGTGACCGCCTGGCCAACGGCGACGCCGATCTGCTTGCTGCCGTAATCGAAGCCCAGGAGCAGGCGCACCTCGGCCATCAGGCGTGCCCCGCCTGGCTGGTCAGCAGGCTGAGGTTGATGCCCAGGCTCGCCGCGGCCGCGTCCAGGCGCAGTTCGCTGGTCATGTCGAAGATGATCTCGGGGTCGAAGGGGCAGTTGAGCCAGGCATTGTCGGCTAGCTCCGCTTCCAGCTGGCCGGCTTCCCAGCCGGCATAGCCGAGGGTGATCAGGCTTTTCTTCGGGCCCAGGCCGTCGGCGATGGCGAACAGCACGTCCTGGGAGGTGGACAGCGACAAGCCGCCCAGCTCGACCGTGGCCTGGAAGGCGCATTCGCTGGTATGCAGGACGAAGCCGCGGTCGGTCTGGACCGGGCCGCCGCTGTAGATTGGCACCTGCAGGCAGCTGAGCGGCGGCTCGGTGTCCGGGCGCAATTGCTCAAGGATGTCGGCCAGGTTCAGGTCCTGCGGCCGGTTTACCACCAGGCCCATCGCGCCGTTGGCGGTGTGCTCGACGATATAGGTCAAGGTCTGGGCAAAGGTCGGGTCCGCCATGTGCGGCATGGCGATCAGGAACTGATGCTTGAGGTAGCTCGGGCTGAGGGTTTTCATAGGGATAGTGTGGCGGCAGGTGGCGCAAGCTTCAAGCTACAAGCGGCAAGAAAAAGCACTGCGAACGCGGACAGGCTCTTCGCTCTTCGCTCTTCGCTCTTCGCTCTTCGCTCTTCGCTCTTCGCTTGAAGCTTGAAGCTTGAAGCCGCCCCTCAGTTACTGGACAACCGGTCGCCGCGCGCAAAGCGCCAGGTGCGAATGATCTCGAGGCGGTCGTATTCGGCCATGTCGCCGGCGAACGGCGCGAACGGCGCGGCCAGGCGCACGATGCGCTGGGCGGCCTGGTCGAGCAGCGGCTGGCCGGACGACTCCAGCACCAGTACCTCGAACAGCGAGCCGTCGCGGTTGATCGATACCATCATCCGCAGGCTGCCGTAGATCTGCTGGCGACGAGCCTCGTCGGGGTAATTGAGGTTACCTACCCGCTCCACCTTCTTGCGCCATTCCTCCTTGTACCAGGCACCCTTGTCGCGCATGGTCGAGGCCGCGTTGAGGCGGTGGATTCGGGGACGCTTGGCGTACAGCTGCTGCTCGTTCGACAGTTCGGCCTCGAGGCTGGCGATCTGGCTGGACAACTGCGAACTGTCGAACTCGGGCACCGCCGCCTGCGGTTTGGGCTGTGGCTTGCTTTCGCGGGGCTTGGGTTCGACCTTCTGCGCCTTGGGCGCGGTCGTGGTCACCGCGGACTTCGTCGGGGTCTGAGGTGGCGGCACTGGCGGTCGGGCGGCCGGGGGCGGGGTGACCTTGTTGATCTTGCTGTCCTGGAACGGCGCGACCTCAGTGGTCGTGGGCACCGCCTTCTTGTCCAGGGTGCCGCTGCCCTGCTGGTTTTCCTGCGCCTGGAAGTCGGCTTTCTCTGGCGCCTTCTCGCTTTTGAAGGTGGCCAGGGTGATGTCCATGGTGCGGCGGATTTCGGTGGGCTCGACAAAGGAAAAGCCCAGGCCAAGGATCAGCGCCAGGTGCACCAGGGCAGCCAGGAACAGGGTAAAGCCGAGCCGATCCGCCGGGCGTATGCGCGGTGGCAGAAGGTCGGCGGGGATGTCGGCGGGCAGCGTCATCAGGTATCCAGCAAAGGGTGAGCTTCACGCTTCAAGCCGCAAGCTGCAAGTAGAAGCATGCCGTGCACGGACTGCTCTTTCTTGCCGCGTGAAGCTTGCCGCTTGAAGCTGCATATCTTACCCCACTCTGCGCGATTGCTTCGCGACGGTTGTCAGCGTGCCTTGAGCTGGCGATCGATGGCATCCATCAATTGGGCGCCGATACGCGTGTTGTAGGCGTTGTCGATTTCACGGATGCAGGTCGGACTGGTGACGTTGATCTCGGTGAGGTAGTCGCCGATCACGTCCAGGCCGACGAACAGCAGGCCCTTCTCACGCAGGGTCGGGCCCACCTGGGCGGCGATCCAGCGGTCGCGCTCGCTCAACTCGCGGGCCTCGCCGCGCCCGCCTGCGGCCAGGTTGCCGCGGGTCTCGCCACTGGCCGGGATACGCGCCAGGCAATAAGGTACCGGCTCGCCGTCGATCATCAGGATACGCTTGTCGCCGTCCTTGATCGCTGGCAGGAAAGCCTGGGCCATGATCTGCTGGACGCCATGCTGGGTCAGGGTCTCGAGGATCACCGAGAGGTTGGGGTCGCCCGGACGATGGCGGAACACCGAGGTGCCGCCCATGCCGTCGAGCGGCTTGAGGATCACGTCGCCGTGGGTGGCGGCGAATTCGCGCAGGATGTCGGCGCGGCGGCTGACCAGGGTCGGCGCCATGCACTGCGGGAAACGCGTGGCGAACAGCTTTTCGTTGCAGTCACGCAGGCTCTGCGGACGGTTGACCACCAGCACGCCTTCGGCCTCGGCCTGTTCCAGCAGGTAGGTGCTGTAGACGAACTCCATGTCGAAAGGTGGGTCCTTGCGCATCAGGATCACGTCCAGCTCGGCCAACGCGCTGTCCTGCTCCTCGCCCAGCTCGAACCAGCGGGCCGGGTCGGCGAAGACCTTCAGCGGGCGCATCTGCGCGCGGGCCTGGCCGGCCCCCAGGTAGAGGTCGCGCTGCTCCATGTAGAACAGCGACCAGCCGCGCTCCTGGGCAGCCAGCAGCATGGCCAGC
>JAEWGL010000235.1 GCA_023388335.1 Pseudomonadota bacterium | reverse complement strand
CAGGTGTACTACGGCAAGTCGATCCGCGACGTGAGCCTGGCGCAGATGGCCATGATCGCCGGTTTGCCGAAGGCGCCATCGCGCTTCAACCCGCTGGCCAACCCGGTGCGCGCCAAGGAGCGCCGCGACTGGATCCTGGGGCGCATGTACAAGCTGGGCAAGATCGATGAGGCGAGCTACCAGGCGGCGCTGTCCGAGCCCCTTAACGCCAGCTATCACGTGCCGACCCCGGAAGTGAATGCCCCTTACATCGCCGAAATGGCCCGTGCCGAGATGGTCGGCCGCTATGGCAGCGATGCCTACACCGAAGGTTTTCGCGTTACCACCACGGTGCCAAGCGACTTGCAGGCCATGGCCAACAGCGCCGTGCTCGATGGTCTTACCGCGTATGACGAACGCCACGGCTACCGTGGCCCGGAAACCCGCTTCCCAGGCAAGACCCGTGAGGCATGGCTGCAAGAGCTGGCCAAGCTACGCCCCCTGGGCGGCCTGGAGCCGGCCATCGTCACCCAGGTCGAAAAGACCGGTCTGACCGTCCTGACCCGTGCCGATAAGGAAGAGTCCGTCGCCTGGGACACCATGAAATGGGCCCGTCCGTTCCTCAACAGCAACAGCCAGGGCCGCGCGCCGCAGCAGCCGTCCGACGTTGCCCAGGTGGGCGACCTGGTCCGTTTGCAACGTCTGGAAGATGGCAGCCTCAAGTTCAGCCAGGTGCCGGGCGCGCAGAGCGCGCTGGTGACGCTGGACCCGAACAACGGCGCCATTCGCGCCCTGGTCGGCGGCTTCTCGTTCGAGCAGAGCAACTACAACCGCGCCATGCAAGCCAAGCGCCAGCCGGGTTCGAGCTTCAAGCCCTTCATCTACAGTGCCGCCCTGGACAACGGCTACACCGCTGCCAGCCTGGTCAACGACGCGCCGATCGTGTTCGTCGACGAGTACCTGGACAAAGTCTGGCGACCGAAGAACGACACCAACACCTTCCTTGGCCCGATCCGCATGCGCGAAGCGCTGTACAAGTCGCGCAACCTTGTGTCGATTCGCCTGCTGCAAGCCATGGGCGTCGACCGCACCATCGACTACATCGCCAAGTTCGGTTTCAATAAACAGGACCTGCCGCGCAACCTGTCGCTGGCGCTCGGCACCGCGACCCTCACCCCGATGGAGATCGCCGCTGGCTGGAGCACCTTCGCCAATGGCGGCTACAAGGTCACGCCATACCTGATCGACCGCATCGAGAGCCGCAGCGGCGAAACGCTGTTCACCGCCAACCCGCCCAGTGTGCCGCAGGGCCACCAGGACCAGGCAGGGATGGCCGCCCCGGAACAGCCGATCGATGACCTGCGAGCGAACGAAGCGCCGGCCGTCGGCGGCCAGCCAGCGACCGCACTCCAAGTACCGACCGTTGCCGAGCGCATCATCGACGGACGCACCACCTACATCCTGACCAGCATGCTCCAGGACGTGATCAAGCGTGGCACCGGCCGCCGCGCCATGGCCTTGGGACGCACCGACCTGGCAGGCAAGACCGGTACCACCAACGAGTCCAAGGATGCTTGGTTCTCCGGCTACAACGCCGACTACGTCACTACCGTGTGGAGCGGCTTCGATCAGCCAGAAACCCTGGGCCGCCGTGAGTACGGCGGTACCGTGGCCCTGCCGATCTGGATGCACTTCATGGGCGCGGCTCTCAAGGACAAGCCCAACCACGCGCCAGCCGAGCCCGAGGGCATCCTCAGCCTGCGCGTCGACCCCATCAGCGGCCGCGCCGCGACGCCGAGCACGCCGAACGCCTACTTCGAGCTGTTCAAGGCCGAGGATTCCCCGCCCTCGGTCAACGAACTGGGCAACGGCGCGGCCCCAGGCAGCCCGCTGCCAGCCGATGAGTCAGCGCCGATGGATCTGTTCTAAGACTCAGTGCGACGCTGCACCGGATCCACATTCGAGTAACCCGCAAAAAAGCACCTCAGGTGCTTTTTTGTTTTTTTAGCCTTGAGTCGACCGTTTGCCAGCTAAGTCGGCCTGGGAAGGGTGCAAGAACCTGCGTGCTCACCTGTACGATCAGCCCTCTCCGTGACACCCAAGAGCCACGGTTAAACGAGCAGAGTGATATCACTTTGCCAAGAAATTTTTTGCATTAATGCCAGCAATCCTAGATAGGCCCTGGGCTCCAGCCTAGGTGCGCAACTTCTTGCGCAGCTTCAAGTCCTTATGATCCGTCTCGGTTCGGATCAAGCCCTCGACGTGATACGACCACCTCTCAAGAAGAGTTCGTATCACCTCAAGGAGCACGAGATGTTCAGCCCTGCCAACCTGACCCGATTCAGTCTGATCCTCGAGGGGCTTGCCCATGATTTGCAAGTCCTGTCATTCAAGGGCAGCGAAGGCATCAGCCAGACCTACCGGTTCACCCTCGAACTGGTCAGCGAGCGTTCCGACATCGAGCTGGAGAGCCTGCTGCACAAACCGGCCTTCCTGGCCTTCGATGCGGCTGGCAGCGGCATCCACGGCCAGGTCTACCAGGTTGCGCAGGGCGACCCCGGCAAGCGCCTGCACCACTACCGCATAGTGCTGGTGCCACACCTGGCCTACCTGGCGCACCGCATCAATCAGCGCATCTTCCAGCAGACGACCGCGCCCCAGATCATCGCCGTGATCCTGCAGGAGCACGGCCTGCACAGCGATGCCTTTCGTTTCTCCCTCGGCACACCCTGTCCGCCGCGCGAGTACTGCGTGCAGTACGACGAGTCCGACCTGCACTTCATCCAGCGCTTGTGTGAAGAGGAAGGGGTGCATTACCACTTCGAGCACAGCCGCTCGGGCCATCTGCTGGTCTTCGGCGACGACCAGACCTTCTTTCCCAGGCTGAGCCGCTCGACCGCCTACGTACAGGACACCGGCATGGTTGCCGACGAGGCGGTGATCAAACGCTTCAACGTCCGCCTGGAAAGCCGCCCCAGCCGTGTCACCCGACGCGACTACGACTTCGAGAAACCCCGCCTGCTGATGGAGGCGGCCTACAGACCCGAGCCGTCGCCCATCACCGAGCCGGACCTGGAAGACTACGACTACCCCGGCAACTTCACCGACCGCGCCCGCGGCAAGCAGCTGAGCCAGCGCGCCCTGGAGCGCCACCGTGCCGACTATCGCCTGGCCGAGGGCCGTGGCGACGAGACGCGCCTGGCCAGCGGCCATTTCATGCGCCTGTGCGGGCACCCACGCCAGGAATGGAACGATCTCTGGCTGCTCACTGAGGTCCGCCACGAAGGCAAGCAGCCGCAAGTGCTGGAAGAGTCGGCGCCCCGCGACACCCACGACGACTTTTATCAAGGCTACCGTAATCACTTCTTCGCCACGCCCTGGGACGTCTTCTTCCGCCCGCCACTCAAGCACCCCAAGCCGCAGGTGCTCGGCCACCAGACCGCCGTGGTCACCGGCCCTAAGGGTGAGGAGATCCACTGCGACGAATATGGCCGGGTCAAGGTGCAGTTCTTCTGGGACCGCGAAGCGCAGGGCGATGAGACCAGCAGTTGCTGGCTGCGCGTGTCGTCGAGCTGGGCGGGCGAGCGTTATGGCGCGATGGCCATTCCGCGCGTGGGCATGGAGGTGCTGGTGGGTTTTCTCGAAGGCGATCCCGACCAGCCGCTGGTCACCGGCTGCCTGTACCACGCCGAAAACCAGGTGCCGTACGCGCTGCCGGTGAACAAGACCCGCACTACCTTCAAGACCTTGAGCAGCCCCGGTGGCGGCGGCTTCAACGAGTTGCGTATCGAGGACAAGAAAGGCCAGGAGCAGATCTTCATCCACGCCCAGCGCGACTGGGACCAAAGCATCGGGAACGACCAGAAGATCCGCGTCGGCCACGAGCGCCACGACACCGTCGTCGGCAACAGCTACAGCGAATTCAAGGCCGAGGAGCACCGCACCACGGTGGGCGATCGCAAGACCGAGGTGAAGGCGGACGATCATCTGACGGTGGCCAATGACCGGCACGTGAAGATCGGCACTGCGCAGTTGCTGGAGGCGGGCACTGAAATTCACCTCAAGGCCGGTGAAAAGGTGGTGATCGAAGCAGGCCTGGAGCTGACCTTGAAGGCCGGCGGCAGCTTCATCAAGCTCGATGCCGGTGGGGTGACGGTGCTGGGGCCGCGGATTCTGCTCAACGCCGGCGGCTCGCCGGGCGCGGGCAGTGGCGCTGCGACCCTGCTCCCAGCATTGCCGCTGCCCGCGTCCTCGGCTAAAGCCGGCAATCTGTTGAGCACGGCACAACCCGGTGTCGTACCGCCGAAGCCGGAGCAAAAGCCGCGGGCGTATTGCTTCGACATCACCCTTACCGATGTTCCTGGCGATGACAGCTTCCCCCTGAGCCACACCGATTGGCACATCGTTCAGGACGGCCATGAAGCCCCCCTGCTCGAAGGCATTACCGATGAAGATGGCCGGATCAATATCGACGAGTCTCAACGCCTTAGGCTATCCGAAGCCTGTATGAGCAGCGGCCCGCTATGGCTGTGCTATGCGGGACAGCGGGTACCGGTGGCCTTGCTTGACGAACCGTCGAGCGCTGACAAGGAGCGCTACGCCCTCGCTGCCCTGGATTTTCACCACAGCGCCCGACACCGCACGATCAACGCCGCCAACCACGAACGCAGCACACAGGACGTGCTCGCCGATGGCGATCTGTACAGCCGCCTGCAACCCAAGAACGAATGACCATGCCGGTTTCCGCTGCCCCCTACAACGGCGTTCGCCACAAGGAAATCACCCAGATCAACACCGCCGCTGGCAAAGCGTTGCCGGCGGTCAGCGCGCCGGACTTCTTCATCCAGGACCCGTCCGCCTTCGCCCCCAAGCGCAGCGGCAACGAGGTGCGTTTTTTCACCACGGGCGAGGACTACTACCGGGATCTGGCCACGGAAATCAGCACGGCCCAGCGGTCGATCTTCATCACCGGCTGGCAGATCAACTACGACGTGACGCTCGACGGCAAGCAAAGCCTTTGGCAATGCCTGCATGCCGCTCTGATGAAAACCGCCACGCTGAAAGTCTTCGTCATGCCCTGGCTGAGCCCCGCGGCGAGCGTCGGCACCCACGACTTCGAAACCCTGCTCGCGGTATTTCAACTCAACGCCGGCCTGGGGGACGCGCGAGCGTTCTGCACGCCGGCGATCCAGCAAAGCGACATGAAAGGCCTGGGCTCGACCTTTTCCCATCATCAGAAATGCGTGGTGATCGACAACCGTATCGGCTATATCGGCGGCATCGACCTGGCGTACGGGCGGCGCGATGACAACGATTTCAGCCTCGATGCCAGGGACCGCAAGGGCAATGACGCCTATAACCCGGGGGTGGCGCATCTGGGCTGGATGCCCATGCACCAGCATGTCAGCCGCACCGGGCTGCTGATGGCCTCGCTGTTCGACCTGTCCAGGCCCATTGGACCGGATAGCCTGAATGGGGCGCTGCCTACTCGCGCCAGCCTGATCAACACCGCCGCCTGGTTCAAGGATCTGTTGGCCAGCCCGGCCCATCCCGCCATCGAGTGGTTATCCAAGGCTGGCAACAGCTTCAAGGAACAGCTCAGCGCCCTCGATCCACTGGCGCCAGCCAAGCAGTACCTCACCGACACGGTCATTGGGCAGATCACCCGCTTGATCAAGACCAACTGGGTACGGTTACCCCTCACCGAGCCGTTCAAAAGTCAGGTCCAGGCCTGGATCAGGGAAGTCGAAACCAGCACCGGCAACCTGCACGCCCCCTTGCGCCTTAAAAGCCATGAGCTGATCAACAGGTGGATGAGCACCACCGACCTCGGCCGCCTGATCGCGATGTTCTGCGACAAGGGGTACGACGCCATGCCCGCGGAAAAGATGGGTTGGCTGAACGATATCAACCAGGTCGCCACCTCATTGCTCGGACACTTCTATGCGCTGCTGCAAGACCGTCTGGAACACCATCAGGAGCCGTTCCATTACCTCAAGCACGACCCCCAACCGCTGGCATCGGCGGACTACAGCACATTGGCCGCGGATCAACCGCGCATGCCGTGGCAGGACGTCCACAGTCGCATCGAAGGGCCGTCGGTCTACGACTTGTCCCGTAATTTCATCGATCGCTGGAACGGCCAGCAAGCCTATATCGCCGATCTCAAGGGCGTGGAGAAAACCGACGTCATCGTCGCCGTCATGGAATGGCTGAACACCCTGGCCAAGGACGCCGGGTTAGCCAACCACCTGGACGTCGACAAGCGCATCCAGGTGCGCCTGCCGCTGCCCAAACCGGTCTGGATCAACCAGCCCCAAGACCTGCCGACACCGCCAGCGATGGAGCGAGGCAAGGTCAGCGTGCAGGTGCTGCGCAGCGCCTCGGCCACCATGACGGCCCAGGAGGCCAAGGGTCGCCGCATGGCCAACGTCAACCTGCCGCTGCCGCCGGGCATCAATGTGGGCGGGGTACAAGCCAACTGTCACAGCGCAATGCTCCAGGTCATTTCCAGTGCGCAGCACTTCATCTACATCGAGAACCAGTTTTTCCAGACGGATTTTGGCGATGAGGGTGAATTGTCCGAAGACAGACCTCTGTCTGGTCCCATGGCCAGCCTGCGGGATCCGGCCAGCCTGCGCCAGGACTACGTCGCCCGGATCAAGCTGCGCGAAGCGCTGCAAGAGCAAGACAGTGCCCTGATCGACTGGAAAGAAGTCGCCGCCATCGGCCGGGAGCCTGGCGAAGAGGCGCGGCAGTTCATCGACGGCTTTCTCAAGATCTGGCGAACCAACGCCCAAGGTTGGCTCACCAAAAAGCTGGGCCAGGAGCAGAAGCTATCCAACAGCATCGGCAAGGCCCTGGCCGACCGGATCGGCCGGGCGGTCAACGAGAATCGGCCCTTCCATGTGTACCTGGTCCTGCCGGTGCACCCGGAAGGAGCATTGAACGCACTGAACGTGATGCACCAGGTTCATTTGACCATGCAGAGCCTGGTGTTTGGCGAACAGAGCCTGGTCAAGCGGGTTCAGCAGCACATGGCAATGAAAGCGATGATGGATCGTGGTTGCACTCGGGAAGAGGCCGAAAAAATCATCGAACGAAAAGACAGCGGCGGGCGGCCCGTGTATGCCCAACAGGATTGGACAACGTACCTGACCTTACTGAACCTGCGTACATGGGGTTATCTCGGAGGCTGGGTCGTAACCGAGCAAATCTACGTGCACAGCAAATTGCTGATTGCAGACGACCGGGTAGCCATCTTGGGCAGTGCCAACATCAACGACCGCAGCCAATGTGGTACGCGTGACTCGGAACTGGCGGTGATCGTACGTGACGGCGATCCAGTCGAGGTATTGCTCGATGGCAAGCACAAGCAAAAAGTGGGAAGAGCTATCCACCAGTTGCGCAAGGATTTGTGGAAAAAGCACTTCGGTATGAGCCAGACCAAGAAGAGCGCTGTTCCTGCGTGTACCGGTTTGGAGGATTGCCTGGATCAACCTGCGGCAGAGCAAACGTGGCGAATCATCCAGGAAAGAGCTCAGCAAAACTCGCGGATCTATGGGTTATCTTTTAATTTTATTCCCCAAAACGCTAGCCGATTGCAGGTTATTGATGCGTCGACAGCACACCTATATCCAGACGGGTTTCCGACATCTATCTGGCCAACATGGACGTATCGATCCACGCTAGATCTGGAATTTGGAGGCCAACTGGCAGATAGGCTTCCGCATGAATACGCGTTCTGGGAGAGCAAAAGCCTCATGGGTGTCAAACAGTATGCGGCACCCCTTGGGGTGGAAGGCTTCATTACCGCGTTACCCATTAGTTGGACGAAAGGCGAGAAGAATGACTCGGGTTTAAACTTGACGATCATTGCCCGGCATGAGCACGGAATAAATGAGCTGTATGTTGATGGCTTGAACAAACATGCTCCCCGCGAAGAGTCCCGCGCATGACCCGCGCAATAATAGCACTTGTCATCTTACTACTAGAATCCCAGACAGCACTGGCTGACGCAGCTCTTCAAGAATGCTTAGGACGCATCAAATTTCAAACGACAGAAAGGTTTGATTGGGCCACTTTCAGAATCGAAAGCCGCAACATAAACAGCCCAGGAGGGCACACCTTCTCAAAAAAGATTAGCGCAGTCGGTGACTTTGTACGTTATGACTACGACGAGTTGACTATCAGAATCAGCGACATAACAAGCCGCGAAATATTCGATCGAGCCCGTAACGCTATCGTCTATGACGTGGAGCTCTATAAAGAAGAACTGAAAAATCTATTAAAAACCGACAGGCAGATTCTCGAAAATATCAAACACAGGAATTATCCCGCTAGCGTAGTTAAGGAGACTGAAAAAAGAATAGAGAATCTGGAGCGCCAGATACAAAAAACAAATATACATGGATATGAGCTTGGCTTGGCTGATGCTTACGTACTAGGAAGCGAACGTGCTCCCTATGAAATCCTACTATGGCGCAACAATCGCGTCTTTTACTTTCACATGAACAAACCCACCGCCGATTCCGCGCAGCGGATCAAAGACCTCATTGCCCGCTTCGAGCCCCGCGAGCTGTATCAGGTGCCTGAAGGCCCGGGCGTATGCATGCCTTACGGCTTTATCCATGACGATGGCAAAACCGGTTTCAGCGTCAAGAACAGCCTGCGTTTCACCAGCACCCCGAACGTGATCATGAGCATGATCAACGCTTCACCGGACGACCCGAGCGGACCCACCCGAGGCACCTACAACACCAACTACAGCCCGGGCTACGATGCGGAAAAATGGAAAAAATCGAAAATCATGGAGAAGTTCTTCTTCGGCAATCGCATGACCACCCTGGAAGGCTGGCGCCTCGACCCACGCCCTGGCTCCGGGGAGCAAGAGCGCGCCTGGTTCGCCATCGCCCATGTCGGCGGTCTGGTCCGGCCGCTGCTGGCCGTGCAGATGTTCACCTTTCAGAAAGGCACCGACGACCTGAAGGACCTGACGCCCCCGCCCGAGGCGGTAATTCCGAGGTTTCTCAAGCTGACACAGAGCATTCGCGAGCAATAAGAACACTCGAGCAACGCCCTGAAGAAAACGAAAAATCCCGGAGAAAGCCCCAAGTGGTCAGCCTGCACGGAGCCACTACCTACTCGTGTCCTGTCTCGGAAATACGTTCTCTTTTGGCGAGTGGCTTGGGTGTTCGGCCAAGGCGCCGCGACGAGTCATAGCAGGGCTATGGCGAGGAGTGGCAACGCCGGCCGGGCGCTCA
>JAEWGL010000212.1 GCA_023388335.1 Pseudomonadota bacterium | reverse complement strand
GCTCCATCGAGCGTTTGGTCGCTTCCTTGGGCGGTAGTCCCTCCTCGGACATCACCCGTTCGACGTTCTCCACCACCACGATGGCATCGTCCACCAGCAGGCCGATGGCCAGGACCATGGCAAACATGGTCAGCGTGTTGATGCTGAAACCCGAGGCGGCAAGGATGCCGAAGGTGCCGAGCAATACCACCGGCACGGTCATGGTAGTGATCACCGTGGCGCGGAAGTTCTGCAGGAACAGGTACATCACCAGGAACACCAGGACGATCGCTTCGATCAGGGTGTGGATCATCCCGCTGATCGATTCGGTCACCACCGGCGTGGTGTCATACGGGAACACCGCTTTCATGCCTGGCGGGAAGAATGGTTCCAGCTCGCTGATGGTCTGGCGCAGGGCCTTGGCCGTGTCCAGCGCGTTGGCGCCGGTGGCCAGTTTGACCGCCAGCCCCGAGGCCGGCTTGCCGTTGAACTGCGCGCTGATGGCGTAGTTCTCGCCGCCCAGGCCAACCTGGGCAACGTCGCCCAGGCGTACTTGCGAGCCGTCCTGGTTGACCTTGAGCAGGATCTTCTCGAACTGCTCAGCGGTCTGCAGGCGCGTCTTGCCGATGATCGTGGCGTTCAGCTGGGTGCCGGGCAGGGCAGGCAGGCCGCCGAGCTGGCCGGACGAGACCTGGACGTTCTGCGCGGTCACCGCGGTGCGCACGTCGACCGGGGTCAGCTGGAACTTGTTCAGCTTGGCCGGATCGAGCCAGATGCGCATGGCGTACTGGGCACCGAACACCTGGAAGTCACCGACGCCCGCCGTACGGGACACGGGGTCCTGCATGTTGGAGACGATGTAGTTGGCCAGGTCGTCCTTGGTCATGCTGCCATCTTCGGAGACCAGGCCGATCACCATCAGGAAGTTCTTCACCGCCTTGGTCACGCGGATACCCTGCTGCTGCACTTCCTGCGGCAGCAAGGGGGTGGCCAGGTTCAGCTTGTTCTGCACCTGGACCTGGGCCGTGTCAGGGTTGGTGCCCTGCTCGAAGGTGGCGGTGATGGTCATGCTGCCGTCGGAGTTACTTTCCGAAGACACGTAACGCAGGTTGTCGATACCGTTGAGCTGCTGCTCGATCACCTGCACCACGGTGTCCTGCACCGTCTGGGCCGAGGCACCTGGGTAGGTCACGGCGATGGCGATGGCCGGCGGGGCGATGCTGGGGTACTGGTTGATAGGCAACTTCAGGATCGACAAGGCGCCGACCAGCATGATCACCAGGGCGATCACCCAGGCAAAGATCGGGCGATCGATAAAGAACTTCGACATTGTTTACTCCCCTTTGGCGTCCGCGTTCGCCGCGTCGGCCTGGGTTGGATTGGCCGGCTTCTTGACGTTGCTGGCTTCGCTGGCCTTGACCTCGACGCCTGGACGGACGTACTGCAGGCCTTCGGTGATCAGGCGGTCGCCAGGATTGAGGCCGTCCTCGATGAGCCAGTCGCTGCCCAAGGTGCGCGAGGCCTTGAGCTGGCGCAGCTCGACCTTGTTCTCCTGGTTGACCACCAGCGCGGTCGGGGCGCCCTTGAGGTCACGGGTCACGCCCTGTTGCGGCGCCAGGATGGCGTTGGCATTGACACCCGCCTGCAGGCGGGCGTGGACGAACATGCCCGGCAGCAAGGTGTGTTCGGGATTCGGGAACACGGCGCGCAGGGTGACGGACCCGGTGGTCTCGTCAACCGAGACTTCGGAGAATTCCAGGCGTCCGTCCTGACCGAACGTGCTGCCGTCTTCCAGGATCAGCTGCACCTTGGCCGCATTTTCGCCGGCTTTCTGCAAGTTGCCGCTTTCCAGGTCGCGGCGCAACTTGAGCAGTTCGGTCGATGACTGGGTCACGTCGACGTAGATCGGGTCCAGTTGCTGGATGGTAGCCATGGCGTTGGTCTGGCCATTGCTGACCAAGGCGCCTTCGGTGACCGCAGAGCGGCCGATTCGGCCGCTGATCGGCGCCATCACCTTGGTGTAGCGCAGGTCGATCTGGGCGCTCTGCAGCGATGCCTGGGCCTGCAATCGTTTGGCATTGGCGTCGTCGTATTCCTGCCTGCTTACCGCCTGTTCATCGATCAGTTGCTTGTAGCGATCGGCCAGGGAGCGGGTGGCCTGCAGGTTGGCTTGGGCGCTGGCCAGGTTGGCCTCGTACACCGACGGGTCGATCTGGTAGAGCTGCTGCCCTGCCTTGACCTCGCTGCCTTCCTTGAACAGACGCTTGAGGATGATGCCATTGACCTGAGGCCGGACTTCCGCAACGCGATAGGCGCTGGTGCGACCTGGCAGTTCGGAGGTCAGGGTGAAGGCTTGCGGTTGCAGAGTGACCACGCCGACCTGAGGAGCCTGCGCCTCTGGCGCTGCTTCTTCTTTCTTACAGCCACTGAGCAGTGTTGCCAGGGCGACGGCGGAAACCAGAGCGGTAACGGCTGGCTTGAATTGCATGAGGATCCTCGGGTCGCAGGAGCAGGAGACGCTCAAGAGTAATGGAAGAGTCGTATGAGAAGAATGCTATCCAGTGGATTAATAGCTTACTAACGAATATACTTACATTCATGGTTGTTTGTAAATACCGCGTGGTGGTACCTCGCTACTACCCGATCCGATTCCAATGCCTGGAAAGACCCTGATAGAGGTTGTCCCGGCCTGCTTCCCGTGCGCCCCGTGAGCGTCCGGGCCCTGATGAGGTTACTGCCATGGTCCGTCGAACCAAAGAGGAAGCTCAGGAAACCCGCTGCCAGATCATCGCGGCGGCCGAGAAGGCCTTCTACAAGCGCGGAGTGGCGCGTACCACCCTGGCTGACATCGCTGAACTGGCGGGCGTGACCCGCGGCGCGATCTACTGGCATTTCAGCAACAAGGCCGAACTGGTCCAGGCGCTGCTCGATACCCTCCAGGAGGGGCTCGCGCCCTTGGCCCGCGCCAGCGAAAGCGAAGACGAGGTCGACCCACTCGGCTGCATGCGCCAGCTGCTGGTACGCCTGATGCACCAGATGGTGCTGGATCCGCGGACTCGGCGGATCAATGAGATCCTGCATCACAAATGCGAATTCACTGATGACATGTGTGAAATCCGTCAGCAGCGCCAGAGTTCGACCCTGGACTGCCATCAAGGCATCGCATTGTCGATGAGCAATGCGGTAAGGCGCGGCCAGCTGCCGGCCGACCTGGATGTCGAACGTGCCGCTGTGACCCTGTATGCCTATATTGATGGTCTGTTGGGGCGTTGGCTATTGCTGCCGGACAGCTTCGACCTGCTGAGCGACTCCGGTAAATGGGCGGATGCAGGGCTCGATATGCTGCGCTTGAGCCCCGCCTTGCGCAAATGACACTTTGTTAAGGATTGTGAGGGACTGTTTCCCAGGCCTCACTGATACCCACGTAGCTGGTGGTCGGGCATGCTCAGCGCGGCGCCTAGACCCAGCAGCGAGACCGCGGCACTGGCTAACAGCAGGTGGCGGAAGGTGTCGATCAGGCCGATCCGCGCCAGCGCGTCCGGCTCACCCGCCTGCAGGCTGCCAAGCAACGGATTGCCCGCCACGGCCAGGCCGCTGTGGTGCAACATGGCCAGCAACAGGCTGGACATGCAGGCCACCCCCATCGCCCCGCCCAACGAACGAAACAGGTTGCTGGTACTGGTGGCCACGCCGATGTCTCGCGTCTGCACCGCACTCTGCGAGCCCACCAGCGAGGTCGGGAACTGCAATCCGCAAGCGATCCCGGTCAGCAGCATGAATACACCGCTGAGCAGCGCCGCATGGGGCGGCGTCAGCGCCATGCCAACGATGGCGAACGGCATCAGCAGCGCGCCACTGAGAATCTGCGGCTTGTAGCGGCCGGTGCGGGTGGTCAGGCGCCCGCCGGTATAGGCACCGATCGGCAGGCCCATGGCCAACGGCAACAGGTGCAAGGCGGCGCTGTCGGCACCGGCACCGGTGATGCTCTGGAAGCGCAGGGGCATCAGCATGGTCAGCGAAATCGCTTGGAAACTGGTAAAGAACAGCGTGCACCAGCACAGCGTCGCCACCCGGTTGCCGAACAGCGTGAGCGGCAGCAAAGGCTCCGGCGTGCGTCGCTCATGCAACACGAATAGCAGCAACCCGACCCATGCACAGGCGAGCAGGGCGAGCACTGGGGCTGACTGCCAACTGTCGCCCTGACCGACCAGGGTGATCCCCAGCATCAGGCTGCCCAGCCCTAGGGTCAGCAGGGCCGCGCCCAGGTAGTCGACTTGCGCCTGGCGACTGTTCGTCGCAAGGCCCGCGAGTGCCCCGCGCGTCACCCACCAGGCGCACAGCCCCAGCGGCAGGTTGATCCAGAACACCCAGCGCCAGGACAGGTACTCCGTCAGCCATCCGCCCAGCACCGGGCCGACCACGCTGGCCAGGGCGTACATGCTGCTGAAGTACCCCTGGTAGCGGCCGCGTTCGCGCGGTGGCACCAAGTCGCCGATGATCGCCTGGCTGACGGAAACCATACCGCCTGCGCCGATGCCCTGTAGCACCCGCGCCAGCACCAGCTGTTCCATGCTCTGGGCCATGGCGCAGAACACCGAGGCCAGCGTGAACAGCGCCGTGCCGGTGAGGATCATGCGTCGGCGTCCATAGAGGTCGCCGAGCTTGCCGTAGATCGGGACGGCCACGGTCATGGCGACCATGTAGCCGGATATCACCCAGGCGAGCAGGCCCACATCGTTGAATTGAGCAGAAATCGCCGGCATCGAGATAGCGACGATGGTTTGGTCCAGGGCGCCAAGAAAAATCGCCAGCATCAGGGCGGTGAGGACGCTGCGCAGGACGGCGGGGGGCAGTGCGACAGTCACAAGCATACCTTGTCATAGAAAGCCGCTAGTGTAGCGAGTTTCGGTAGCTACCTATGTAAACTGTGCATTACCTATGCACGATCGGCATTAGCGCTTTCATCCTGACCTGCATGGTCGCGTGATATCGTGATCGGGCCACAGAGGCTGAATCCCGGGCTTTGCACCAGCATGGTGCGATCGTGGCCACGGGATTTTTCATCGCTGTAATCCCTCACCTTTTATTCCTCTACCTGCATGTCGAGCATGACCGCCTGAAGGCGCCCATACGAACAGGTCAGGTGGACCCGATTCAGGGGTCGGTAGTCAGCCCGTTCCACTTTCACGGTTATTGCGGAGTGATCATGCCCAAGGCTTCCCACCACGATTTGCGTTTTGCCTTTCGCGAACTTCTGGCTTCAGGTTCGTGCTATCACACCGCTTCTGTCTTCGACCCCATGTCGGCGCGGATTGCCGCCGACCTTGGCTTCGAGGTTGGCATTCTTGGAGGCTCGGTCGCCTCGCTGCAAGTCTTGGCCGCGCCGGACTTCGCCCTGATCACCCTGAGCGAGTTCGTCGAGCAGGCCACCCGCATCGGGCGTGTCGCGCAACTGCCGGTGATTGCCGATGCCGACCATGGCTATGGCAATGCACTCAATGTCATGCGCACCGTGACCGAGCTGGAACGCGCCGGCGTCGCCGCGCTGACCATCGAAGACACCCTGCTACCGGCGCAGTTCGGGCGCAAGTCCACCGACCTGATCCCGGTCGACGAGGGCGTTGGCAAGATCCGCGCGGCACTGGAAGCGCGCGTTGACTCGGCGTTGTCGATCATCGCCCGGACCAACGCCGGCGTGCTCACCACCGAGGAAATCATCGTCCGGACCCAGAGCTACCAGCGCGCGGGCGCCGATGGCATCTGCATGGTCGGGGTCAAGGATTTCGAGCAGTTGGAACAGATCGCCGAACACCTGACGGTGCCGCTCATGCTGGTGACCTACGGCAACCCCAACCTGCATGACGATGAGCGCCTGGCGCGCCTGGGCGTGCGTATCGCCGTCGACGGCCATGGCGCGTATTTCGCGGCCATCAAGGCCACGTACGATTCCCTACGCGAGCAGCGCCAGTTGCAGAACCGCTCCGAGGGCCTCAGCGCCACGGAGCTGGCGCACACCTACACCCAGCCTGACGACTACATCGTCTGGGCCAAGGAGTTCATGAACGTCGAGGAGTGACTGGCCAGGGGCCGTCGGTACGCCTGGCAGTCATGAACTGTCTCAAGTCAGGCATCCCGCTTGATGGCTGAAGCTGTGTGCACATGACTTTCTCCCGCACGCCCCTCCAGCCACTCCAGCAGTTCCAACAATCCAGGCGCCGCCGCCTTCGGCGGGTACACCAGGTAATACCCCTTGCCGGTCATCACCTTGAGTTCGAACGGCATGCACAGCCGCCCGCTGCGCAGATCGTCACCGATCAACGCCCAATCGCCGATCGCCACCCCGGTGCCTTGCGAGGCCATGGCCATGGCCATGTCGAGCGTCTCGAAATGCTGCCGTGGGCCAGTGAAACCCAATTCAGCCCCCGCCGCCTGCAACCAGAGTTGCCAGTCATGTTCGTCGCGCGAAGGGTGCAGAAGCATGTGCCGCGGCAGGTCCACGAGCCGCGCCAACGGGAGTGCCCCGGTCAGCAAGGAGGGCGCACACACCGGTGTCAGCTGTTCATCGAACAGCTTGCGCGCCTGCACGCCAGGATTCGGCGCAGCGCCGTAGACCACGGCTGCATCGAAGCCTTCGCGGCGAAAGTCCACGCCATGCTGCACCGTGGTGGTCAATTCCACCGGTACGTCCGGGCGCAGTGCCTGCCATTCCATCAGGCGCGGCAGCAGCCAGCGCATCACGCAGGTTGGCGCCTTGAGCTGCAGGGTGGCGTTGCGCGGGCCGATCTCCTGAACCCCTTCTACGATAAGGGCAAAGACCTGCTGCACCCGCGGCAGCCAGTCCTGGCCTTCACGGGTCAGGCTCAAGCCGCGGGCCTGGCGCTGGAAAAGCCGGTATCCCAGGTGCGCCTCAAGCCCAGCGATCTGCCGGCTCACCGCACCTTGGGTAATGTGCAGTTGCTGAGCCGCGCGGGTGAAGCTGCAGCACTGGGCGGTGATCAGGAAGGTGTGCAAAGCGGGCAGGGGTGGCAGGCGTTTCATCGTCTTGAGCCATGACGTGGGGACATGGCGAGTATGCATTTTTTTGCGTTGTGCCGGTATCGATGCCACGGTTTCAATAGCGGCTGGTATTAACAGACATAAGGCAATTGCCATGGCAACCTGCGGCGAAGTACTGGTCAAACTGCTCGAAGGCTACGGTGTCGACCACGTCTTCGGTATTCCCGGCGTGCATACCGTGAAGCTCTATCGCGGCCTTGCTGGCTCCGCCATCCGGCATATCACCCCGCGCCACGAACAGGGCGCCGGTTTCATGGCCGACGGGTACGCGCATACCCGCGGCAAGCCTGGGGTGTGCTTCATCATCACCGGCCCGGGCATGACCAACATCACCACCGCCATGGGCCAGGCCTACGCCGACTCCATTCCCATGCTGGTGATCTCCAGTGTGCAGTCTCGGAGTCAGCTTGGCGGAGGGCGAGGCAAGTTGCACGAATTGCCCAACCAATCGGCCATGGTCGGCGGTGTCTCGGCATTCTCCCAGACCCTGATGAGCGCCGACGACTTGCCCCAGGTGCTGGCGCGCGCGTTCGCGGTATTCGACGGCGGCCGGCCACGACCCGTGCACATCGAGATCCCGCTGGATGTGCTGGTCGAGCCTGCCGATCACTTGCTGGCCAGCCGTCCGATCCGCACCTCGCGGGCCGGCGCCGCACCGCAGGCAGCGATGCAGATGGCCGAGCGCCTGGCGCATGCGCGGCGGCCGCTGATTCTCGCCGGTGGCGGAGCACTGGCGGCTGGCGACGCCCTGGGTCAGCTCGCCGAACACCTGCAGGCGCCGGTGGCCTTGACCATCAACGCCAAAGGCCTGCTCGCGGCCGGCCATCCGCTGTTGATCGGTTCGACCCAGTCACTGCCAGCCACCCGGGCGCTGGTCGCGGAGGCCGATGTGGTGCTGGCGATCGGCACTGAGCTGGCCGAGACCGATTACGACGTGACCTTCAAGGGCGGTTTCGAGATTCCCGGCAGCCTGCTGCGCATCGACATCGACCCGGACCAGACCGTGCGCAACTACCTGCCGGAACTGGCCCTGGTGGCCGACGCGGACCTGGCGGCCCAGGCGTTGCTCGCCGCCCTTGAGGCCCAACCCCAACCACCACGTGATGCGGCCTGGGGCGCCAGCCGCGCCGAGCGGCTGCGCCGGGTCCTGGCTGCCGAATGGGACCTGCCGACCCGCAGCCAGACGCGGCTGCTCACCACGGTGCTGGACACCCTGCCGGAGGCCGTGCTGGTCGGCGACTCGACCCAGCCGGTGTACAGCGGCAACCTGACCCTCGACATGCAGCGGCCGCGCCGCTGGTTCAACGCCTCGACCGGCTATGGCACGCTCGGCTACGCCTTGCCGGCGGCCATGGGTGCCTGGTTGGGCACTGGCGGATCGAGGGCCGAGCGGGCGCCGGTGGTCTGCGTGATCGGCGATGGCGGATTGCAGTTCACCCTGCCGGAACTGGTCAGTGCGGTCGAGGCACAGGTGCCCTTGATCGTCCTGCTGTGGAATAACCAGGGCTATGAGGAGATCAAGAAATACATGCTCAACCGTGCCATCGAACCGATCGGTGTAGACATCCACACCCCGAACTTCCTGGCGGTCGCACAGGGACTGGGTGCTGCGGCCCGCACGGTGGGCGACGTGGCGCAGCTGCGCGACGCCTTGCGCGAGGCCGTCGATCGCAGTGGGCCGACCCTGATCCAGGTGGACCAGGCGCAGTGGCAGGAGGCAGTGCAAGCCTGAGGCGGTCAGGCGCTGCTGGCGCGCAGCCGGGCCAGGTCGCGGATCGGCGGGGCGCCATACAGGCGACTGTACTCGCGGCTGAACTGCGAGGGGCTTTCATAGCCGACCCGGTAGCCCGCCACCGCGGCCTCCAGGCCGTCGTTGAGCATCAACCGGCGAGCTTCCTGGAGACGCAGCTGCTTCTGGTACTGCAGCGGACTCATCGACGTCACCGCCTTGAACCGATGGTGCAAGGTCGAGGTGCTGAGGTTGACCTCGCGGGCCAGGTCTTCGATGCGCAGCGGTTGCTGATAATACTGGTTGAGCCAGGCGATGGCCTGGCACACCCGGTGGGCCTGGCTGTTGGCCAGGGCGATTTCGTACAAGCGGTAACCCTGAGGTCCACGCAGCAGGCGGTAGAAGATCTCGCGGCGAATCAACGGTGCCAGCATCGCGATGTCCCGCGGCGAGTCGAGCAAGCGGATAAGGCGCAACAGCGCGTCGAGCAATTGCGGGTCGGTACGTTCGACGTAGAGCCCGCGCCCCGATGGCAAGCTCGGCACGGCCATGGGCCCGGCGTCGGCGATCAGCTGGCTGATCTGCGCGGGATCAAGGTCCAGGCGAAGGCCCAGGCTCGGGTTCTGCGGGCTGGCCTCCAGCAGCGCCCCGCTGATCGGTAAGGTCACCGAGACCACCATGTAGTGCAGGGGGTCGTAGGCGTAGGCTTCATCACCGAGAAACAGGGTCTTGCTGCCATGGGCCAGGATGCACAGGGCCGGTTGCGCCAATGTTGGCATCGAGCGGACGCTTTCCTGGTAGCGGTACAGGTACAGGTCGGCAATGGCCGACTGCGCGCCATGGGGTTCGCCGGCATGGCGGCGGATCAGCTCGGCCAATTCCTGGCGCTGCGCTTCCAGGGTCGGGTCGAGTGGCGGCGATGAAGGCATAGGCGCGGACATGGTGGTTTCCTTTGCTGACCGCTGAAGCATAGGTTTGTGCAAGGGCAGGCGCTAGTCTAATGCTGCAGGTCGATTGCCTGATCCTGCCGCGCGACAGGATCAGGCAATCGACCTGCAGTAATGGCCTAACGGCGGGCCTGGGTGAGCACTTATCTTGGCAATCTGGCTTTGCGTCCGCCTGCTCAAGGAGAACCTCATGACCCAGCCGCAACCGGTCACCCACCTTGCTTTTATTCGTGCCAGCAGCGGTCGTTCGGCAGAACTGGGCGCGCGCCTGCGCGACCTGCTTGAACCTTCGCGTCAGACCCCTGGCTGCCTAAGCTTCAGCATTCAGCGATCCCAGGCCGATGCCGACCTGTGGCTGCTCAGCGGCAGCTGGTGCGACCAGCAGGCGATGAGCGGTTACTTCGCCTCGCCAAACCTGGAGCTCTTAGGCGAGCTGGTGCAAGCCCAGGTGCTCGCCAGCCTCGACCTGCATACCTTCGGCTCGGGTTAGAATGCCGGTCTTGTTCAACGCTTTGGAATGTCAGGCATGGCGCGTAAAGAATTTTCCCGCTTCAAGGCGGTTTCGGCGATGGTCCCAGGTGAAGGCGGCTACAGCGCCGCCATCGCTGTCAAAGGCTTGGGTATGGGCGGTGCACCGCGTTTCCACAAGGTCCTCGAGGGCCAGGTGTTCAAGACCGCAACGGCGGCCGACGAGGCCGCCGTTGCCGAGTTGGCCCGCCTGCAAGGCGTCGACGATGAGGGCGAGCTGATCTGGTAATCAGTCGTTAACCTGGGGCCGGGCCATCTTGAACAGGTTGCCCAGCTCGAAATAGTCGGCCGGGCCGCCACCGCGCAGGATCGGCTCGGCGGCGGCGGTATCGTAGACCCCGTCCTTGAGCAGGTGCTCGGCGATATGCACCGCCACCACCTCACCCAGGATCAGCCAGCTGGGCACCAGCGCCTGGTCGGCGCGCTGCAGTTGCACGATCTGGCTCACCTTGCATTCGAACGACACCGGGCTTTGGCCCACGCGCGGCACGCTGATCACCTTCGAGGGCGTCGGCGTCAGTCCGCTCAGAACGAATTCATCGACTTCTGCCGCCACGGCCGCGCAGCTCTGGTTCATCGCCTCGGCCAAGGGGCGCGTGGCCAGGTTCCAGACGAATTCGCCGGTCTGCTCGATGTTGTTCAGGCTGTCTTTGCGCCCGACGCTGCAGAAACCGATGATCGGCGGGATGTAGTTGAAGGCATTGAAGAAGCTGTAGGGCGCGAGATTCAATCGGCCTTGGCGGTCCTGCGAGGAGATCCAGCCGATGGGGCGAGGGCCGACGATGGCATTGAAGGGGTCATGGGGCAGGCCGTGGCCTTTTGCGGGTTCGTAGTAGTACATCTGTGCGGGCCGCAAAGCCCTTCCTCTGAATGGACAAGGCACCTAGTGTGCCAAGGCTTTGCCCGGCTGGAAATGGTCAAGCCCGGCCGAAGCCGGGCTAAGCGCTCGCAGCAGCGATTAGCTGATGCGGTGGGCATTGGTGCGGTCGAAGCCATCTTCGGCGACGCGATGGCCGCCTGTGCGGTCGAAGCCATCTTCAGCGAAGCGTGCGGCGCCCGTGCGGTCGAAGCCGTCTTCAGCGAAACGTGCGGCGCCCGTGCGGTCAAAACCATCTTCAGCGTAGCCGGCCGATTGGCTCTGGGCCGCAGCGAAGGCGTGGGCGCGGGTACGGTCGAAGCCATCTTCGGCGAAAGCGCCAGTGGCGATTACGGAAAGGGCCAGGGTCAGGATCAGTTTGTTTTTCATGGTCGGTGCTCCGGTGGGTTGAGAGGTTTGCTTGTTTCTATGGGTTCAAGATTACGCCTATTAAATAGATTAAAAAGCGCAAATATCTGCGATTAACAATCGTATTTATCGATTAATATAGGGGCGAAAGGGGTCAGGGAGCGGCAAGCGATCCGCTATCTCTTAGCCATGCAAGAATGCGACGCAAACGTTAATGGAGGGTTAAGTTGAGACGCATAAAAAAACCGCGCCTTAGCACGGTCTTTTCCAAGCCTGTATCCAGTCAATGCTGCAACAGTTTTGCTTCTGCGCAAATGCTCACCTGATAACGAGTGCTGCGCCCCCCACCCGGCAGCTTGACCAGGCAGCCCTTGTTCAGGAGATCAGCCAGGTGTCGTGTGGCGGTCGCCTTGGATACTTTGGCAACAGCCTGGTACTGGGCCGCGCTGATGCCCTCCTCAAAACCGCGGGTCCCGCCATCGAGCAGGCGATTGAGCACCTTGACCTGCTCGGCCAGCAAGCCGTCGGCGCGATGGGCCTGCCAGAAGCGCGTCTTGGTCAACACCCGATCGACCCGTGCCAAGGCCTGTTCCAAACTGCGCAGCAAAGTGCCGAGGAACCAGCTCAGCCAGGGAGTGATGTCGAGGCTGCCTTTCTGGCTGGCTTCCAGAATGCGGTAATAGCCCGCACGATCCTCCAGGATGCTTGCCGACAGGGCATAGAAGCGGATGGCGTGCTGATCCCCTTGTGCCAAGGCAAGGTCGGTCAGTGCGCGGGTGAGGCGGCCGTTGCCATCATCGAAGGGGTGCAGGGTGACGAACCAGAAATGCGCGATGCCAGCGCGTAGCAAAGGATCCAGGCGCTTGTCGTCCCGACTGTCGGCAAACCAGTCCAGAAAATCCTGGACCTGAACCTCCAAGCCCTTGCGCGCAGGGGCCTGGAAGTGCACCGTGGGCCGGTCGAGGCGTCCGGAGATCACCTGCATCGGGGCTTCACTGCGCAGCTGGCCAATACGGATGGGCACGGCAACCAGCGTGTCCTCTGTGGGGAAGAGCCAGCGGTGCCAGGTAAACAAGCGCTGCAGCGTTAGCGGCTGGTCGAATGCCAGAGTGGCATCGAGCGACAGCTCTGCCAGACCCTCGCTACGGGCAGTGATGCGCCCGTCCTCTACTATCCCCAGGCGGCGGGCTAGAGATGAGCGCACCGAGCCGACATTGAGCTGTTCGCCTTCGATGGCCGATGAGGTGACGATGTTCTGCAGCAAGGTGTCGAGCACATCACAGCATTCACTGTCGTCGTCCATCGCGCCCATCATGCCCAGTAGACGGCCCTGGGACTGCACGCAGTCTCGGAGCAATTGGGACAGTGCGGCGCTCTGCCATTCGAAATTAGGCCAGTCAGCGTGTTGCCATATCCAATGAAGGTCATGCATGAACGGTCTTTCCGATCAGTGAGCCGAATAAACGCCTTATTCGGCTCATGGAGTGAGCCGATTGTGCGGGCTATTTGGCTCACCGTCCAGTTCATGCGTTTCTCATGACCAGGCAGTCAGTCAATCAGTCAGTGGTGATCCGCGAGTGGGTACGGGTGTCTTTCATGGTCACATACACCAGCAGCGAGCAGGCGATGCAGGCGGTGACGTACCAGTAGAAACCGGTCTCCATACCGACGCTCTTGAACCACAGGGCCACGTACTCGGCGGTGCCGCCGAAGATCGACACCGTCAGGGCGTAAGGCAGGCCGACGCCCAGGGCGCGGATCTCGGTCGGGAACAGCTCGGCCTTGACCACTGCGTTGATCGAGGTATAGCCGCTGACGATGATCAGCGCCGCCATGATCAGGAAGAACGCGCCCCACCAGCTCTGGATGGTGTGCAGGGTGGTGAGGATCGGTACGGTAAAGAGGGTACCGAGCACGCCGAAGGCGATCAGGATCGGACGTCGGCCGATCTTGTCGGAGAGGCCGCCGATCACTGGCTGCAGGCACATGAACAGGAACAGCGTGGCCGCCGAGATGGTGGTCGAGTCGGTGATGCTCATGCCCACGGTGTTGACCAGGTACTTCTGCATGTAGGTGGTGTAGGTATAGAAGGCCAGGGTGCCGCCCATGGTCAGGCCGACCACGGTCGCCAGTTCCTTGGGGTGGCGCATCAGAGTGCGCATCAGGCTTTCCTTGGATTTCTCCTTCTTGGTGAAGGAGCTGGTCTCTTCCATGCCACGACGCAGGTACAGCGCGACCACGGCGCACAGTGCGCCGATCACGAAGGGCACGCGCCAGCCCCAGGCGTACAGTTGCTCGGTGGTCAGGGTCTGCTGCAGGACAATCAGCACCGCCAGGGCAATGAGCTGGCCAGAGATCAGCGTCACGTACTGGAAGCTGGAGAAGAACCCGCGGCGTTCCTTGCTGGCCATCTCGCTCAGGTACGTGGCCGAAGTGCCATATTCACCGCCGACCGACAGGCCCTGCAGCAGGCGGGCCAGCACCAGAAGGACCGGCGCGGCGACGCCGATGGTTTCATAGCCGGGGGTCAAGGCGATTACCAGAGAACCGGCGCACATCAGCAGCACCGAGGCCATCAGCGCGGCCTTGCGGCCCTTGCGGTCGGCGTACAGGCCCATCAGCCACCCGCCGATCGGGCGCATGAGGAAGCCCACGGCGAAGATCGCGGCGGTGTTGAGCAGTTGGGCGGTGGTGTCGCCGGCTGGGAAGAAGGCCTTGGCGAAGTACAGCGAAAACGCGGCGTAGACGTACCAGTCGTACCACTCGACCATGTTGCCGATGGAACCACTGAAGATTGACTTGAGGCGGCTCGAGGTGGTCTTTTCGGCGGCAGGCGCATGGGCCGCCCCGATTGGCAGGGAGGTAGCGTTATCCATCAGAGGTAACGCGCCGAGGCGCAGCTTGCTGGGGGTATTGCAGAAGGTGTGCCAGGAAGAGGGGTTGAAGTCTTGAGCCCGCTCGTGGCCCATCGCCGCGCAAGCCGCTGCGACGAATTTCTAGCCGCAGGCCGCGTGTCTATTGGTTAGGCGCGCCTGACTGTAGGAGCGGCCTCGCGCCGCGATGGCCGCAAAGCGGCCCCTGGTCGAGCCCATGACAATGGGGCGCATGAGCGGTTTTCCGCTGAACTGCCTCTCGTAATAGGCAAAAATCCGCTTATTCGCGGTCCAGAAATGCCTCGCGCTGCAAGCCATGGCGCTGCATCTTTTCATTGAGCGTTCGCCGCGGCAGCTGCAAGGCTTCCATCACCGCCTTGATTTCGCCCTTGTGTTGGCGCAACGCCGCGCGCAGACACTGGGCTTCGAACCTCTCCATCTGCTCGGCCAGGGATTGGCCGCCAGGGCCGTCTTCCATCGAGGGCTCATCCAGGCCCAACGCATGGCGTTCGGCAGCGTTGGCCAGCTCGCGCACGTTACCCGGCCAGTCATGGCCGAGCAGCCGCGCCAGTTGTACGCCTGCCAGCGGCGGCGCATCGCGACCCAGGCGTTCGGCGGCAGCGCGGACGAAGTGCTCGAACAGCAAGGGGATGTCTTCACGCCGCTCGCGCAACGGTGCCAGGCGCAACTCGGCGACGTTCAGGCGGTAGGCGAGGTCTTCACGGAAACGCCCGGCGCGGGCCTCTTCGAGCAGATCAGGCTTTGTCGCGGCAATGATACGCAGGTCGACCTCGATGCTCTGGTTGGCGCCGAGGCGCTCCAGCTTGTGTTCCTGGATCACCCGCAGAAGCTTGGCCTGCTGGGCCAGGGGCATGCTCTCGATCTCGTCGAGGAACACCGTGCCGCCGTTGGCGTATTCCAGCTTGCCGATGCGTTTGCCCTGAGCACCGGTGAACGCGCCGCTTTCGTGGCCGAACAATTCGGCCTCGAACAGCGCCTCGGGAATCGCCGCGCAGTTGAGGGCCACAAAGGGCTTGGCGGCGCGCGGGCCGAAGTCATGCAGGCAGCGCGCCACGCGCTCCTTGCCGCTGCCAGTCTCGCCCCGCAGCAGCACGTTGACCGGTAGGCCGGCGAGTTCCAGGACCTGCCGGCGTAGCTGCTGCAAACCCTGTGACATGCCCAGCAGGGTACCTTCCAGCCGCGCCTTGAGGTCGGCCTGTTCATGCAGGCGGCGGTTCTCCAGCACCAGCTGGCGTTTTTCCAGCGCGCGGCGCAGGCTGCCGAGCAGGCTCTGCGGGCTGAAGGGTTTTTCCAGGAAATCGTAGGCGCCGTTGCGCATGGCCTCGACCGCCATCGGCACATCGCCATGCCCTGTCAGCAGGATCACCGGCAAGTCCGGATCGCGCTCGCGCAGCCGCTCGAGCAATTGCAGGCCATCCATGCCGGGCATGCGCACGTCGCTGATGATCACCCCCGGAAAATGCCCAGGCAGCTGCGCCAGGCATTGCTCGGCGCGGCTGAACAGCTGCACACTGAAACCGGAAAGGCTCAGCCACTGCTCCACCGCCGTGCGGATGCTGGCTTCATCATCGACGACGATCACTGAATTCAACATACAGGCTCCAGGTCGCGGGGTAGGGTCAGGCTCAGGCGCGCGCCGCCGGGCATGTTCTCGGCCTGCAACTGGCCGCCGGCCTCATGGACGATGCCATAGGAAATCGCTAGGCCCAGCCCCAGCCCGTCACCCACCGGCTTGGTGGTGAAGAAGGGGTCGAAGATCCTGGGCAGGTCAGCCTCGGCAATGCCGCCGCCGCTGTCCAGCACGCTCAGGCGCCAATGCTGGGCGTCGGCCTCGATACGGATTTCCAGACGTTTGTAGCGCTTGCCGGTCATGGCGTCGAGGGCGTTGTGCAGCAGGTTGATCAGTACCTGTTCCAGGCGGATTGCATCACCGCGGACCCAGGCCGGACGGGCCAGGTACTGCGCCACGTCGACCCCCTCGTCGCGGATGCGCGCCTCGAGCAGGTGCAGGGCCTGGTCGACCACTGTGGCCAGGTCCAGGCGCTCGCGCAGGCCGCCGGGACTGTTGCGGGCGAAAGTCTTCAGGTGCCCGGTCAGGCCGGCCATGCGCGTGAGCATCTGCTCCAGCGGCTCCAACGCCTGGCGCGCCTCGTCCAGGCGACCGCTGTCGAGCAGCAGGCGCAAGGTCGCCAGTTGCATGCGCTGCGTGGTGAGGGGTTGGTTGATCTCGTGGGCGAGGGCCGCCGACATCTGCCCCAGCGCCGCCAGCTTGGCCGATTGCACCAGGCCCTCCTGGGCCGTGCGCAGCTCGCGGGTGCGTTCCTCGACCTGACGCTTGAGTTCATCGCGGCTGCGCTGGCGCAAGCGGGCCAGACGCAGGCGCTGGCTGACGAAGAGCAGGGCGAATACCAGGCACAGCCAGATCGCTGCGGCGGTCAGGGCGGCATTGCGCGCGTCCTTGCCGACCTGCGGTTTGCGCAGCAGGTGCAGGGTCCAGCCTTCGCCTTGCAGCGGCAGGCTCTCCCAGAGGTAATCGGTAGGCCCATCGGGTCCATGGACGCGGGTGAGGTGACTGTCGTCGTCGAAACGGTCCAGCGCTTGGTGCTGCAGAGGTACCAGTGGCTGCTTGTCGTACTGGCGCGTCTCGGCCAGCTCGGCGCGGTCGGCGCTGGTCAGCGGCGCAAGCTCGCGGTAACGCCAGCCTTCCTGGTTGGCGAGGAAGATAATGCCGCGCGCGTCGCTGACCAACAGCACGTCGCTACCCTGGCGCCACTCGCGTTCCAGTTCGGGAAACTCCAGCTTGACCACCATGGCACCGAGGAAGCGACCGTGCGCGTCGTTCACCGCGCTGGAGAGAAAATAGCCCGGCACGCCGCTGGTCACACCCACCGCGTAGAAGCGGCCGCTGCCCTGGCTGCGGGTTTGCTTGAAATAAGGGCGAAAGCCGTAGTTGGAACCCACATAGGTGGTCGGCAGGCGCCAGTTGCTGGCTGCCACGGCCAGGCCCGTGCGGTCGAGCAGCTCCAGAGTGGAGGAATTGGCCGCGCCATTGATGCGTTCGAGCCTGCGGTTCAGATGGTCCTGCACCTGCGCGTCGATCGGGCCGTTGAGGGCGCTGATCAGCTCTGGGTCCAACGCCAGTACGGCGGGCAGGGCGCGGTAGCGTTCGATCAGGGTGTGCAGTGAGTTGGCGTACAAGCCCAGTTGCACACTGGCGCGCTGAGCGTCGGCGACCATCGACTGGCGCTTGGCCTGATGCATGGCCCAGGTCGCGCTGAGCACGCTGCCCACCACGATCAGCAAGATGATCAGCCCCAGCCGCAGGGCACGAACGGAAAATAGCATGGTGCGGATCCTGGCAATTGGAGGGGCCTGCTGGCCCCTTCTTCTGGGCGGGACGGGCGTTTACAGCAACTCGAAGCTCTGCTGTTTCACGGTCTGGGAGTCGAGGCCGACCTGAACCTTGAACTGGCCAGGCTCCGCCGCCCAGTGCAGCTGGCCGTTGTAGAATTTCAGGTCGTCCTCGCTGATCTGAAAGGTGACGGTGCGCGATTCGCCGGCCTTGAGCATCAACTTCTGGAAGTTCTTCAGCTCCTTGAGCGGGCGACTCATCGAGGCAGTGACGTCCTGCAGATACAGCTGCACGACAGTCTCGCCGTCACGCGGGCTGGTGTTCTTCACCGTGACCTGGACCTGCAGCGTCTCGCCGCGCTTGAGCGCGGTTCTGGATAGGGTCAGGTCGTCCAGGCTGAAGTCGCTGTAGCTCAGGCCGTAACCGAACGGGTACAGGGGACCGTTGGGCTCCTCGAAGTACTGCGAGGTGTAGTTGCCCGGCTTACCTGGCGTGTAGGGGCGGCCGATGCTCAGGTGGTTGTAGTACATCGGGATCTGCCCCACCGAGCGTGGGAAGGTGATGGCTAGCTTGCCGGAGGGGTTGTAGTCGCCGAACAGCACATCGGCGATGGCGTTGCCGCCTTCGGTTCCGCTGAACCAGGTTTCCAGCATGGCGTCGGCCTGCTCACGTTCCCATGCCAGTGACAGCGGGCGGCCGTTCATCAGCACCAGTACCAGCGGCTTGCCGGTAGCCTTGAGGGCCTTGATCAGCTCGCGCTGGCTGGCCGGGATCTCCAGGGTGGTACGGCTCGACGACTCGTGGGACATGCCACGTGATTCGCCGACCACGGCCACCACCACGTCCGACTGCCGGGCAGCCTTGACTGCTTCGTCGATCATGACCGCCGAAGGCCGTGGATCGTCGACGATTTCCGGTGCATCGAAGTTGAGGAAGTTCAGGTAGTCGACAATGGCCTTGTCATGGGTCAGGTTCGCGCCCTTGGCGTAGATCAGCCGGCCCTGTTCACCCATGGCGCGGCGCATGCCTTCGCGCACGGTGACCGAATGCTTGGATCGACCCGCGGCGGCCCAACTGCCCATCATGTCGATCGGCGCCTCGGCCAAGGGACCGACCAGGGCGACGGTCGCGCTCTTTTTCAGCGGCAGGGCCTGGTTGCGGTTTTCCAGCAGCACCAGGCTGCGGCGCGCCACATCACGGGCGGCCTCGCGGTGCAGGCGCGCATCGGCGTAGGTGTCCTGCGGGTCGTCCTCGGCCTTGCCGATGCGTCGGTACGGGTCTTCGAACAGGCCCATGTCGTACTTGGCGCCGAGCACCTCGCGCACGGCATTGTCCAGCTCGGCCTGGCTGACTTCACCGGATTTGAGCAGGCCGGGCAGCTCCTGGCCGTAGAGCGAGTCGTTCATGCTCATGTCGATGCCGGCCTTGATCGCCAGCTTCGCCGCCTCGCGACCATCGCGGGCGACGCCGTGACGGATCAGCTCCTGGATGGCGCCATGATCACTGATGGTGACCCCCTTGAAGCCCCACTCCTGGCGCAGCAGGTCGTGCATCAGCCAGGTGTTGGAGGTGGCCGGCACGCCGTTGATCGAGTTCAGCGCCACCATGACGCCGCCAGCGCCGGCATCAAGGCCGGCGCGGTAGGGGGGCAGGTAGTCGTTGTACATCTTCGGCGCGCTCATATCGACCGTGTTGTAGTCGCGGCCGCCCTCCACCGCGCCATAGAGGGCGAAGTGCTTGACGATGGCCATGATGCTGTCGGCATTGGCCGGGCGGCTGCCCTGGAGCGATTCGATCATCACCTGGGCGATGCGCGAGGTCAGGTAGGTGTCTTCACCGAAGCCTTCGCTGGTGCGGCCCCAGCGCGGGTCGCGGGCGATGTCGACCATCGGCGCGAAGGTCATGTCGATGCTGTCGGCGGCCGCTTCGATGGCCGCAGTGCGACCCACCTTGGCGATGGCGTCCATGTCCCAGCTCGACGCCAGGCCCAGGCTGATGGGAAAAATGGTACGGTGGCCGTGGATCACGTCATAGGCGAAGAACATCGGGATCTTCAGGCGGCTGCGTTGGGCAGCGTCCTGCATGGGCCGGTTCTCGTCGCGGGTGATCGAGTTGAAGGTGCCCCCGATGCGCCCGGCGGCGATTTCCTTGCGGATCGTTGCGCGCGGCATTTCCGGGCCGATGCTGATCAGGCGCAGCTGGCCGATCTTTTCGTCGACGGTCATTTCACCGATCAGGTGGTCGATGAAGGCTTGTTTGTCTTGCAAAGGCGCAGCCGAGGTCGCGGCCAGGGTCGTCTGGCTGACGAGGCCAATGACAAGGCCGAGCAAACACCATTGGGTCATGAATTCTTTCTCTAGGCCTTGGCCGAATATTCGGGCATGCCGAAGTAGGGGAAGCGACTATTGTTGTAGAGTTTGCTGGGGCATCTTTTAGCTGATCGCGCGCAGCCAATCCAGCCACTGCGGCGAATTATGCCTTATATGAAGCGTTTCGAGAGAGCGCCAGGGAGTATGCAGAACATGCAGGTCATTGAGTTCAAGGCGATACGGGTGTGGTTGCTGCTGGCGCTTGTCAGCGTGCTTACCGGTTGCGGGATCAACAACATTCCGCAGTACGACGAACAGGTCAAGGCCGCCTGGGGCCAGGTGCAGAACCAGTACCAGCGCCGTGCCGACCTGATCCCCAACCTGGTCGAGACGGTCAAGGGCTATGCCCGCCAGGAACAGGAGACCCTCACCGCGGTGATCGAAGCGCGGGCCAAGGCCACCTCGATCCAGGTCGATGCCAGCACCCTGGACGATCCGCAGAAATTGCAGCAGTTCCAGCAGGCCCAGAGTCAGCTGACCGGGGCGTTGAGCCGCCTGATGGTGGTGTCCGAGCGTTATCCGGACCTCAAGTCCAACCAGAACTTCCTGGCCCTGCAGTCGCAGCTCGAAGGCACCGAGAACCGCATCGCCGTGGCGCGACGCGACTTCATCGCCGCCGTGCAGCAGTACAACACCGAGATCCGCACCTTCCCCGGGAGCATCTGGCACCGCGTGATGTACAGCGACCTGAAGGTGCGCGAGAGCTTCGAAGCCACCAGCGAGAATGCCGACAAAGCGCCTGAAGTGAAGTTCTGATGCGCGCGATGATCCTGTCCTGCTGGCTGGCGTTGCTGCTGGCCAGTGGCTTGGTACATGCCGAAGTGGCCTTTCCGGCATTGACTGGCCGGGTAGTCGACAATGCCCGGCTGCTCGAGGGCGACAGCCGTCAGCAACTCGAGCGCATGCTGCTCGCGCATGAGCAGGCCACCGGCGAGCAGGTCGTGGTGGTGACCCTGCCCGACCTGCAAGGGCAGAGCATCGAAGAGTACGGCTATCAGCTCGGTCGTCACTGGGGCATCGGCCAGAAGGGCAAGGACAATGGCGCGCTGCTGATCGTCGTGCCCAGCGAGCGGCGCCTGCGCATCGAAGTCGGCTATGGCCTGGAAGAGCGCCTGACCGACGCCCAGGCCTCGGTGATCATCAACAGCGTCATCACCCCGGCGTTTCGTCGTGGCGCCTTCAGCGAAGGCATCGTCGCGGGTGTCAGCGCGATGCTGCAGGTGCTTGGCGGCGAGCCGCTGGCGGTGCCGCAGCGGGCGGCGGGCGGACAGGACGAAGGCGAGGGCGCGCCTGCGCTGTTCTCCCTGTTGGCGATGGCCGTGCTCGTGATGCTGATCCTGATGGGCACGGGCGCAAGCGGCGGTCGTGGACGCGGCGGTGGTGGTTTCGGCGGCGGCCTGGGTGGCGGCTTCGGAAGAGGCGGTGGCGGTGGCTTTGGCGGTGGTGGCGGCAGCTTCGGCGGCGGCGGGTCATCGGGGGGCTGGTAGGACAATGATCAACGAGAAACCGATTGCATGACTTTGCTCAAAGAGTACGAACAGCGTCAGGTCGCCGAGGCGATCGCCCGGGTCGAGCAGCACACCGATGCCGAACTGGTCACCGTGCTGGCCCGGCGCGCCGACGACTACGCTTACATTCCGCTGCTCTGGGCCAGCCTGGTGGCGCTGGTGGTGCCCGGATTGCTGCATTATCTGGTCGGCTGGTTCAGCATCCACCAGCTGCTGCTGGCCCAATGGCTGACCTTCATCGTCCTGTGCCTGCTGTTTCGCCTGCCGCGCCTGACCACACGCTTGATCCCGCGCTCGGTGCGCCACTGGCGCGCTTCCAACCTGGCGCGGCGGCAGTTCCTCGAACAGAACCTGCACCACACCGAGGGCGCCACGGGGGTACTGATTTTCGTCAGCGAAGCTGAGCGCTACGTCGAGATCCTGGTCGATGACGGCATTGCCCAGCGCCTGGACAATCAGGTCTGGGCCAGTATCGTCGCGCGCTTCGCCGAGCAGGTGCGCCAGGGCCAGACCTTGCAGGGGTTCATCACCTGCATCGACGCCTGTGGTGAGTTGCTCAGCGCCCATGTGCCGCTGACCCACCCGCGCAATGAGTTGCCCAACCGCCTGGTGATCCTCGACTGAGCCACGCCCATCGAGAAAACCTGTGCGCCGGCCAGGCATCGACGTAAAATGCGCGGCACTGCGCCTCGCGCGCCCTCCGCAATCCGAGGCACCCACTCCCGATGTCCGCCACACCCTCCGCTTCCACGGCGCCCGATGCGCATGCCCAGTTCCTCGGTCTGCTCGATGCGAGCCTGAAGAACAACACCCTGGTCAAGCTGGTGCTCGCCCGGCACGTCGGCGACGACCAGACCCTGCAGCGCATCATCGCCAAGCCATTGGTGGTCAAGGGGCAGGCCTGCCTGTCGATGGTCTATCGCCACCAGACCCGCGATATCACCCGTAACCTGCCGCTGGATCAGGTGCGCGCACGGGTTGACGAGCTGCTGCCGGGCAGCTTTCGCAATGCCCACCTGTTCAACCAGGACGAGGAAGTGCAGCTGAGCTTCAGCAAAAAGGGCAAACCGATGCTCCAGCGCCATGGCGCGCAACAGCCGCACCCGGCGGCGCCGGCCGAGCATGATCGGGAGAAGAAGCGTTACCTGGAGCTGTCTCGCCCGTTTCTGCGCGACCTGGGCGTGACCGATCGACAGGGCGCGCTGATTCCGGCGATGTCGCGCAAGTGGAAGCAGATCAACAAGTTCATCGAAGTGTTCGACCATGCCCTGGGCAGTGCACCGCTGGCGGCTGATCAGGCGTTGCGCGTGGCCGATTTCGGCTCGGGCAAGGGCTACCTGACCTTCGCCATGCACGACTACTTGAGCGACCGCCTGCAGCGCCAGGCCCAGGTCACTGGCGTCGAGCTGCGCCAGGACATGGTCGACCTGTGCAACGCCGCTGCCGCGCGCCTCGAGCACCCGGGCCTGGTGTTCGAGTGCGGCGACGTGCGCAGTGTCGTGCCCGACGCCATCGACGTCATGATCGCCCTGCACGCCTGCGACACCGCCACCGACTACGCCATCCACACCGGCATACGTTGCGGCGCCTCGATCATCATGTGCTCGCCATGCTGCCACAAGCAGATCCGCCCACAGATGGACAACCCGGGGTTGCTACAGCCCATGCTGCAGTACGGCCTGCACCTCGGCCAGCAGGCCGAAATGCTCACCGACAGCCTCCGCGCGCTGTACCTGGAGGTCTGTGGGTATGAAACCAAGGTGTTCGAGTTCATCTCCCTGGAGCACACCAACAAGAACAAGATGATCCTCGCGGTCAAGCGCAAGCAGCCTGGCGATGCCACCGCGCTGCTGGAGAAGATCGCCCAGCTCAAAGCGTTCTATGGGGTGCAGGAGCATTGCCTGGAGACGTTGTTGCGGGCGGATGGGTTGATTGCGGCGTGAGACCAGGTGCATGCCTTTAGTGTTAGGTCGCCCTTGAGGTCGAGCGCGCGGGCGGCGCATCGCGGGGTGCTCGCCTTGAGTCTTGTGCCGCCCTTGAGATCGAGCGCCGCCCGCGCGGCGCTCGATCTCAAGGGCACCCTAAAGACAAGCACTTGACAGCCACCGCCCGGTTTTTACTGTTTCCAGTCCATCAACGACGCTTGCCATGACCGGCAGGCACAGCGATTCCCCGTCCCGGATGGCCAAGCGGATGCGTGCTGGCGTCGAAGAAGTGCAACGCGTTGTCCGGCATCTCACTGAACAGCTGCAGGTAATGCTGTTTCTGGCTGATGATCGAGGCTTCGCCCAAGGGGCGGATGGCGATCGCCATGTGGGCTGGGCGCGCTTGGCGGATAGCCTGTACCAGGTGCTGGTCGGCACTGCCCAGATGCTGCCCGAACAGGCACAAGCCGTCGCTTTCGCGGGCCAGTTCGCCCAGGCACCAGGACAGGTAATCGGAGTTTCGGATAGCGCGCAACTTGTCGTGGCTGGGACCTTCGTTGACGAACAAGGGCACTTCGCCTGGGGTGTTGACGGCAAAGCCGTCGAGCAGTTCGCTGCCTTCGGCGCTGCGCTGGCGAGTGGTGCCGTCGGCCTGCTTGAGCAGGTGCAGGCCGCCATGCAGGTAATGCAGGCGGGTCCCCGGTTCGCGGGTGCGGCGCACGTCAAAAAAGCCCTGCTCATCGAACAGGTGGGCAAAACCATCAGGCGCCTGGCCGACCGCCCAAGGGCAGAGCAGGTCGTAGTTGCTGGTGTAGACGCGCTCATAATTGCGCAGCTCGTCGTTGAACGCCTGCAGGGTCGGCGTGGGCAATAGCGGCCAGGGGATGTGCAGGCTGCGCATGGCGTGGATCAGCGCTTCCTTGATCGCATAGTAGCGGTTCAGCGGCGCGGTGGAGCTGATGGCCAGGGCAGCGTTGGCCCTGATAGTGGTGTTCAGGGTGCTGAGCACCGGCTCGAACAATTCGGTTGCCAACGCCTTGAACAACGCCTGGTCGCTGACGCCCAGGGCCCGGTAGCGTACCTGCTGGGCCTGCTCGAACAACGAGAAGTAGCCGAACGGCTTCCATAGCGCGCGGCTGGCGCCGTTGCCCAACAGCAGGGCGCGACAGGGATGATCGTCGTTCAGCGCTGGCCAGGAGGTAAGATGGGCGTCAAGGGTAGCGTGAGGCATGGGGGTTCCGTCGGTGTGGCGAGCAAACGCCGCGACTTTAGCATGTCATGGGTTATGTGCGAGTCTGGCGTCTTCTGCAACGCGTCTTGCGCCAAGGACGGCGGGGAATCAGATGATCAGGGAGAGCGAATGAATACAGGATTTCACCGGGCCGCGGGCCTGGCCGCCTTGCTGCTGGCGGCGGTCAATGCTCAAGCACAAGCGTCGCTGGCGGGCGCGCAGGGCATCCCCAACCCAGCAGTGATCGCCCACCGCGGCGCTTCCCATGATGCCCCCGAGTCCACCGCGCCGGCTTATCTGCTGGCCCGCGAACTGGGGGCCGACTATTTGGAACTGGACCTGCAGCGTACACGCGACGGCGTACTGGTGGCGGTGCATGACGACACCCTGGTGCGCACCAGCGACGTCGCCGCGCGCTATCCCGAGCGCCGTGCCAGCCCGGTCAGTGCCTTCACACTGGCCGAGCTCAAGGCCCTGGATGCCGGTAGCTGGTTCAACCAGGCCTACCCGGAGCGCGCCCGGGGATCATTCGCGAAACTGCAGATTCTCACCCTCGACGAAGTGATCGACATCGCCGAAGGCAACCCGGAGCGCCAGCCTGGGCTGTACATCGAGACCAAGGTGCCCGCCCAGTTTCCCGGCATCGAGGCCGCGCTGCAGGCTCGCCTGCAGGCCCGTGGCTGGCTCGATCGGCCAGGCCGAGTGGTGTTGCAGACCTTCGACCGCAACAGCCTGCGGCTCCTGCACCAGGCCATGCCACAGGTGCCGAAGATCCTCTTGCTGTTTGTTGGCAAGGGCTATATCGAGCCAGCCTCGGGGCAGTCCTTCGCCGAATCGGGGGAGCGCGACAAGGCAGCATTCTACGCCCGCCAGCAACCCCGGGACCGCGGCGAATTCACCCGCTGGCTGGACGACGCGGTCGAAGGTGGCGCCATCGGCACCGGCCCCTCGGCCGCGCGCAGCGGCGGTGGCGAACAGAGCTACGCCGACCTGATCCAGCCCTGGATGAACCGGCTGACTCACGAGCGGCAGTTGCTGGTGCATGTCTACACACTCGACGAAACGGTGGACTTCGCCAAGGCCATGGCGGCCGGTGTGAACGGTATCTTCACCAACCGCGCCGGGGCCTTGTTGCGCTACTACGGACGTCCTGCCAAGCACAGCGAAACGCAGTTGCTGCAAAAGCTGGGGTATTGAGGCGCTGGCAACGGCGGGATCACCAATCGAGATCTGCGTGATGTATTGCCGGCCAAGGAGTACCCGGTCTAGCAGGTCTTGATGTGACAGGGCTTTCAAGACATGCGCAGGATCGTAGCTCCGTTCCCTGGTTGAGGTAGGGGGCGTAAGAGAAGCGCCCGCGAAGAGGGCTAAAACGAAAAAAGGAGCCGAGGCTCCTTCTGACTGCTCATGACGTCACTGGAACGTCATGCGATGAAATTGTATGGAGCGGGTGAAGGGAATCGAACCCTCGTTATCAGCTTGGGAAGCTGGAGTAATGCCATTATACGACACCCGCCCTGAGGCCCAACTTTGTACCAGAACCGGCCGGCAATGAGAAGCCTTGCGGTATAAAAAAGCCTGTCGACGGCCTGTAGCGCGTGGTAACAGGCGCTACAGGTTGCCGTATCGCTCAGATGGCCAGTGCATGATGACCCTGTACATAGTGGCTGCGCTGACGGGATTCACGCACCGTGGGCTTTAGAAAACCGAGCAGGGCATTGCGGGTCGCTTCGCTAGCAGCCTTGTGCTCGATGTCGAGGAAATGGCCGGCACCGCGGATCTCGCTGAAGTGGCTGTTGCGCACATGTGCCCTGAACTGCCGGGCATCTTCGACGGTGGTGTATTCGTCGTGTTCACCGTTAATGAACAGCACGGGTATGTCGATGTTGGTCGAACCCCTGAGTGCCCGTTCCAGATCGTGGTTCAGCACCTGGTTGATGTGGAAGTGCATCTGCGCGTACTCGTGGCTGTCCAGGCTGCTGACATGGCGATAGTTGAAACGCTTGAACAGCGGCGGCAGGTGCTTGCCGATGGTGTCGTTGACCAGGTTGCCGACCTGATAGCGGTCGCAGACGCTCAGGTACCGGGAGCCGCGTTCCAGGTAGTCGCGCATCGGCTCGTTGACCACCGGCGAGAACGAGCTGACCACCGCCTTTTTTATGTGCCGCGGCTGCTGCGCCAGCGCCAGCAGGGTGCAGGCGCCGCCCCAGGAGAAGGACATGACATGGTCGGCGGCGAAGTGGTTGATCAGCTCGAGCAAAACGTGTGCCTCGGTCTCCTTGGTGAGCGGGCGTTGATGGCGGTTGTGCGGCTTGGACTTGCCAGCATAGGGCTGGTCGTAGAGCACGACGTTGAATTGCGGGTGCAGGCTGCGCACTGTCTGAGCGAAGGAGGCGGTGGTGGCGAGCGAGCCGTTGACCAGAATGATGGTCTTCTCTGCGCCCTGCGCACGATAGAACTCCGTGTAAACCCGATACTGACCTTGTAGATCAAGCACTGCAATTTCTGGCCTCATGTCATCGACTCCTGGCGCAAAAAAAGGGTATTCGTGTCACCTACGGTGCACGTTTTTTATGACAGGTAGGCATACGCCTTGAAGTGAAACGGAGGGCCCCATGTCGATCCCTGACAGGCGTGGTCGACGCGTATTGTTATTCGCGGGCAATTCGCCGTGCACCGGTGCTTCTAGGCATCGGTTGACCGGCAAAAGGCGTCCTGACTGCGGTTGTGACTGATGAGTCACATGCAGACTGACGATTGGAGTCAAGCAGCCAGGTTGCGAATCCGCAAGGGCCGTTCAGGCAATGATGCAGGAAAAACCGCTGGGCGGTCATGTGCCGTTTTTTGGCGCCAGCAAGGCGACAGGAGCGCTCAGATCGCGGCGATTTCTTGCGCGGTCAAGGCCCGGAACTCCCCGGGCGCGAGGGTCGGGTCCAACAGCAAGGGACCCATGCGCTCGCGGTGCAGGCGCACCACCTTGTTGTCGAAGTGGCCGAACATGCGCTTGACCTGATGGTAGCGCCCTTCGACGATGGCCAGGCGTGCCTGGCGCGGGCCGAGCAGGGTCAGGTCGGCGGGAAGGGTGGTGAGGTCTTCGAAGGCGAAGTACAGCCCTTTGCCAAAGGTGTCGATGTAATGAGGGCCGATCTCATCCTCGGTTTCCACGTAGTACACCTTGGGCAGCTTGGTGCGAGGCTGGGTGAGGCGGCGCGACCATTGACCGTCGTTGGTCAGCAGCATCAGCCCGGTGGTGTTGTAGTCCAGGCGCCCGGCGATATGCAGGTTGTCGCGCTCACCCGCCGGCAACAGTTCCAATACGGTGGGATGTTGCGGGTCGTGGGTGGCGCTGACGCAGCCGGCGGGCTTGTGCAGCATGAAATAGCGCGCCTCGCGCCCGGTCTGCAGCACCTGCTCGTCGACTTCGATGCGGCTGAAATCCCGCACCTGCAGGCGTGGGTCGGCCACCGTCAGTCCGTCGACACGCACGCGCCGTTGCACCAGGAGTAGGCGCACCTGTTGACGGTTGAAGCAGGGCAGGTTGCCGAGGAAACGGTCGAGTCGCATGCCGGGGCTGTTGTCGCGCGTGTGGTCAGAAGCCGCGCAGTCTATCGGTTTAGCGGGTTTTTCGCTGCCTGCAGTTGCGTCTCGACCGCCGCGCAGCGCGGGCATAGGCAGGATAGATCGCGCAGCTCGGCGGGCAGGGCTTGAAGCACGGCCGGGTCAATGCGCACGTCATGGCACCAGCAGCGCTGCGTGGCGCTGCGCGGATCGGCCAGGCTGCAATGATTCAGGGCGCCACAGGCGGGACAATGTTGGGTGTCATTCATAGGCAGATCCGGGTATTTATCCGTTCATTCTAGTGTCCTGTCTCGGAAATACGTTCTCTTTTGGCGAGTGGCTTGGGTGTTCGGCCAAGGCGCCGCGACGAGCCATTGCTGGGCTATGGCGAGGTGTGGCAACGCCGGCCGGGCGCCCAAGACGCCGCCAAAAGTGAACAGCTTATTTCCGAGACAGGATACTAGTGAGATGACTGAAAAAAGACTTCAGCTATTTGAAGATCACGGCGTTGTTTCATTTTGTTGCGAAGATCGCACTGCACCTCGGCGCCAGTGTCTTAATCCATGTCGATGAACGCTTGCTGATCGACACCTGCCAGCGCCGCTGGTACACGCACGCAAGCGGTCCGGGAGGCCGCCATGTATTACCGAATTCTGCTGATCGCCCTGCTGGGCCTGATGACCACCGCCTGTGCCCCCCATGGAGGCAGCCATTACTATCGCAGCGAATACTACACCGCTGATCGTTATGCTCACCCGGGCTACTACCGGCCGGGCTACTACAACCGCGATTACTACATCGCCCCCCAACCACGTCCTTACTATAGCCCGCCAGCCCGCTATTACCGGCCCGCGCCGGGACCTCACTTCAGGCCCTATACGCCTCCTGGGGTGAACCCTCATTGGCAGGGCAACCGGCGTTACGACAACCATTACAACGCCGATCGCCAGCGCCATGAATACCGCCGCGAGCGCAATCGCCACGACTACCGCAACGCGCCCCGGTACCAAGGCGAGCAGCGCCACCAGGACGGTCGTAGCCTGCGCGGCCAACGCCACGACAGTCGGCAGGGCGGGCGCAACGGGCAGCGCTGATTCTCACGCCAGGTCCGCCAGGGGATGGCGGCCTTCCCACGCCTTGCTGAAATGCGCCTCCACCACAGCCGCGGGTACCTGGGCGATGTCCGGCCAGTGCCAACGCGGCTGGTTGTCCTTGTCCAGCAGGCGCGCGCGCACTCCCTCGCTGAACTCGGGGTGACGGCAGCAGTTCAGGCTCATCGCGTATTCCATCTGCAGCACCTGCGCCAATGACAGGTGACGGGCTCGTCGGATCTGCTCCCAGACCAGGTGACCGGTCAGCGGGCAGCCATCGTGCAAGCGCTTGCCAGCTTCGGCCAGCACTGGGTCGGCATGCCGGCGTAGGCCGCACAGGGCACGCCAGGCGGCGACCGGATCGGCCACATCCAGCACCTCATCGATCACGGCGCGGCGCGGCAGCCACTGTGCCTCGGGCAATTGGGCGCAGGCACGGTGCTGCTCGGCCTTGAGCAGGCTGTTCAGTTGCAGGCGGGTCTGTTCCTGCCAGTTCAGCTGCAGCAGTTCCTCGATGAGCGCTTCCTGCTGCTGCTCGCCGAGAAAGCGGTCGGCCAGATCAAGGTCGAGGGCATCGCGAGCATTGATGGGCGCGCCAGTCAGGCCCAGGAACAGGCCCAGCTTGCCCGGTAGCCGGGCGAGGAACCAGCTGGCGCCGACATCCGGATACAGGCCGATGCTGATCTCCGGCATGGCCAAGCGGCTGCTCGGTGTGACGATGCGCACGCTGGCGCCCTGCAGCAGGCCCATGCCACCGCCCAGCACATGGCCATGGCCCCAGCACAGTAAGGGTTTGGGATAGGTGTGCAGGCGATAGTCGAGGCGGTATTCCGCCGCGAAGAAACGCGCCGCCAGCGGCGGCACGCTGCCCGGGTGCTCACGGCAGGCGTTGACCAGCCCGCGCACATCGCCCCCGGCACAGAACGCCTTGGTGCCATTGCCACGCAGCAGCACGCAGACGACGCCCGGGTCGCAGGCCCACTCCCGCAGCTGCTTGTCGAGCATTTCGATCATCGGCAGGGTCAAGGCGTTGAGCGCCTTGGGTGAATCCAGGGTGGCGATGCCGATGCGCGCACCATCGACACCTGTGAGCACCTCGCAATGAATAGACATGGACAACCTCGCTGAAGTTATCCGCACAAGTATGGCTGGCCACAGCGATCGTGCCGGTCGTCGGTCGGATCGATTGACAAGACTGGGCAGCTTTCCTAGTGTCGCCGGATTGTTTACGGATGACCCCCATGACTGACGACGATCGCATCAAACTCGAACCGAGCTGGAAGACCGCCCTGCGCGATGAATTCGAGCAGCCCTACATGCAGCAGCTGCGCGAGTTTCTGCGCCAGGAGCACGCGGCCGGCAAGGAGATCTACCCGCCGGGGCCGCTGATCTTCAATGCCCTCAATTCCACGCCGCTGGACCGGGTCAAGGTGGTGATCCTCGGCCAGGATCCCTACCACGGTCCCGGCCAGGCGCACGGCCTGTGCTTCTCGGTGCAGCCGGGCATTCCCACGCCGCCGTCGCTGGTCAATATCTACAAGGAGTTGCATCGCGACCTGAACATCCCGATCGCCAAGCATGGCTGCCTGCAGAGCTGGGCGGACCAGGGCGTGCTGCTGCTCAACACCACCCTGACCGTCGAACGCGGCAATGCCGCGTCACATGCGGGGAAGGGCTGGCAGTTCTTTACTGACCGGGTCATTCAGGTGGTCAGCGAGCAGCGGTCTGATGTGGTGTTTCTTTTGTGGGGAGCGCATGCGCAGAGCAAGCAGAAGCTGATCGATGGGACCAAGCATCTGATTCTCAAGTCGGTGCATCCATCGCCGCTGTCGGCTCACCGGGGGTTCTTGGGATGCGGGCATTTCAGTCGGACCAATGAGTTTCTACAACAGCGGGCAATAGCACCGATTGAATGGGCGTTGCCGACTGTGGGTTGAGTGTGGTTCATCACGAACGGCCCGCAAACCCATCGGGGATGGGCGTCATGCTGACTACCCTGTACAGGTCTTGAGTATTCTGGCGTTCTTGGCGGTACATGCACCGCCAAGCGCCGGGCTATCGAACCACCAAGCCCAAAGAACTACACCCGGCTCCAATACCTGAACAATGGCTCCGCCAGGAACAACACGAACAGCAACCGCATCACCTGCATGGCCGTCACCAGCGGCACCGACAGCTGCAGCGTCTGCGCTGTAAGGCTCATCTCGGCAATCCCGCCAGGCATCATCCCCAACGTCAGCGAGCGCAGATCCAACCCCGTCAGCCGGCTCAATGCCCACGCCGCGCTGGCGGCGATGACCATGCTCAATCCCGTGGCCACCAGCGTGCGCCCCAGAAACGACGGCGCGCGGCGAAAGAACGTACGGTTGAAGTGGCACGCCAGACCGCTGCCAATCAACCACTGGCCCACCTGGCTGGCACCCTCGGGCAGGGCGATCTGCAGGTTGCCGACCAGACTGATAGTGGTCGCGACCAGCAGCGGGCCGAACAACCAAGGATTGGGTTGGCGCAAACGTTCCCAGAGCAAGGCGCAGAGCACGCCCAATGGACCGACAAGGGCCAGCCAGCCCCAGTTGACGCTGCCGGTATGGCTCAACGAGACGCCATCGCCGAGCAGAAACTTGAATACCGCCGGCACGCACAATACCACCGCCAGCACACGCAGGCTCTGGGCCGCCGCGACCTGACTGAGCACGGCGCCGTTGCGCGCGCCGAGGTTGACCATCTCGCCTGATCCGCCAGGCATGCTGGAGAAGAACGCGGTGGCGCGGTCTTCTCCCGTGCGACGCAGTAGCCACACGCCGAACACGCTGGACAGGCTGGTCAACAGCGCGCCAAAGAAAATCAGCGTGAAATGGCTGCCAACCTGCTCGATCACCGCTGGGGTGAAGTGCAGGCCGATGCCGATGCCGATGATCCACTGGCCGCATTTGCGGCCGTTGGGGATTTCCGTGAGCTGCAAAGGGGTCAGGCAGCGCACCAGGATGATCGCCAGCAGCGCGCCGATCATCCAGGGCAGGGGCCAGCCGACCAGGCTCGCGAGAAACCCGCCCGCCAGGCCGATCAGCCCTGTGGCCCAGTACAGTGGCAAGGCCCGCTCAGACATCGGCCAGGGCACGGCGTTGCCGGGCGCGGCGGCGCCAGATGCGCAGCAGTGGCAGGGTCATCATGCACAGCGTCAGGACCCACACCGCCATGCTGATCGGGCTCGACCAGAGGATGCCCAGTTCGCCGTTGGAGATCGACAGGGCGCGGCGCAGGTTCTGTTCCATCAGGCCGCCAAGGATGAACCCAAGCAGGATCGGCGAGAGTGGGAAGTCCAGCTTGCGCAGGATATAGCCCATGATGCCGATACCGACCATCAGGAACAGGTCGAACGTGGTGGCGTGCACGGCGTAGACACCGATCGCGGTGATGATCGCGATCACCGGCACCAGCGCCCAGTTCGGCACGGCGAGGATGCGGGTGAAGATGCGGATCATCGGGATGTTCAGTATCACCAGCATGATATTGGCGATGAACAGCGAGGCGATCAGGCCCCAGACGATGTCCGGCTGCTGCTCGAACAGCATCGGCCCTGGGGTGATGTTGTACAGGGTCAGCGCGCCGATCATCACCGCAGTGGTGCCGGAACCGGGGACGCCGAGGGTCAGCATTGGCACCAGGGCGCCGCAGCAAGAGGCACCGATAGCGGTTTCCGGGGCGGCCAGGCCACGCTTGTCACCTTTGCCGAACGTGCCGCTGGCGCCGGCGATGCGTTTCTCGGTCATGTAGGCCACGGCACTGGCCAGCGTCGCGCCGGCGCCAGGCAGCACACCCATGATGAAACCGAGCAGGCCACAGCGAACGTTGACGGCGAATACCGAGGCCGCTTCCTTGACGTTGAACAGCATGCGCCCGGTGGCTTTGACGGCCTCGTGGCCGTGGTGGGTCTTCTCCAGCAACAAAAGGATCTCGCTGATGGAGAACAGGCCCAGCACCAGCACGACGAACTGGATGCCATCGGCCAGGTGCACGCTGTCACCGGTGAAGCGGTACACGCCGCTGTTGGCATCGATGCCCACGGCGGAGAGGAACAGGCCGATCAGCGCAGCGATGAAGGTCTTCAAGGGTTTGTCGCCAGCCATGCCGCCGAGGCAGACGATGGCGAAGACCATCAGCACGAAGTACTCCGCCGGCCCGAAGGCAATCGCCCACTTGGCCAGCAGGGGCGCGAACAGCACCATGCCGCACGTAGCGATGAAGGCACCGATGAACGAACTCCAGGCCGACAGCGACAGGGCCACGCCAGCCAAGCCCTGGCGGGCCATGGGGTAGCCGTCGAGGGTGGTCATCACGGTGGAGGCTTCACCGGGGATGTTCAGCAGGATCGAGCTGATCCGTCCACCGTATTCGCAGCCCAGGTACACCGCGGCCAAGAGGATCAGGGCCGATTCGGGTGGCAGGCCGAGGGCGAAGGCGATGGGGATCAGCAGCGCTACGCCATTGGTCGGGCCCAGGCCTGGCAGCAGGCCGACGACCGTGCCGATCAGGGTGCCGGCCAGGGCGGTGGCCAGGTTGTACGGGCTCAAGGCGACGCCGAAGCCCTGGCCCAGGTAGCTCAAGGTATCCATGTGTCAGTTCTCCAGAACGTCAAGCAGGCCAAGGGGCAGGGGCACATCCATCATGCGGTCGAACAGCCAGTAGAGGAACAGGCTCATGGCCACGACAATCAGCGCGCTGTGCAGCCAGCGGCCGCCGTACAGACGGGCCATCGGCACGCCGACAAGGATGCTGCTGAGGATGAAGCCCAGCGGCTCGAAGGTCGCGGCAAACACCAGCAGCAATGCCACGCAGAGGCCGATCTTGGTCAGCGTCTGGCGGTCGAGCTCGGGCTCATCGTCCTTGTGCACGATGGGTGTTGGACGAAACGCCAGGTAGAGCAGGGCCAGGCCCATCAGGCCGAGCATCAGCAGCGGGTAGGCGCGCGGGCCTACCGGTTCATAGGAAAACGCGGCCTGGTAGGGCCAGGCCATGACCGCCAGGGCCATACAGACGGCCAGCAGGATCAGGGCGAAGATGCGTTGCAGGACCATTTTGAAATCCTCTTGATGACGCAGGCGCTTTGAGCTGAGCTTCGATGCGACGCGCTCAGCTCATTCCCAAGCGGCCCGCGATCAGGCGACGAAGAACGGCTTACTGAATCAGCTCGAATTCCTTGGCCAAGGTCTTGTAGTCGGCGACCTGCTTCTTCACGTAGGTGTCCAGTTCCTCGCCGGTCATGGCGAAGGGGAACAGCTCGCGCTGGTCACGCAGCTTGGCGAACGCCTCGGAGGTCAGCAATGTATCGAACGAAGCCTTCCACCAGGCGTAGTCCTCGTCGCTGACCTTTGGCCCCAGGTAGAAGCCGCGGACCACTGGCCAGACGATGTCGTAGCCCTGTTCCTTGGCGGTGGGGATCTCTTTCATCTTCGGCTCGTCGAGGCGTTTCTCGGAGAACACCGCGAGGATGCGCATGTCGCCACTCTGGATATGCGGCATGGAGTCGGAGATGTCGGTGCTGCCGACCTGGATGTGCCCGCCGAGCAGGGCCGTGGCAATCTCGCCGCCGCCTTCCAGGGCCACGTAGCGCAGGTCGCGCGGGTTGATCCCGGCCGCCTTGGCGATCAGCGCGGTCTGCATCCAGTCCTGGCTGCCGACGGTGCCGCCGGAGCCGATCACCACCTTGCTCGGGTCTTTCTTCAGCGCTGCGACCAGGTCGTCGAGGTTCTGGTAGGGCGAGTCCTTCTTCACCGCGATGGCACCATAGCTGGTGCCGACCGCCGCCAGCCAGCGCACGGCGTTTTCATCGAAGCGGCCGAACTTGCCCTGGGCCAGGTTCAGCAGCGAACCGCTGGACCAGGCCACCAGGGTGCCGGCATCGCCCGGACGCTGGGCGACCACGGCGTTATAGGCCACCGCGCCGACACCACCGGGCATGTAGGTCACGCGCATGGGTTTGCTGAGGATCTTCTCGTTGACCAGCGCGCTCTGCACCAGTTTGCAGGTCAGGTCGAAGCCGCCGCCGGGGGAAGCGGGAGCGATGCATTCGGGGCGCTTGGGTTCGCCAGCGAGGGCATGGCCGGCCAGCAGCAGGCAGCCGGTGGCGAGGACGAGGCGGCGCAGTGAAAAGGTCATTGTCTATCTCCGTGCATTGTTGTTATTGGTTACCAGAGGGCCACGCTGTAGCTCACCAGCAGCCGCACTTCGTCGGCGTCGCGGGCAAAGTTCGAGCGCAAGGTGGCGTTGCGCAGGCGCACGGCGACGTTTTTCAGCGCGCCGCTTTGTACCACGTACTTGAACTCGGTATTGCGTTCCCACTCCTTGCCTTCGCCGCCATTGGCCAGGCTGACGTTGTCACCGCTCAGGTAGCGGGTCATGAAGGTCAGGCCGGGGATGCCGAGGGATGCGAAGTTATAGTCGTAGCGCACTTGCCATGAGCGCTCGTCGGCACCCGCGAAGTCGTTGATCTGTACGAAGTTGACAAGATAAGGGTCGGCGCCATCGATATAGGGGAATGCGCTGTCACCCGACAGATGCTGGTAGGCGAAGCTGAACTTGTGACCGACCAGCGCATAGCTGAACATGCCGTTGGCCGCGGTGTTGTCGATCCGTCCGCCGCGGGCCTGGCCCTGGTCGTCGCTGACCGACAGGCGCAGGTCGGCGCCGAAGGTGCCTGGCCCCCACGGCTGGCTGGCGACCAGACCGACGAAATGCTGGCGATAGACCTCGTCGAGCTGGGCGAAGTGGTAGCTGCCGGTGATGCGCTCGGTGAACCTGTAGTCAAGGCCTGCCAGGTCGTAGTGCTCGCCTGCCACGGTACCGAGGAAGCGGCTGTTCTTGTTGTTGAGGGCAATGTCTTCCTTGTTGGTGTTGTCCCGGTCCTTGGCCTTTTCCAGGCGCCCGCCGGTGAAGGTCAGGTTGGCGATCTCGCGAGAGGTCAGCAGGCCACCCTCGAAGGTTTGCGGCAGGATGCGACCGTCGTTGGGCTGCAAGGTCGGCAGTTCCGGGATCAGCGTGCCAAGCTTCAGTTCGGTCTGGGAAATCTTCACCTTGCCGGTCAGGCCGAGCTTGGAGTACTCGTCGGCGGCCCTGCCGTCATCGTGGGTCGGCAGCAGGCCGGTGCCGCTACGGTCGGGGCTGGAATCGAGCTTGATGCCGAGCATGCCCAAGGCATCCAGGCCAAAGCCCACGGTGCCGTCGGTGTAGCCGGACTCGAAATTGAGCATCAAACCCTGCGCCCACTCGTCGCGCTTGGACTGCTGGCTGCTGGTCCCGTCGCGGAAGTCGCGGTTGAAGTACATGTTGCGGGTTTCGAAGGTGGCCGTACTGTCTTCGAGGAAGGCGGCCTGGCTCAGCGGGGCAACACCGGCAAGGGCGAAGGCGCTGACAACGGCGCAAGGGCGGTTAGGCGAACGTCGGATAGGCGCGTACGCCTGCGGCTGCATGGACAGCATCGTCGAGTGACTCCGTTATTGTTCTTATTGGTTGCACTTTTGTAGTGCTTTTTTCGGCGCATAATCAGCCGTGAAGAAATGCTAGGTAACGAACCTTTCACCAACCTTTCAACACGAAAGGTTTGTTGCAAAGGGCTCCACAGGTGGCCTGACGGCGGTACACTCCGCGCCACTGACCCAGACCCTGACGGGGAGAAATCAATGCGTGTGCTGCTGGTCGAAGACCATCTGCAACTGGCAGAAAGCGTGGCCCAGGCCCTGAAAAGCACTGGCCTGAACGTTGACGTGCTGCACGATGGCGTGGCGGCCGACCTGGCCTTGGCCAGCGAGGACTATGCCGTGGCCGTGCTCGATGTCGGCTTGCCGCGCATGGACGGCTTCGAGGTGCTTGCACGCCTGCGCGCTCGCGGCAAGACGCTGCCAGTGTTGATGCTGACCGCACGCAGTGACGTGAAGGACCGGGTGCATGGCCTGAACCTGGGTGCCGACGATTACCTGGCCAAGCCGTTCGAGCTGACCGAGCTGGAGGCTCGGGTCAAGGCCCTGCTGCGGCGCAGTGTGCTCGGAGGCGAGCGTCAGCAGCGCTGCGGCCCGCTGATATACGACCTCGACACCCGGCGCTTCAGCCTCGGCGACGAGTTGTTGGCCCTGACCTCACGCGAGCAGAGCGTGCTCGAAGCCCTGATCGCCCGTCCCGGACGGGTGATGAGCAAGGAGCAGTTGGCCGCCCAGGTGTTCGGCCTGGACGAGGAAGCCAGCCCGGACGCCATCGAGATCTATATCCATCGCCTGCGCAAGAAGCTCGACGGCCACGCAGTGGCCATCGTCACCTTCCGAGGGCTTGGCTACCTGCTCGAACACCGCGATGCGTGACAACGACAGTCTGCGCGGGCGGTTGCTCTGGAACCTGGCGCTGCTGTTGGTGATGCTGATGCTCGCCAGTGGCCTGAGCGCCTACTGGAACGGCCGCGAGGCCGCCGATACCGCCTATGACCGCACCCTGCTGGCATCGGCACGCACCATTGCCGCGGGCCTGTCGCAGCGCGACGGCACCTTGAGCGCCGATGTACCCTATGTGGCCCTGGACACCTTTGCCTACGACAGTGCCGGGCGCATCTACTACCAGGTCAATGATATCCACCAGCGGCTGATCTCCGGCTACGAGAACCTCCCACCGCCGCCCCGCGGCACGCCGCGCACCGACGATTACCCGGCCCTGGCGAGCTTCTACGATGGCATCTACCTGGGCCAGAACGTGCGGGTGGTCAGTTTGCTCAAGCCAGTCAGCGAGCCGAACATGAACGGCATGGCCGAGATCCGCGTGGCCGAGACCGACGAAGCGCGCGTGAGCATGGCCCGCAGCCTGATGGCCGATACATTGTTGCGCCTGGGCATGCTCGCCCTGGGCGCGCTGTTGCTGGTGTGGTTCGCCGTCAGCGCTGCCCTGCGTCCGCTGGAACGCCTGCGCAGCGCCGTGGAGGAGCGCCAGCCGGACGACCTGCGTGCCTTGCCGGTGGTGCAGGTGCAGCGCGAACTGGTGCCGCTGGTACGTTCCCTCAACCACTTTACCGAGCGCTTGCGCGAGCAATTCGAGCGTCAGGCGCAGTTCATCGCCGACGCCGCCCATGAGCTGCGCACGCCGTTGGCGGCGCTCAAGGCCAGGGTCGAGCTGGGCCTGCGCTCGAACGATGCCGAGCAATGGCGCCAGACCCTGGCGTCGGCGGCCCAAGGCACCGATCGCCTGACCCATCTGGCTAACCAGTTGCTGTCGCTGGCGCGGGTGGAGAACGGCGCGCGTGCCATCGCCGAGGGTGGCGCGCAACGGCTGGACCTCAGCCAGCTGGCCCGCGAATTGGGCATGGCCATGGCACCCCTGGCCCATGCCCGGGGCGTGGCCCTGGCCTTGGAAGCCGAGATGCCGGTATGGCTCAAGGGCGAGCCGACCCTGCTCAACGAATTGCTCAGCAACCTGGTGGACAACGCCTTGGCCCATACGCCCAAGGGCGGCAATGTGATCCTGCGGGTGCTGGCGCCAGCGACGCTCGAGGTCGAGGACGACGGTCCAGGGATTCCCGAGGAGGAACGTGATCGCGTGTTCGAGCGCTTCTACCGGCGTGGGGCACAGGGCACCGGTTTGGGGCTGGCGATCGTCGGCGAGATCTGCCGCGCCCACCTGGCGCAGATCAGTCTGCATGATGGGGAGGGTGCAGGTTTGAAGGTGCGGGTCAGCTTCATCGCTGATCCGGATGAGTACAGCATGGCTACCGCAATCAGGGCGAGGACTGGCTGAACATCGCCCGTGCGTCGAGCAGGTCGGCTGCCTGCAGTTCGGTGCCGTATGGCAGGCCAAGGTGGTGGTAGGCCGGCAAGGTTGCGAGGGAGCGGTCGCGGTGGTTGCTGCTCAGGCAGCAGGCGATCGGCACAATGTCGATGTAGTCGACCTGGTCGGTCCGCCGATTCAGGTCCTGCACCTGGCTGGGCAGGCTGGCCAGCTGTGCCGGGAACTGCCATGCGCCGAGGATCTTGTCGCCCAGCACCGGCTGGATCTGCTCGATCACGTAATGCAGGCACAGGGGGTCCGCGAGCAGCTCGTTGTACTCTTCGGCGTAGATAAACACCGGCAGGGCGCCGATCTGGTGGACCAGGCCACCGAGGGCCGCTTGGTCGGGCTTGAGCGAGGTGTAGCATCGGCTGAGCGCGTAGCTGATGCCCGCGACCTCCAGGCTATGGGCCCAGACCTTGCGTAGCTTCTGCTCCACCGCTGGCGAGCGGGCATGGAAGATTTGCTCGATCACCAGGCCGATGGCCAGGTTGCAGCTGTAATTGATGCCCAGGCGGGTAAGTGCGGTGTGCAGGTTGGTGACGTCCACCGAGGCACGCAGCAGCGGACTGTTGACCACCTTGATCAGGCGTGCCGACAGGGCGGCGTCGCGGCCGATGATCTTGCTCAGGGCGCCGACGCTGATCTCGGTGTCTTCGGCGGCTTCGCGGATGCTCAGGGCGACTTCGGGCAGGGTCGGCAGGAACAGGTCGTCATTCTCGATGGCATCGAGCAATTGTGCCTGAACCCTCTTGGCCAGCGTGTTCATGGGCTTTTCTACCGCAATGGCAAGGCGGCCCCACCCGAAGGGCGGGGCAGGCTGGTCAGCGCTGGATTTCCCGGTCGCGGTCCAGTTCATAGGGCAGGGACAGCAGTTCCAGGCGTGGACCGTCGAGGCTGCCCAAGTGCAGATTATCGTCGTGCACGGCGTCGGCGGTCAGCACCGCGAGCAGCTCGCAGCCCTGCCCGGCACGTGCGGCAATCACCACTTCACCCACGGACGAGCCGTGGGTCGGCGAGAAGATTTCACTCCCCGCGGCAGGCACCTGGGCCTCGGCGAGCGCCAGGCGGTACTGACGGCGCTTGAGCTTGCCCAGGTATTGCATGCGGGCGACGATTTCCTGGCCGGTGTAGCAGCCCTTCTTGAAGCTGACGCCGCCAACGGCCTGCAGGTTGATCATCTGCGGGATGAACAGTTCGCGGGTCGGGCCAGTGACCTGGCCGATGCCGGCGCGAATCTGGCCCAGCAGCCATGCGTCCAGACCCGCTTCGGGCAGCCGTGCGGCGAGGGCCGCGCGCACAGCCTCAGCCTGCTCGGCGGGCGCCCAGAGCTCCACGCGGCCTTCAGAGACACCAATGGCGATAAGGCCATCATGACGCAACGTGGCGCCGACGCCGGCCGGCACGCCCACGCCCAGCGCCTGCAGGGCGGCATCGGCGTGCTGCAGGCCGAAACGCGCCCAGGCCGAACTCTCGTCGGCCAGGGTGGCCTTGGAGAACACGGCGTATTTCTTCAGGTCGGCCAGTTGCGCCTCGAGCAGCTCGCTGGCCATGGCCAGGAGCAAGCCGTTGCCTTCGGGCAGGATGCGAAAGCTCGATTGCATGCGGCCCTTGACCATGCAGCGGGCACCGAGGCTGGCGTGCTCAAGGCTGAGGTAGTTGATGTTGCAGGTCAGCTGACCCTGCAGGAACTTGCCAGCATCGGAGCCGCGGACAGCGAGGATGCCCTCGTGGGACAGGGGGCAGAAGAAAGCGGAATCGGCCATGGGTCATCGCAGGTGGTAAAGACTGGGGCCCATGATAGAACGCTGATGACAAAATAGGTAGGTCGGCAGGGAATGCCGGCCCTGGTGGCGCCGCTGGATGAAATGGCAACAGAGCTCGACCAACGCCGCGTGTCGCCTTTGCCGCGTCGCTGTATACTGGCCGGCCATTCGAGGAGGGCCCCATGGTCGAACAATCTGAAATCAACCGGCTTTTCTGGCACAGCCGCCGCGGCATGCTGGAGCTGGACGTCCTGCTGGTGCCGTTCACCCTGGAGGTCTACCCGCATCTGGGCGAGGCCGACCGCGAACTGTATCGCCGTCTGCTGACCTGCGAGGATCAGGACATGTTCGGCTGGTTCATGGAGCGCGCCGAGTCCGAAGACCCCGAGCTGCAGCGCATGGTTCGCATCATCCTGGACCGTGTCCAGCCCAAGTGAGCATTTCGAGTGCCGTTGGCAGGGCTCGCGCCATCTGCTGACGGTCTACCTGACGTGCCAGGCACTCAGTGGCCTGGTGCTGTGGGCAAGCGCCGTTCCCTGGTGGCTGCGCCTATCATTGGTTTCGCTATGCCTGGCCCACGCTGCATGGGTCATTCCTCGGCGTATTCTGCTGACGCACCCTGAGGCCATCACCGGCCTGCGCCGCGGCCCACGTGGCTGGCAGCTGTTCAGCCGTGCCCACGGCTGGCAGCCGGCGCGGCTGTGCCGCGACAGCGTGGCACTGCCCGCTATGGTGGTCCTGCGCTGCGTGCGCCAGGGGCGGCGCCTGGGCCAGACCCAGTGCATTCCCAGCGACGCACTGGCGCCGGAACAGCACCGGCGCTTGCGCCTGCGACTGAAGTTCAGTCGGCGTAGGTGGGCGGCTGCACAATAGTGTCACGGGCCTCGGGCAGCATGCCGGGGTAGTCCAGCGTGTAATGCAGGCCGCGGCTTTCCTTGCGTTGCATGGCCGAGCGGATCATCAGCTCGGCCACCTGGGCCAGGTTGCGCAGCTCGATCAGGTCGCGGCTGACCTTGTAGTTGCTGTAGAACTCATCGATCTCGTCCAGCAGCAGGCGGACGCGGTGCTCGGCACGCTGCAGGCGCTTGTTGGTGCGCACGATGCCCACGTAGTCCCACATGAAACGGCGCAGCTCGTCCCAGTTGTGCGCGATGATCACGTCTTCGTCCGAGTCGGTGACCTGGCTGGCATCCCAGCAGGGCAGGGCATGAGGCATGTCCACCTGGTCAAGCTGCGCCTCGATGTCGGCGGCGGCGGCACGGCCATAGACAAAGCACTCCAGTAGCGAGTTGCTGGCCATGCGGTTGGCGCCGTGCAGGCCGGTGAAGCTGGTTTCGCCGATGGCGTAGAGGCCGGGCACGTCGGTGTGGCCGCAGTCGTCGACCATCACCCCGCCACAGGTGTAGTGGGCGGCAGGCACCACCGGGATCGGCTCGCGGGTGATGTCGATGCCGAAGGCCAGACAGCGCTCGTAGACCGTGGGAAAGTGATGCTTGATGAAGTCGGCCGGCTTGTGGCTGATATCCAGGTACACGCAGTCCACGCCCAGGCGTTTCATCTCATGGTCGATGGCGCGGGCGACGATGTCACGCGGCGCCAGCTCCTCGCGCGGGTCGAAACGCGGCATGAAACGTTCGCCATTGGGCAGGCGCAGCAGGGCGCCTTCGCCGCGCAGTGCCTCGGTGATCAGGAAGCTCTTGGCTTGTGGGTGATACAGGCAAGTGGGGTGGAACTGGTTGAATTCCAGATTGGCCACCCGGCAGCCAGCGCGCCAGGCCATGGCAATGCCGTCGCCGCAAGCGCCGTCGGGATTGCTGGTATAGAGATAGACCTTGGCCGCGCCGCCGGTGGCCAGCACGCAAAAACGCGCGCCATAGGTGTCGACCTCGCCCGTGGTACGGTTGAGTACATAGGCGCCGAGGCAGCGGTCGCCGTCCTGGCCCAAGCGCCGCTCGGTAATCAGGTCAACCGCCACCCGTTGCTCCAGCAGCTCGATGTTCCGGCGTTGGCGCGCCTGATCCAGCAAGGTGGTGAAGATCGCCGCGCCCGTGGCATCGGCGGCATGGATGATGCGCCGATGGCTATGGCCGCCCTCGCGGGTCAGGTGGAACTCGAAGCTGCGGTCGTCGACCTTGTGCTGCTCATCGCGGGTAAAGGGCACGCCCTGGTCGATCAGCCACTGGATGGCCTCGCGGCTGTGCTCCACGGTAAAGCGCACCGCGTCCTCGTGGCACAGGCCACCACCGGCATTGAGCGTGTCCTCGACATGCGACTGCACGGTATCGGCATCGTCGAGCACGGCGGCGACCCCGCCCTGGGCCCAGAACGTCGAACCGTTGGCCAGGTCGCCCTTGCTCAGCACGGCAATACGCAGATGGGCGGGGAGATTGAGTGCCAGGCTGAGGCCGGCGGCTCCGCTGCCGATCACCAGGACATCATGTTGGAATTGTTGGCTCATGTCGGGACACTAGTAATCTTGAGAGGGTGCGCGGCACAATAGTCGAGCGCAGATGGCATAGTGAAACTATCGTGAATCTTGACCGGTTGCCTTTATAGCAGCCCCGGGTGCCTGATTTCCAATAGCGCTTGCGGTGCATCGGCAATCTTTGGGAACTTTCCCTGACAGGGGAGAATCCATAGAAGGCTGCCCGCACGTCACAATTGCCGCGGCGACGTATGGCGCCAGTCCTGCCCGGGCTGTCACCTGCGTGACCGAGACCTGATTATCGACGCAGCCGGCCTCGACCGTGCTGCGTTTTTCGTGCGAGCCGACCAAGGGCCGCAGGAAACTTGCTTGGAGGGGAGAACTTTTGCTGAAAGCCCGAGTCTATGGTTGCAAGCCTGAACGATGGCCTTTGCAACGCTCCTTCAGCTTCACTGAGGAGTGTTCATGCTAACCCAGGAAGAGGATCAGCAGCTTGTCGAGCGCGTGCAGCGCGGCGACAGGCGAGCGTTCGATCTGTTGGTGCTGAAGTATCAGCACAAGATTCTCGGGTTGATCGTGCGGTTCGTACACGACACCCATGAAGCCCAGGATGTGGCGCAGGAAGCCTTTATCAAGGCGTACCGGGCGCTGGGAAATTTTCGCGGTGACAGTGCGTTCTATACCTGGCTTTACCGCATTGCCATCAACACGGCAAAAAACTATCTGGTGTCCCGCGGTCGGCGGCCCCCAGACAGCGATGTAAGTTCCGAGGATGCGGAATTTTACGACGGCGATCATGGCCTCAAGGATCTCGAGTCCCCAGAGCGCTCGTTGTTGCGGGATGAAATCGAAGGCACTGTCCATCGGACCATTCAGCAACTGCCGGAGGATCTGCGCACGGCCTTAACTTTGCGCGAATTCGATGGTCTGAGTTACGAGGACATTGCGAGCGTCATGCAGTGTCCAGTGGGTACCGTGCGCTCTCGGATCTTCCGCGCTCGGGAGGCCATAGACAAAGCCCTGCAGCCCCTGCTGCAGGAAACCTGAGACAGCGGCGACAGCCAAGAGAGGAACCGCCATGAGTCGTGAAGCTTTGCAGGAATCGCTGTCCGCGGTGATGGATAACGAAGCGGACGAACTGGAATTGCGTCGGGTATTGAATGCCATCGACGATACCGAAACCCGTGCCACCTGGTCCCGTTACCAGGTCGCTCGCGCAGCCATGCACAAGGAATTGCTGCTGCCCAAGCTGGATATCGCCTCGGCGGTGTCCGCGGCACTGGCTGACGAGGCCGTGCCGGCCAAGGTCAAGAAGGGTCCATGGCGCAGCCTGGGTCGTCTGGCCGTGGCCGCGTCGGTGACCGTTGCCGTACTGGCTGGTGTACGCCTGTACAATCAGGACGAGATCACCGGCGTGGAAGTGGCCGCTCAACAGCCTGCCCAGCAGAACCTGAGCGTGCCGCAAGTGCAGGGTCCTGCGGTGCTGGCGGGCTACAGCGAAAGCAGCGAGCAGCCGACCGGTCCGATGGCCAACGGTGTACTGCAGAACCAGGCTGGCTGGGACCAGCGTCTGCCAGGCTATCTGCGCCAGCATGCCCAGGAATCCGCGCTCAAGGGCACTGAAAGCGCTCTGCCTTATGCCCGTGCGGCGAGCCTGGAAAATCGCTAAGTAAGGAGGATCATGCGCGCGCTACCTCTCATACCGCTGCTGTTTGGCAGTTGGATGGCGGTGCCGGCCCTGGCAGCCAATTCGTCGCCCGAGGCGTCCGAATGGCTGAGTAAGCTGGCCCGAGCCGAGCAGAAGCAGAGTTACCAGGGTTCCTTCGTTTACGAGCGCAACGGCAGCTTTTCCACCCACGATATATGGCATCGCGTCCGGGACGGCGAGATCAGCGAGCGGCTTTTGCAGCTCGATGGTGCCGCCCAGGAAGTTGTGCGCGTGGACGGTAAGGTGCAGTGCGTCAGTGGTTCCCTGATAAGCGGGGTGGGAACGCCTCCTGATTCTGCACCGCGTGTGCTTGACCCCCTGAAGCTGATGAGCTGGTACGACTTGAGCGTGGCGGGCAAGTCACGGGTCGCTGATCGCGATGCCGTGATCGTGACGCTCACGCCGCGAGACCAGCACCGCTATGCTTTCGAGTTGCACCTGGATCGGCGCACCGGCTTGCCCTTGCGCTCGTTGATGCTCAACGACAAAGGCCAGCTGCTCGAGCGTTTCCAGATGACGCGCCTGGACACCGACGACCTGCCGAGCGACGCTGACCTCAAGGCCAGCGCTGCCTGCAAGTCCGTCGAGTCGGTCCCTGTGCGGTCTGATGCGTCCGTTGCTGGCTGGCGTTCCGATTGGTTGCCACCGGGCTTCGAGCTGATCAATAGCTCGGTACGCCGAGATCCGGCGCGCAATAGTGCAATCAGCAGCCTGATGTACGACGATGGACTGGCCCGCTTCTCGGTATTCCTGGAACCGGTCAAGGACGATGCCGGCACCGACACCCGCGCCCAATTGGGCCCGACCGTTGCCGTGTCGCGTCATCTCAATACCCCCAAGGGCAAGGTCATGGTGACCGTGGTCGGTGAGATACCTCTGGGCACCGCTGAGCGAGTAGCGTTGTCGATGCGCGCACAGGATGTACAAGCGCGTCACTGATCGCGAATTTTGCGTGGATCCGGTGCGGAGAGTGCCCGGCTGAAATGAAATTAAAGCATTGTCATTTGCAAAACTCCTGGAAATTTTCTATAGGTCAGGCCTCTCAGGGCCTGGCCTTTCCTGCGTTTTGCGGGGCCTTATTGTTAACTACGCTCGTTGTGACGGGAGCCGTATGTCAATACCACGCTTGAAATCCTACTTATCGTTGTTCGCCGCCGTGCTCATGCTCGGTCAGGTAGTCACCGCCCAGGCACAGGAAGCCCTTCCGGACTTCACTACCCTGGTCGAGCAGGCCTCGCCTGCCGTGGTGAACATCAGTACCAAGCAGAAGCTTGCGGATCGCCGCATCGCCGCCGGGCAAATGCCTGACCTGGAGGGGTTACCGCCGATGTTCCGCGAGTTCTTCGAGCGCAACCTCCCACAGCAGCCGCGTTCGCCACGAGGCGACCGCCAGCGTGAGGCGCAGTCGCTCGGTTCGGGCTTCATCATTTCCGATGACGGCTACGTGCTGACCAACAACCACGTGGTGGCCGACGCCGACGAGATCATCGTCCGCCTGTCCGACCGCAGCGAGCTGCAGGCCAAGCTGGTCGGCACCGACCCGCGCACCGACGTTGCCCTGCTCAAGGTCGAAGGCAAGAACCTGCCGACCGTCAAGCTGGGAGACTCCGAGAAGCTCAAGGTTGGCGAATGGGTGCTGGCCATCGGCTCGCCGTTCGGCTTTGACCACTCGGTGACCAAGGGTATCGTCAGTGCCAAGGGACGTACCCTTCCCAATGACACTTACGTGCCATTCATTCAGACGGACGTGGCGATCAACCCGGGTAACTCCGGCGGCCCGCTGTTCAACATGGATGGCGAGGTGGTGGGCATCAACTCGCAGATCTTCACCCGCTCCGGCGGTTTCATGGGCCTGTCCTTCGCCATCCCGATCGATGTGGCCCTGGACGTCTCCAATCAGCTGAAGAAAGACGGCAAGGTCAGCCGCGGCTGGCTCGGCGTGGTGATCCAGGAGGTCAACAAGGACCTGGCCGAATCCTTTGGTCTGGACAGGCCGGCCGGCGCCCTGGTGGCCCAGGTGCTCGAAGAGGGCCCAGCGGCCAAGGGGGGCCTGCAGGTGGGTGACGTGATCCTGAGCATGAATGGCCAACCGATCGTCATGTCCGCCGACCTGCCTCACCTGGTCGGCAGCCTCAAGGACGGTAGCAAGGCCAAGCTTGAGATCATCCGCAACGGCAAGCGTCAGAACCTGGACATCACCATCGGTGCGCTGCCGGAGGAAGAACAGGAGATCGGTGCCGGTGCCGACGGTGGCGCCGAGCGCAGCAGCAACCGCCTGGGCGTGTCCGTCTCGGACCTCACCGCCGAACAGAAGAAAAGCCTGGAGCTCAAGGGCGGTGTGATCATCAAGGAGGTTCAGGACGGTCCTGCCGCGTTGATCGGCCTGCGTCCAGGTGACGTCATCAGCCACCTGAACAACCAGGCGATCGCCTCGGCCAAGCAGTTCACCGAGATCGCCAAGGACCTGCCGAAGAACCGTTCGGTGTCCATGCGCGTGCTGCGGCAGGGGCGTGCGAGCTTCATCACCTTCAAGTTGGCTGAATAAGCTGCAATTGAGGTAGGAAAAGGGCGGCCTCGGCTAAATGCCAGTCAGTTAAGCCAATTGGGGCCGCCTTGCGGCCCCAAGGAAGGTGATGAATCGTTAACTGACAGGCATTAGGCCTCGGCTGCCCTTTTTTTGATTGCTGCGGGTTGTCCCCTGGTCGTGCCATGCAGCCAGCGGCCATCATGCAATCCCATCGCCCCTTAGCCCATTAGGCTGTGGGAGGCCACACAGCCCATCAGGAATCTCCCATAACCCCTCAGGTTGAGGTACAATTCCCGGCTATTTTTCGGCGGGCGTCCGGCTCGCAGCCTTTTCGAGTGTTGACCCGTGAGTGATTTGAGTCATATCCGCAATTTCTCCATCATCGCCCACATCGACCATGGCAAGTCGACCCTGGCCGACCGTTTCATCCAGATGTGCGGTGGCCTGTCGGCGCGCGAAATGGAAGCCCAGGTCCTCGACTCCATGGACCTGGAACGCGAACGCGGGATCACCATCAAGGCCCACAGCGTTACGCTGCATTACAAGGCCCAGGACGGCAAGACCTACCAGCTGAACTTCATCGATACCCCCGGCCACGTCGACTTCACCTATGAAGTCAGCCGTTCCCTGGCGGCGTGTGAAGGCGCGCTGCTGGTGGTCGGTGCCGGCCAGGGTGTCGAGGCCCAGTCCGTGGCCAACTGCTATACCGCCATCGAGCAGGGCCTGGAAGTCATGCCCGTGCTGAACAAGATGGACCTGCCCCAGGCCGACCCGGACCGCGTCAAGGACGAGATCGAGAAGATCATCGGCATCGATGCCACCGACGCCGTGGCCTGCAGCGCCAAGAGCGGCATGGGCGTCGATGAGGTGCTCGAGCGCCTGGTGCAGACGATCCCCGCGCCTGAAGGCGAGATCGAGGCGCCCTTGCAGGCACTGATCATCGACTCCTGGTTCGACAACTACCTGGGCGTGGTCTCGTTGGTGCGTGTGCGCCACGGCCGCGTCAAGAAGGGCGACAAGATCCTCGTCAAGTCCACCGGCAAGGTGCACCTGGTCGACAGCGTCGGCGTGTTCACCCCCAAGCACACCCAGACCGTCGACCTCAAGGCGGGCGAAGTGGGCTTTATCATCGCCAGCATCAAGGACATCCATGGTGCGCCGGTCGGTGACACCCTGACCCTCAGCACGACCCCCGAAGTCGAGATGCTGTCTGGCTTCAAGAAGATCCAGCCGCAGGTCTACGCGGGCCTGTTCCCGGTCAGCTCCGATGATTTCGAGGATTTCCGCGACGCCCTGCAGAAGCTGACCCTCAACGACTCGTCGCTGCAGTACCTGCCAGAGAGCTCCGATGCCCTGGGCTTCGGCTTCCGTTGCGGCTTCCTCGGCATGCTGCACATGGAGATCATCCAGGAGCGCCTGGAGCGCGAATACGACCTGGACCTGATCACCACCGCGCCAAGCGTGATCTTCGAGGTCAAGCTCAAGACCGGCGAAACCATCTACGTGGACAACCCCTCGAAGCTGCCGGACGTCTCGGCGGTCGAGGACTTCCGCGAGCCGATCGTGTCGGCCAACATCCTGGTGCCGCAGGAACACCTGGGCAACGTCATTACCCTGTGCATCGAAAAGCGTGGCGTACAGCGCGACATGCAGTTCCTCGGCTCGCAGGTGCAGGTACGTTACGACCTGCCGATGAACGAAGTGGTGCTCGACTTCTTCGACCGTCTGAAGTCAACCAGCCGCGGTTATGCCTCGTTGGACTATCATTTCGATCGCTATCAGTCGGCCAACCTGGTCAAGCTCGATGTGCTGATCAATGGCGACAAGGTCGATGCCCTGGCATTGATCGTGCACCGTGACAACGCGCACTACAAAGGCCGCGCGTTGACCGAGAAGATGAAGGAGCTTATCCCTCGGCAGATGTTCGATGTGGCCATCCAGGCCGCCATTGGCGGGCAGATCGTCGCGCGCACCACTGTCAAGGCGCTCAGAAAGAACGTGCTGGCTAAATGCTACGGTGGCGACGTGAGCCGTAAGCGCAAGCTGCTGGAGAAGCAGAAGGCCGGTAAGAAACGCATGAAACAGGTGGGCAATGTGGAGATCCCGCAGGAAGCCTTCCTCGCCGTGCTCAGGTTGGATAGTTAGGTCCTATGTCGCTAAATTTCCCGCTGTTGCTAGTCATCGCCGTTGCTGTCTGCGGTCTGTTGGCCCTGGTCGACCTGTTGTTCCTGGCCCCGCGCCGGCGGGCAGCGGTCGCCAACTACCAGGGCAGCGTCAGCCAGCCCGAGGTGGCAGTGGTCGATCGCTTGAACAAGGAACCGCTGCTGGTTGAGTACGGCAAGTCGTTCTTTCCGGTGCTGTTCATCGTGCTGGTGCTGCGCTCGTTCCTGGTGGAGCCGTTCCAGATCCCGTCAGGGTCGATGAAGCCGACCCTGGAAGTGGGCGATTTCATCCTGGTAAACAAGTTCTCCTATGGCATCCGCCTGCCGGTGATCGACAAGAAGATCATCGAAGTGGGCGACCCGCAGCGCGGGGACGTCATGGTGTTCCGCTATCCGAGCGACCCGAACGTCAACTACATCAAGCGTGTAGTTGGATTGCCGGGCGACTTGATCCGCTATACCAACGACAAGCGCCTGTTCGTCAATGGCCAGCCGGTTGCCGAGCAGCTGGTCGGCACCGAGCCGGGTACCTTGGGCAGCGCCGAACTGTACAAGGAAAAACTCGGCGCCGCCGAGCACCTGATCCGCAAGGAAATGAGCCGTTACCGCATGCCACCGGACCAGCAATGGACCGTACCGGCCGGCCATTACTTCATGATGGGTGACAACCGCGACAACTCCAACGACAGCCGCTACTGGGACGATCCGAACATTGCCAAGGCACTGCATGGCATGGTTCCGGACCGCAACATCGTCGGCAAGGCCTTCGCCGTCTGGATGAGCTGGCCCGAGCCCAAGCTCAGCCACTTCCCGAACCTGTCGCGGGTTGGCCTGATTCAGTAATACCCCAACGGCGCTGTCTCGTAGACAGCGCCGAATGCATTTCTGACATAGGCTGTGTATTCAGGGAGCGGGCGATCGCGCCGCGCTTTGCTGGTGATGGAGCACAGCCAAACAGTCTTTCAGGATTTTGTTTTGAATAGAGCGTTGATTTCGATGGCCGCCCCCTGCGGGGCGCCACGCCGACTGACCAAGCGTGACAAGCGGGTGGGGGCACTGTGAGCGTTTCCCTGAATCGCCTGGAGCGCAAGCTCGGCTATACCTTCCAGAACCAGGACATGATGCTGCTGGCCCTGACCCACCGCAGCTTTGCCGGCCGTAACAACGAACGGTTGGAATTTCTCGGTGATGCCATCCTCAACTTCGTGGTCGGCGAGGCACTCTTCGAGCGTTTCCCGCAGGCCCGCGAGGGCCAGTTGTCGCGCTTGCGCGCCCGCCTGGTCAAGGGCGAGACCCTGGCCGTGCTAGCCCGCGGTTTCGATCTGGGCGAGTACCTGCGCCTGGGCTCGGGCGAACTCAAGAGCGGGGGCTTTCGTCGTGAGTCGATCCTCGCCGACGCCCTCGAGGCGCTGATCGGCGCGATCTACCTGGACGCCGACATGCAGACCGCCCGCGAGCGTATCCTCGCCTGGCTGGCCGGTGAGTTCGAGAGCCTGACCCTGGTCGACACCAACAAGGACCCGAAGACCCGCCTGCAGGAGTTTCTGCAGTCGCGTGCCTGCGAGCTGCCGCGTTACGAAGTGGTGGATATCCAGGGTGAACCCCATTGCCGGACCTTCTTCGTCGAGTGCGAAGTGACCCTGCTGAACAAGAAAAGCCGTGGTCAGGGCGTGAGCCGGCGTATCGCCGAGCAAGTTGCCGCTGCTGCTGCATTGATCGCCCTGGGCGTGGAGAATGGCAATGACTGATAGCAATCCGACCCGCTGCGGCTATGTGGCCATCGTTGGCCGTCCGAACGTGGGCAAGTCGACGCTGCTCAACCATATCCTCGGCCAGAAGCTGGCGATCACCTCGCGCAAGCCACAGACCACCCGCCACAACATGCTCGGCATCAAGACCGAAGGCGAGATCCAAGCGATCTACGTTGACACACCGGGCATGCACAAGGGTAACGAGAAGGCTCTCAACCGCTACATGAACCGCACCGCCTCGGCTGCCCTGAAGGACGTCGACGTGGTCATCTTCGTGGTCGACCGTACCCGTTGGACCGATGAGGACCAGCTGGTCCTGGAGCGGGTGCAATATGTCCAGGGGCCGGTCATCCTGGCGATCAACAAGACCGATCGGATCGAGGAAAAGGCCGAACTGATCCCACACCTCAAGTGGCTCCAGGAGCAACTGCCGAACGCCGAGATCGTGCCGATCTCCGCACAGCAGGGGCACAACCTCGAAGCGCTCGAAGGCCTGATCGCCAAGCACCTGCCCGAGAACGAGCACTTCTTCCCGGAAGACCAGATCACTGACCGCAGCAGCCGTTTCCTGGCCGCCGAACTGGTCCGCGAGAAGATCATGCGCCAGCTCGGCGCGGAGCTTCCGTACCAGATCACCGTGGAGATCGAGGAATTCAAGCAGCAGGGCGCGGTGCTGCATATCCATGCGCTGATCCTGGTCGAGCGCGACGGCCAGAAGAAGATCATCATTGGCGACAAGGGCGAGCGTATCAAGCGTATCGGCTCCGAGGCGCGCAAGGACATGGAACTGCTGTTCGACGCCAAGGTGATGCTCAACCTCTGGGTCAAGGTCAAAGGCGGCTGGTCCGACGACGAGCGCGCCCTGCGTTCATTGGGCTACGGCGACCTGTAACCCTTCGGCGGCCCGCCCTTCGCGCGGGCCGCTTTGCCTCCAGGCGATCCCCATGGAACAACCCGTCGGCCAGCCTGCGTACGTGCTGCATAGCCGTGCCTACCGTGAAACCAGCGCCCTGGTGGACTTTCTCACCCCGCAAGGTCGCGTGCGTGCCGTGCTGCGCCGTGCCCGTGGCAAGGGCGGCAGCCTGGTGCGACCGTTCGTGCCCCTGGAAATCGAGCTGCGCGGGCGTGGCGAATTGAAGAACGTTGGCCGTCTGGACGGCCTTGGCCTGGCGGCCTGGCTGCATGGCGACGCGCTGTTCAGCGGCTTGTACCTCAATGAGCTGCTGATGCGCCTGTTGCCGGCTGAAGATCCGCAGCCAGCGTTGTTCGAGCACTATGCCTTGACCTTGCAGGCTCTGGCCGCCGGCCGGCCACTGGAGCCGCTGCTACGAGCGTTCGAATGGCGGCTGCTGGACGAGTTGGGCTACGCCTTTGCCCTGGACCGCGATATCAACGACGAACCCCTGGTCGCTGATGGCCTGTACCGCCTGCAGGTGGATGCGGGGCTGGAGCGGGTATACCTGTTCCAGCCTGGGCTGTTCAACGGCGCCGAGCTGCTCGCCCTGGCCGAGGCGCATTGGGAGGCACCAGGCGCCTTGATGGCTGCCAAGCGGTTGATGCGCCAAGCGCTGGCTGTGCACCTGGGAGCCAAACCACTGGTCAGCCGGGAACTGTTTCGCAAGCGCTGAGCACGTCGTATGCTGTCGGGCTAAATCTTCAGGAGAGCCCATTCGTGACTCACAGCAACCGCATGCTTCTCGGCGTCAACATCGATCACGTGGCGACCCTGCGCCAGGCCCGGGGCACCCGCTATCCCGATCCGGTCAAGGCCGCCCTGGACGCCGAGGAGGCGGGGGCCGACGGCATTACCGTGCACCTGCGCGAAGACCGCCGGCATATCCAGGAGCGCGACGTGCTACTGCTCAAGGACGTGCTGCAAACACGCATGAACTTCGAGATGGGCGTTACCGAGCAGATGATGGCCTTTGCCGAGCAGATCCGTCCTGCGCACATCTGCCTGGTTCCTGAAACCCGCCAGGAACTGACCACCGAAGGCGGTCTGGACGTGGCTGGCCAGGAGGCGCGGATCAAGGCGGCGGTAGAGCGTCTGTCGCGTACTGGTGCAGAGGTCTCGTTGTTCATCGACGCCGACGAGCGCCAGATCGAGGCCTCGCGGCGGGTCGGCGCGCCCGCCATCGAGCTGCACACTGGCCGTTATGCCGATGCGCAGACGCCGACCGAGGTGGCCGAAGAGCTCAAGCGCATCGTCGACGGTGTCGCGTTCGGAGTGGGCCAGGGCCTGATCGTCAACGCCGGCCATGGCCTGCACTATCACAACGTCCAGGCAGTAGCGGCGATCAAGGGCATCAACGAACTGAACATCGGCCACGCCCTGGTTGCCCATGCACTGTTCGTCGGCTTCAAGGCGGCGGTGGCAGAGATGAAGGCGCTGATCGAGGCCGCCAGCTCGCGCTGAGGCTTTCGGGGCGCTTGGCGCCCCGCATTACCGGCGATTCAGGTTATTTACGCGCCACCAAGGTCGCCCTGCGAGGCGCGGGCAGACCTTCGAGGGTGCGGCTGTGGTCGTTCGGGTCGAGGAAGTCGCTGAGCGACTGGTAGCGCATCCAGTCGGTGCCGCGCTGCTCCTCGACGCTGGTGACGCTGACATCCACGCAACGCACATCACGGAACCCAGCACGGCGCAGCCACCGCTCCAGCGCTGGCACCGAGGGCAGGAACCAGACGTTGCGCATCTGCGCATAGCGGTCCTCCGGTACCAGCACCTGCTGTTCGTCGCCTTCGATGACCAGGGTCTCCAATACCAGTTCGCCACCCTTGACCAGGCAGTCCTTGAGCGCGAGCAGGTGCTCGATGGGCGAGCGGCGGTGGTAGAACACGCCCATGGAGAATACGGTGTCGAAGCCTTCGAGATTGGCCGGCAGGTCCTCAAGGGCAAAGGGCAGGTGCCAGGCCGCAAGGTCAGGCAAGTAGCGCTGCACCGCCTGGAACTGGCAGAAGAACAGCCAGTTCGGATCGACGCCGATGACCATTTCGGCCCCGGCCCCGAGCATGCGCCACTGGTAGTAGCCATTGCCGCAGCCGACATCCAGCACGCGCTTGCCGGCAAGGTCCAGGTGCGGGCTGACCCGCGACCATTTCCAGTCCGAGCGCCATTCGGTGTCCACATGTACCCCAAACAGGTCGAACGGCCCCTTGCGCCAGGGCGACAGGCCCATCAGCGCCTGGCGCATCTGCGCGCGGGTCGCGTCATCGCAGTCGCAGTCCAGGTGCAGGCCATCGACCAGGTCGACTTTGCTAGGCTGCAGCGCGGGCAGGGCGTCCAAGGCACTCTGCCAGCGCTCGAGGTCACCGTGGCCTTTTTCCAGCTTGGCGTCGAGTTGCGCTTGCAGACCTTGCGACCAGGAAGCCAGAGACGTGCCCGCCAGGCGGCGGACCAGAGGAGACAGATCGATCATGGCAGGGCTATCAACGAGGCAAAGTTAAGGCATTGGAACCAAGGCACGACCTTGGAGAATCCGGCGGCGTGCAGGCGCTCGCGGTGGGTCTGCAGGCTATCGGGCTTCATCACGTTCTCGATGGCGCTGCGTTTCTGGGCAATCTCCAGTTCGCTATAGCCATTGGCGCGCTTGAAGCCCAGGTGCAGTTCGGTGAGCAACGCCTGCTCCTGGTCATCCTCGAAGCACAGCTTCTCCGAGAGAATCAGCGCACCGCCCGGCAGCAACGCCTGGCGGATACGGCTGAGCAACGCCAGACGCTGCTCGGGGGCGATGAACTGCAGGGTGAAGTTCATCGCCACCACCGACGCCGGCTCGAACGGCAGTGCCAGGATGTCGGCCTCGATCACTTGTACCGGTAGCAGCTCCTGGAACATCGAGTCCTGGGCGGTGAGGTACTGCCGACAGCGCTCGACCATGGCCGCGGAGTTGTCCACCGCGATCACATGGCAACCGTCGCTGCGCACGTGTCGGCGCAACGCCTGGCTCACTGCACCCAGTGAGCTGCCCAGGTCGTACAGGGCCGTTCCCGGCTGGGCGAATTGCGCCGCCAGCACGCCGAGGTTCTCGACGATGGTCGGATAGCCCGGTACCGAGCGCTTGATCATGTCCGGGAACACCTGCACCACGTCCTCGTTGAAGACGAAATCAGGCACCTGCTCCAGGGGCTGGGCGAATAGGCGGTCGGGGTCTTGGATCACGGTGGGCTCGATACGGATGAAACGGTGACGCAGTTTAACTAACGGCAAAGGTTCTAACCATGGCAATGCTTCATGGACAGAGCGAACGGTCAAACATTTGCGATGATTCGTACTTGGCCCAGGCCGTGCAGATGACTTCTATCCTCGCAACGCCCCCGTACTCTCTTTTCAGCACTTCGCTAGTAAGCTGATGAGAGGAAACTTTGATGGTAACCGTGCAGGATAAAATGCTGCCAGAAGCGACTGGTATGCCGGTCGATGAACTTGATATCAAGGTAAAAGTAAAAAAACTGCCTCAGCAATACTTTGAATTCATAAGCAACCGGGCCGAGCACCAGCAAGTGGGAACGTTGCTCACCGTGGAGAACTTGAAGTCGCTCAGGCGCTATGCGAACACGGTGCAGGCGTTACCACGCAACCAGGAAGACATCAAAAAATTGGCGGACTTTGAGACGCTGAAAATGGACGTCACGCGGGTGTACAGCCTGTACGAAGCGTTACACAGACATGTGGATGAATGGGAAAAGCTGGAGCGCCAGATAAAGGAGCTAGGCCCGCAACTCGAGCTGTTTGCCGATGCGCTGGTGAAGCGCGGTGCCTCATTACTGGAAAAGCTTGAAAGCAGCGACGTGTTTGTCAGCATCGCGCAGCAAAAGTCAGCTCAGGGGATTGATTTCGTTTCCTATGAGCTGTCTGGGAGTGAGCGACTTCAACTGAGCGCAACCATCGAGAAAGGGCTCACTGGGCTGCTCAAGGAAATCGAGGGTACCAATGCGCGTATTGCCGATGTCGACAGCCGAGCGGAATGGTTTAGCCGCGAGATTGGCCGTGAACTCAGGCCGCGAATGAAGAACCTGTTGCAGCACATAGATGAAAAACTGGGCGAGTCGAGTGTCGCTGATCTGAGGACCGTACTGGACGAACTGGATACCCAGATAGCGGAGCTGAAACGTGACTACGATGCAAATGTAGGTTATGCGTTTACCGGATTGCTGCTTGGACCCGTGGGGTTGATCGTCACCGGTGGCGTATTTGGCCACAAGGCGGAAGAGATCCGCGCGAGCAAGAATGCGCTGATTGAAAAACGCCGGAAGTTGGCGGATGAGCTGGGCCGGGTTGCCCCTGCGAAACAGAACTTTGAAAACATACATACCACAATCCGCGACCTTGAGTTCAGGAGCAAGGACGTTTCGGTTGCGGCGAAAAGACTGGCTGATGTCTGGTTGTTCCTGCATAGCTATGCGAAGTCCTCAATAAGCGAGTCCACGCAGCTCGGGTCGAGTCGCGACGTAGACTCATTTGTGCAGGACTTTTCCGAGGTTATTAAACCTTGGGAAAGAATAGGGAATATTTCCCATCAGTTGTCGGATTTATTTAATGGATTGCTTGAGGAGTATAACGATGTCTAACAAGGACGTTGTCGAAATGGGAAGTGTCATTCCAGATTTCGCATTGATGAAAAAGCTTCAGCGACAGATGTTCGATTTGATTGATGAGTATCAAGCTTATGTCCTGCCCGCCGCCCAGCAAAGCCTGCTGGATTGGAAGGATCTGCTCTACAGCGTGGAACGCGCGACGCGCGAAGCAGTGGTGGAGGGTATCGCTTTGTTGCAGGGACGTGACTTCACACGCTTCACCGATGACCAGTTACGAAAGACCAGGGTCGATGCTGTGGTAGTGCAACAGCAACAGATGCTTGGGAAGCTGACGCAGCAAACGCTACGGGGGAAGCAATTTTCCCTACCGGACCTGGGAAACCTGGTGGCGTCACTGGAAACCCATGCGAGCGAACTCACTGGGGAGATCGAAAGAATCAATGAGCGGCTGGAGGGACTTACACTAAGTCGGGCTGATCTCAATCAGGTCATCACAGCATTCGAGACGCCCAGTGTCAGCAAGGTCTTCAAAGGCTTGATACCCAGCGCAGAAGAAATCGATCTTGCGCTCAAGACGGTCACCGACCCCAGGATCAATGCGGATCTGCTCAAGGCCGCTGCGCGTAAACTGGAAAGCCATGCCGAGGTGCTGGAAGGCGGGCGCAAATTCAATGACTTGCTCAAGGCGCGCTCCAGGCTCGACCAGCAGATCGATGAATCAAGAGGTGAACTGGCGCGCCTCAAGCGCGCTTCGCAGATGGTCCAGAATGAGCTGGCATCGAACAAGGCGCTCGCGGGACTGAAGCTTATGAAGGGCCAATGGTTGGAGCAGGTTCACAAGGTCGAACAGGAGTGGTATTCGCGATCGCAGGCACTGGGCTCACTGAAAAGTGTAGAGGCTGTAATCATCTCCTTGGAAGAGCTGTGTGACTACATGCTGGCAGTGGAGCGCAGTTACGAGAACGCCTAATGCCTCAGCGCACGATGATTTTGCAATCGAAAGTCTGCACAGGCCTCACTTGCGGTGCCCACGGCTGCTGGTAGACCAAGACCAAGTGACCTTCACCTGGGGCCTTGGTCAACAAGCGCCAGGTGGAGATGCCAGCGCTTCCCACCAAACCGGCTTCTTCGGGCTGGCTGTACACCTCCGGCCCCAGGACCCTAAGGATATCCGACGCCGGATTCTGTACCAGCCAGCGATAGCCGGTGGTTGGGTTGCTCGGCAAGCTGAGGGTCAAGGTCTGCCCGACCTGCAACTGCACAGGGCAGTCCTCCTGGTCTTGCATGTCGACGTTGTGCCGTGGCTGCTGGGCGCAAGCGGCGAGTAGGAAGCTCAGGGGAACGAGCAGACGGGCAGCGGTCATGATGGCTCCGGAAGTGGGCGACGCCTGAGCATAACCGAAGCTGAACAACGCCTCCATTACGGCACGGGCGCTCCTACCTGGAGCAGCCGGTGCCTCATGCCTGATTTAGAACAGAACTTTCGCCACGTCGTTGAAGCGCTTGGCGAAGTGCACGGTCAGCCCCTCCTTCAGATACTCCGGCAGCTCCTCGAAATCGCCCCGGTTGGCCTCTGGCAGGATCAGTTCGAAGATCTTCTGCCGACGCGCGGCGATAACTTTCTCACGTACCCCGCCAATGGGCAGGACCTGCCCGGTCAACGTCAGTTCGCCGGTCATGGCCACACCTTTCTTGGGTACCTGGTCACGGGCCAGCGACAGCAGGGCGCTGGCCATGGTCACGCCGGCGCTCGGGCCGTCCTTGGGCGTGGCGCCTTCCGGCACGTGCAGGTGAATGAACGCTTCGTTGAAGAAACCCGGGTCGCCCCCGTATTGCTTGAGATTGGCGCTGACGTAGCTGTAGGCGATCTCGGCGGACTCCTTCATCACGTCGCACAGCTTACCCGTCAGCTTGAAGCCGCGGTTGAGGGTGTGGATACGGGTGGCCTCGATCGGCAGAGTGGCACCGCCCATGCTGGTCCAGGCGAGGCCGGTGATCACGCCCTTGCCGGCCAGGACCTGTTCGCTGCGGAACACCGGTATGCCCAGCGCGGCTTCGAGGTCCTTGGTACCGATCTTCAACTTCGCCTGAGGGTCTTCCAGCAGCTTGACCACCGCCTTGCGCACCAGCTTGCCCAGCTGTTTTTCGAGCTGGCGCACACCCGCCTCGCGGGCATAGCCTTCGATCACCGTGCGCAGGGCGCTGTCGCTGATGCTCAGGCTCGACTTGGCCACGCCGGCCTTGGCCAGCTGCTTGGGCCACAGGTGACGTTTGGCGATGGCGAGCTTTTCTTCGGTGATGTAGCCAGACAGGCGAATCACCTCCATGCGGTCGAGCAGGGGGCCTGGGATTGAATCCAGGGTATTGGCAGTGCAGACGAACAGCACCTTGGACAGGTCCAGGCGCAGGTCCAGGTAATGGTCGAGGAAGTCGACGTTCTGCTCAGGGTCCAGGGTCTCCAGCAGCGCAGAGGCAGGATCGCCCTGGTAGCTCTGGCCCATCTTGTCGATCTCGTCGAGCATGATCACTGGATTCATCACTTCGACGTCCTTGAGCGCCTGCACCAGCTTGCCCGGCTGGGCGCCAATGTAGGTGCGGCGATGGCCCTTGATCTCGGCCTCGTCGCGCATGCCGCCGACGCTGAAGCGGTAGAACGGGCGCCCCAGGGATTCGGCGATGGACTTGCCGATGCTGGTCTTGCCCACTCCCGGCGGGCCGACCAGCAGGACGATGGAGCCGCTGATCTCGCCCTTCCAGGCGCCCACGGCGAGGAACTCAAGGATGCGCTCCTTGATGTCATCGAGCCCGGCATGGTGCTGGTCGAGGATCTTGCGTGCGTGCTTGAGGTTCAGCTTGTCCTCGCCATACACGCCCCAGGGCAGGGCGGTAGCCCATTCCAGGTAGTTGCGGGTGACGGCGTACTCGGGCGAGCCGGTCTCCAGGATGGCCAGCTTGCCCATCTCCTCGTCGATGCGCTTTTGCGCCGCAGGCGACAGGGTCTTGCCGTTCAGGCGCTGCTTGAACTGTTCCAGGTCGGCGCTGCGGTCGTCCTTGGTCAGTCCCAGCTCCTGCTGAATGACCTTGAGCTGCTCCTTGAGGAAGAACTCACGCTGGTGTTCACCGATCTGGCGGTTCACTTCGGCCGAGATCTCGTTCTGCAACCGCGCCACCTCGACTTCCTTGCGCAGCATTGGCAGGACCTTTTCCATGCGCTTGAGCATGGGCACGCAGTCGAGCACTTCCTGCAACTGGTTGCCGGTGGCCGAGGTCAACGCGGCGGCGAAGTCGGTAAGGGGTGAAGGGTCGTTGGGACTGAAGCGGTTCAGGTAGTTCTTGAGCTCTTCGCTGTACAGCGGGTTGAGCGGCAGCAGTTCCTTGATCGCGTTGATCAGGGCCATGCCATAGGCCTTGACCTCGTCGGTCGGATCAGGCGGTTGGCGCGGGTATTCGACCTCGACCAGGTAGGGCGGGCGGTGGTGCTTGAGCCAGGTGCGGATGCGCACGCGGGTCAGGCCCTGGGCGACGAATTGCAGCTTGCCGTTCTCGCGGCTGGCGTGGTGCACCTTGACCAGCGTGCCGTACAGCGGCAGGGCCGAGGTGTCGAAGTGACGGTGGTCTTCCGGCGGGGTGTCCATGAAGAACAGTGCCAACGAGTGGTGCGGGTCCTTGGCTACCAGGTCCAGGGTCTCGGCCCAAGGCTCCTCGTTGACGATCACCGGCAAGACTTGGGCCGGGAAGAACGGGCGGTTATGGATCGGGATCACATAGACCTTGTCCGGCAGTTGCTGGCCAGGCAGGGCAAGGTTGTGGCCGGCCATCGCGTCGGCTTCGAGGTGTTCGACTTCACTCTGGTCGTCGGGATGTTCCGGGAGATCCTGCTGGTCGTTCATGGGGCACCTGCGCAATTGGCTATGGTGCTTAGATGGGGCAGACGGCTGTGGGTTTCAACCCATTGCAGCGGCAAGGCGCTTCGCCTCAAGCTGCAAGCTGCAAGAAAGAGCAGGAACGTACGCGGTCCAGCTTTATCTTGCAGCTTGCAGCTGATGACTTACTCAGCCAATTTGTAAGCGATGATGTAATCGCCCATCTTGGTGCCGAGCGAGCCATGGCCACCGGCGGTGACCAGCACGTACTGCTTGCCGTCCTTGCCGGTGTAGGTCATCGGCGTGGCCTGGCCGCCAGCCGGCAGGCGGGCCTTCCACAGCTCCTTGCCGTTGTTGGTGTCATAGGCGCGCAGGTACTGGTCCAGGGTGCCGCTGAGGAAGCCTACGCCACCTGCGGTGACGATGGAGCCGCCCATGCTTGGCACACCGACCGGCAGGCCGATCGGCACTGGGGTGCTGTCGCGGGTGGTGCCGTTCTTGTGCTTCCACACCACTTTGTTGGTGAAGAGGTCGATCGCGGCCACGTAGCCCCAGGCCGGTGCTTGGCATGGCACGCCCAGCGGCGACATGAACGGGTACATGCTTACCGCGTATGGCGCACCGGTGTTGGGCTGCACGCCGCTGGTCTCGCTCTCGCGCTTGCTGCCCGCGGCGACCTGCTCGCGCGGCACCATCTTGGAGACGAAGGCCATGTAGTTGGGCGAGGTGAACAGCAGTTGGCGCACCGGGTCGACCGACACGCTACCCCAGTTGAAGACACCGACGTTACCTGGGTAGATCAGGCTGCCCTGCTCGGACGGCGGAGTGTACTGGCCTTCGTAGCGCAGTTCGCGGAACTGGATGCGGCACAGCATCTGGTCGAACGGCGTGGCGCCCCACATGGCCTGTTCGGTCAAGTCCGGCCCCAGCAGGTTGAGGTCCGAGCGCGCCTGGGTTGGCGCGGTACGGTCGCCCTTGACCGCGCCTTGCGGGGCTGGAATCTCGCGGATCGGCACGATCGGCGTGCCGTCGCGACGGTCGAGCACGTACAGGCTGCCCTGCTTGGTCGGGGCGATCAGCGCTGGCTTGATGCCATCATCGGTCTTCAGGTGGACCAGTGTCGGCTGGCTGCCGACGTCCATGTCCCAGAGGTCGTGGTGGGTGAACTGGTAGTTCCAGCGCACCTTGCCGGTTGCCAGGTCCAGGGCGACGATACCGGCGCTGAACTTCTCTGCGCCTGGGGTGCGGTCGGCGCCCCACTGGTCAGGGGTCTGGTTGCCCAAGGGCAAGTAGACCATGCCCAGGTCTTCGTCGACGCTGGCCAGCGACCACATGTTCGCCGAGTTGCGGCTGTAGGTCTTGCCCGGCGCCAGGGGGGCGGTGTCGTCCGGGTTGTTGCTGTCCCAGTTCCACACCAGCCGGCCATCGTGGACATCGTACGCGCGGATCACGCCGGACGGTTCGTTGGTCGACTCGTTGTCGGTGACGTGGCCGCCGATAATCACCAGGTCGCGGGTGATTGCCGCGGGGGAGGTGGAGTAGTAGCCACCTGGGGTGAACGGGCCGATGCCGGTGGACAGGTCGATCACGCCCTGGTTGGCGAAGCCTTCGCAGACCTTGCCGGTGTCGGCATTGAGCGCGATCAGCCGGGCATCGGCGGTGGGCAGGTAAAGGCGGCGTGGGCACGTCTGGGCGACGGCCTTACCGGATTCGGAGATCTTCGGTGCCGGGCTGCCATCGCGGCTGACATAGTTGTTCTCGTCATAGTACGAGACACCGCGACAGGTCATGTGGGCAAAGCCCTTGAAGCCGACCGGGCTCTTGACCTGCGGGTCGAAGCGCCAGATTTCCTTGCCGGTGTCCGGGTCCAGGGCCAGTACCTTGCTGTGGGCGGTGCAGGCATAGAGCATGCCGTTGACCTTCAGCGGGGTGTTCTGGTTGGTCAGCTCGATCGGGTCGTCATCGGTCGGTAGATCGCCCGTGCGGATGCGCCAGGCCTCTTCCAGCCGGTAGGCATTCTGCGCGGTGATCTGGCGCAGCGGTGAATAACGGTCACCGTGCTCGGTACGCCCGTAAGCGTGCCACTCGCCGTCCGGCATGGACGGTGCGGCGCTGGCCATTTCACTGCTATCGCGGCCTATTTCGCCCTGGATCTCGCCAGGGGTGGTGAACTGGCTGGCGATGGCCGTGGCCCCTGACAGCACCACGCCCAGGCCCAGCAGGCCAAGGTTGGCGCGTGCCGATGGGCCGGTCAGCGAGCGGGTGGCCCAAGGCAGCAGCAGAACCACGCCGATGGCGAACCAGATAGCCAGGCGCGGAACCAGTTGCCACCAGTCCAGGCCGACTTCCCACAGCGCCCAGACCGTGCTGGCGATCAGCACCAGGCCGTACAGGCCCAGGCCGATGCGACGCTGGGCCAGCAGCAGGATGCCGGACAAGGCGAAGCCTATCCCGGCGATCAGGTAATACAGCGAACCGCCAAGCTGGCTGAGCTTGATGCCGCCGGCCAGCAAGGCCAGCCCCATCAGCAACAGCAGCACGCCAATCAGGCGCGGCAGCCAGCGGGTTCCATTCTTGGCACTTTCAGTGCTCATCGTAGGTTCTCCGTAGGGTCTAAGTGTGGGTTAGAAAGTGCTCTGGATCTTCAGTCCGCCGATCAGCGCGTCATCGACCCGCGACACCCCGCCCGGATGGCGGATGTACTGCAGGTTCGGCCGCACGGTAAGCCAGTCGGACAGGTGAATGCCGTAGTACAGCTCGGCGCTGTACTCGGTGTCCTGGAGTGGCAGGAAGGCGGGGTTTTCGTAGTCGTCCAGGCCGTTGGCCTGGTTGGCCAGCCGGGCGTTCTTGCGGTAGGCGGGATTGACATGCACGCGTGCCAGGGCGAAGCCGATGTCGTCCTTGGCGCGGGCATCGAAGGGCCCCTTGTACACCACACCTGCTTGAACATAGTTGTCGATGGCATTGGTCTTCTTGTCATGCACCGTGGCATTGGCGAACAGGCTCAGACCACGGGTGTGGTCCGACGCCTGGGAGGTCACCTGCTGCTGGGCGCCGAGCCAGAAGCCATGCTTGCTGGAACTGCTGCGATACGCCTGGCCGCTGAGCGCCGCCGATTGGCCGTTGCTGTCCTTGTAAACATCTTGTGCCTTGGCATTACTGTAGTAGTACCCGGCGCGATATTCCCCCTCCAAGCCAAAGACCTGCGGCATCCATACCAGTTCAATCGGCATCAGCGCCCCTTGGGTGCCGCTGCCGCTGAGCTTGAAGCCATTGCCGGTCTCAAGGTTGGAGGGGTTCTGCTCGAACACTCCCACCTGGGCATAGAGGTCCTCGCGCAGGTTGTACCTGACCCGCAGTGCCCACTGGCTGACTGGCCAGTTGTACCAGATGCCGCCCACCCAGTTGCCGACTTGCGAGCCGCAGAACGCCAGGTTCTGAAAATCGCAAGGGAAGCTGTTGAAGTCCTCGCCTTCACCGAAACGGCCAAATTTCACGTCCAGCGCGCCATCGAAGTATTTCTGCTTGATCCACAACTGCGTCAGACGCCAGGTCTGGCCACGGCCCCAGACTTCCTGGGCCGAGGTGAAGCCACCGACACGCGGGTCGTTGATGCGGTCGTTGCTGATGTTGTTGCCGTGGCGCTCGGTGACGCTCAGCTGGAACTCGGCGTCGTCCCAGCCGAGGATCTTCTGCAGGTCTAGGTGGCTGGCGAAGGTGAATTGGTCGCTGTAGCGCGCAGTGCTGTCGTGGTCAAAGCCGCCCATGAGGTTACTGCCCATTTCACCGGTGTAGCCAAGGGTGAAGTCATAGCCTTTCTCCCGTAGCTCGCTGCGGGTGCCGCCCCAGTCACCGAGCATCCAGGGTGAGTCATTGGCGAACATTTCTGCCGCGCCGACGCTGGCTGGCAGGTCGGCGAACAGCGCTGCGCAGGTAAGGAGAGGCAAGCGGTAAAGGGGGAATCGGAGCATGGGATAGCGCTATCTTCTGATTATGGACAAACGGCAAGCGCATCGAGGAGCGCGGCTCATCAATGGAAAAGCATGACGGAGAGGGCCTGACTGAAGCGTTTCAGCGTGCGGTGGGGAGGATATAGATGAAGTTGTAAGAAAAAAAGACAAATTGTCACAGGTCATCGTTGCCGGATTGGTAACAATCCGGCAACGGCACAGGTCAGAACGAGGTGCGCAAGCCAACCTCGATGCTGCGCCCCGGCGCCGGGGCAATGTCGCGCAGGATGGAACTGGCATAACGCACGGTCTGGTCGGTCAGGTTCTCGCCACGAACAAAGGCCAGCCACTGACTCTGGCCGACGTCGAAGCGGTAGCCCACGCTGGCGCCCAGGGTGGTGTAGCCGTCGGTGCGGGTTTCATTGGCCGGCTTGCGATGCTGGGCTGCAGCGTGCTGGACATCGACGCGCGCCTGCCAACGGTCAAGCGACCAGACCAAGCCACTGTTCAGCCGCAGCGGCGCGATGCGCGGCAGGTCTTCGCCGGTGTCGAGGTTCTTGGCCCGGGTGTAGTCGCCAGAAAGCTCCAGGGCAAAGCTGCCATAGCCGTTCTGTGCCAGCTGCCAGCGGTCCTGGGCCTCAATGCCATAGAAGCGTGCGCGCACCCCTTGGTAGAGGTACTCGGGGATATCGCCATGGTCGTGATCGTGATCGTGATCGTGATCGTCATGATCATGACCTTCGCGCAGGTTGCCGCTGCCGATCAGGCCGATGTAATTGCGAAAGTGGCTATAGAACACGCCGACGCTGCCCTTGTGCGTATCGTTGTCGAAGCGCAGGGCCAGGTCACCGGAGAGGGCTTTTTCCTTGTTCAGTCCTGGGTCGCCCACTTCGTAGGCTCCGGTGGCCACGTGGGCGCCATTGGCATACAGCTCGTAGAAGGTGGGCGCGCGTTCGGTGTAGCCCAGGCTCGCCGCCAGCGACCAGATCGGCGTGAGCTGGTACACCGCGCCCGATGACAGGCTGGCGGCGGTGAAGCTGCTGGCGCTGTCGGCCGCGGCGAAGCGCTCGTCGCCCTTGGCATCCGGATCGATGCGCACGTGTTCCAGACGCGCGCCCAGGCTCAGGTTCAGGCGCTCGGTGGCCTGCCACTGCTCAAGCATGAACAGCGCCAGGCTATCGGTATCGGTCTGCGGCACGAAGGCCTCTTCGCCGAGGGCAGAGAACTCGTTGCGGCTGACTTGCGCGCCGATCACGCCCTCAACGGGGCCGAGCGGCTGATGGCGGGCCTCGACGCGCGCTTCGTAGCCTTTGTTCTTGAAGGTGGTATGCACCTCGCCGCCCTCGATCTCTCGGTGTTGGTAGTCGGTGTAGCCCGCATCGAACTTGACCGAGCTAAAAGGGCCGGCGAGGTCACGCACTTCGGAGGCGAAGGCGTAGTGGTCCTGTTGCATGTCCAGACGTACGCCGGGCTCTGCCACCGAGCCGTAATTGCTGTCGTAGCGCCCGTACGACAAGCCGGCATAACCATGCTCCCAGTGGTAGGCGCCACCGACGGCACCGCCGTCCTGACGGCCGTCGCTGTTGTCCAGGCGATGGCGGCTGCCGGGCTCGTCGGCATCCCGGACCTTCGCGCTGCGGGCGTAGCCGGGGATGCGCAGATCGTTGAACTGCCGGCTGTTGGCGTCCAGGTGCAGGGCGAAGGTACCGTCACCGGCTTCGAGTTTGCCGGCACTGCTGCGCGTGGTGTCGGCACCGCCGTAGCGCAGTTCGCCCGCGCCCTGGATGCCGTCGATGGGCGACGTGGGGATGCGATTGTCGAAGCTGTTGACCACCCCGCCGATGGCATTGCCGCCATAGAGCAGGGCGGCCGGCCCGCGCACGATCTCGATGCGCTCGACCGTCGCCGGGTCCAGCGGCACAGCGTGGTCATAGGACAGCGACGAGGCATCCAGGGCGCCGACACCGTTGCGCAGGATACGAATCCGGTCGCCATCCAGGCCACGGATCACTGGCCGGCTCGCGCCGGGGCCGAACCAGGTCGAGGCGACGCCTGGCTGTTTGTTCAGGGTCTCGCCGAGGCTGCCTTGCTGGTTGTGCAGCAGGTCATCGCCCTCCAGAACGGTACTGGGTGTGGCCAGTTGGCTGTTGCCCAACGGGTTGGCGGTGATCACTTGAGGTTGCAGCTCGACGGCATGGCTGGGCGAAGAGGCCAGCCACAGGGCGAGGGCAAGGGGTGAGAGGTGAAAGGGCAGGGTGCGCATGAGCGGTGAACTTCCTTGGTAATGCCTATGTAATGTTACAACATAACATAAATAGTGCATCACAAACGCCTGGGGATTGGCTAGAGGTTCTTCTTTAATAGGATTTACAACCGCTGTGGCCGATTGCAGTGGTTCAGTGCGCCGGGCAAGCCAACTCGATCCGAGGCGGGCTGGTCCGCGCAGAGGCCTGTCTTGGCGCCAACGAGTGTCCGACGTGCAGCATGCCCCAGCTAACTGCCCCTTATTGATGTAAGGTGCCGGCTTTCACCCACGGAGTACCCCCATGAGCACGGCTCAACACAACACGCTGCATGGCGTGACCCTGGAGCAGATCCTCACCGCACTGGTGGCGCACTACACTTGGCAGGGGCTGGCCGAGCGCATCGATATCCGCTGCTTCAAGAGCGATCCGAGCATCAAGTCGAGCCTGACGTTCCTGCGCAAGACGCCTTGGGCACGTGAGAAGGTCGAGCAGTTGTATGTGAAGCTGCAGCGGGTGGGCTGAATGCCACGCCACCCCTGGTTGACCCTCGCCGCGGTGCTGGGTTGGAGCGGGCTGGCCATCCAGTTGTACCTGGTACTGCTGGTGCGCTGGCAGGAACAAGCGAGCCTGATCGGTGGCCTGGTGAATTTCTTCAGTTACTTCACGGTACTGAGCAATACCCTAGTCGCTACCGTGTTCAGCTATGCGGCGTTCGGGCATGAAGGGCGCGCCAGGCGCTACTTTCTCTCGCCAGCGGTGAGTTCGGGCATCGCGACCAGCATCCTGCTGGTCGCCGTGGCCTACAGCCTGCTGCTGCGTCACCTGTGGCATCCCCAGGGTTGGCAATGGCTGGCGGACCAATTGCTGCACGATGTCATGCCGTTGTCGTTCGCCGTGTACTGGTGGTGCCGGGTGGGCAGGGGCTACCTGAGACTCTGGCATCTACTGGCCTGGGCGTTGTATCCGACAGGGTATTTCGCCTTCGCCCTGTGGCGCGGCCACGTGATCGGGGTCTATCCCTATCCCTTCATCGATGTGGCCGAACTGGGCTATGCCCAGGTGATGCTCAATGCCCTGGCGGTGCTGGGTGGGTTCTTCGCCATCGGCCTGCTGATGCTGGGTCTGGATCGCTGGCAGGGCAGGCGCCTGGCAATCGCCAGGGCGCGGCCCTGAACGCGATCACTCGTCTTCGTCGCTGCTGTCCAGGCGCCAGTATGCGGCAGCCTTGAGGGCATCTTCCTTGGCGCCCTTGGCCAGCAAAAGGGCCTTGGCCTGGCGGGTCAGGCTTTTTTCCAGGGCCACCCAGGTGTAAAGCTTGCCTTCGGGGAGCGCCAGCGCCTCAAGGATCGCCAGCACGTCCTGCTGGTGACGCTCCACCCAGATCACCTCGACCAGCGCCTGGCTGTCCAGGGGCTGGCGCTCGTGTTCATCCTCGATCTCGATAACGGCCAGCACCTGGCGGTCCGCCGGCAATTCCTGCAGACGGCGGGCGATGGCCGGGATAGCGGTTTCGTCGCCGACCAGCAGGTAGCTGTCGAAGATGTCTGGCACCACCATCGAGGCCCGCGGGCCGGCGATGTTCAGCACCTGCCCAGGTGCAGCCTGGGCAGCCCAAGTCGAGGCGGGGCCGTCGCCATGGAGAACGAAGTCGATGTCCAGCTCGCCTGTGGCCAAGTCCACGCGCCGTGGCGTGTATTCACGCATGGTCGGGCGCGCGCCGCCGTCGCGGCCCATGTTGCGCTGATCGATGGCCAGTTGCTCTTGCGGGGTGCAGCCGAACAACAACTTGACGTGGTCATCGCTGCCCAGGCTGGTGAAGCCTTGCAGTTCGGGACCGCCAAGAGTGATGCGTCGCATGCGTGGCGTGATGTCAGTGACCCTGAGCACCTGTAGGCGGCGTTGCTTGATCTCATGGTTCACGCGGTGAATGGCGGAGGCGGTATCAGTCATGCTGGGTTTTCC